>CAYZGQ010000001.1:0-71034 GCA_964478135.1 uncultured Candidatus Saccharibacteria bacterium
AGGAATTACTATCTAACCGCTCCTGTCTTGGTGACGTTTATTTTTATCTAAAGCGGGCCCTTGATTACTTGACGCCAAAAGAGTATTATGAGAGAACATTATCAACTTAAAAGGTCTCCTCGATGTATTGAACCAGTCCACTGACTTGACAAGTCAAGATTTAGAGTGTATTATAGTTATAGTAGGTTCATTATTCGTACTTTGGAAAAGGAGGGGCTTGGCTCAAACAGCAGTGTGATCCGCCGGTCAAGCTTGACGCAATTGATCTGGGCTAACTTATATAGATACTGATTGTTAGCTTCAGATCGGATCTCATCTAACCCAAAGTAAGGTAGGGGATGAAAGTGCGTAATAAGGCGATGCTTGTTTTTGCTATGTGTAAAAAAGATAAAAGTAGCCTAGTATTATGCTCTGCCATACCCTGCCCGGTGATGTCTGGACCGATGAATCTGAATCAATCTAGGGTTAAGACAGATCGGAAACAGTTTCATCACCCTTCAATCGTCAAAGATCGAAGCAGGGTAAGCGTTGCTTGAGCTAAGGTGTCTTTCTGGGATTGGACAAGTTCTAGAAGGGTGCCCCAACGGAAGCTGCGCAGCGGCCTGAAAGGAAGCGGACGGGCACTAATATTAATTTATATGTTAGCCTGACAATCCGTATCAACACTTTCGGGCCGCAACCAAAAAATCCGCCAACCAGCGGATTTTTTGGTTGGTTGGCTTAGCTTTCAAAAACTGATAATTTAGGATAGTAAATTACTCATGGAGGATACAAGCGCGATATTAGATTCTCTCAACGACGCTCAAAAAGAAGCTGTCCGGACGATCCAAGGCCCGGTTTTGATCTTGGCCGGAGCCGGTTCGGGTAAAACGAGAGCCTTGACCCATCGGATCGCCTACCTGATTCGAGAAAAAAGAGTCAGCCCTTTCAATATTTTGGCAGTTACCTTTACCAACAAGGCGGCAGAGGAGATAAAGGCGCGAGTGGTCAAGCTGTTGGGCCAAGACCGATCTGTGCCATATTGGATGGGAACTTTTCACAGCATCTGCGCTCGAGTGTTGCGCCGAGAGGTTGACCAAAGCGGTTTGGGTTTCAGCCGAAATTTTTCAATTTATGACGAAAATGACCAGAAGGCGCTGATCAGACATGTCATGTCTAAGCTTAGACTAGACCCAAAACGCTATAGCGTTGGGGCGGTTTTGGGCCGCATTTCCGGAGCTAAAAACGAGTTGGTTGGTCCCAAAGACTACTCGAGTTTCGCCCACGCCCATTTTGAGCAGGTGGTAGCCCAAGTCTATCTGGACTACCAAGATCAGCTTAGCCAGATTAACGCGATGGACTTTGATGATTTGCTGGTTAACACCGTTGCCTTATTTAAGGCTAATCCTGATATTTTATTTCGCTACCAGAATTTATTTAACTATATATTAATTGATGAGTACCAAGACACCAATCACGTTCAGTACCAGTTGACTAAACTGCTAGCCCAAAAGCACCAAAATATCTGCGTGGTCGGGGATGATTTCCAAGCGATTTATGGCTGGCGCGGGGCCAATTTCCAGAACATCTTGGATTTTGAAAAGGATTATCCGAGCGCCAAAGTGGTCAAACTGGAACGTAACTACCGTTCGACTCAAAGAATTCTCGACTCGGCTCAATATTTGATCAAAAACAATCGGTTGAGGACCGATAAAACCCTCTGGACCGATAAGGGTGAGGGAGTGCCAGTAACGATCGTTGAGTGTCGCGACGAACGAGACGAAGGCCATTTTATAATGACTGAAATTCAAACCCTTCATCGAGCGATTGACTTAGGGCTTAACAAATTCGTTATTTTATACCGAACCAATGCCCAATCGAGGGTTTTGGAGGAAGCGTTGCTTAAATCAGGTTTACCTTACCGGATTATCGGGGGTGTTAGATTTTACGATCGTAAGGAAATAAAGGACATTATTAGTTACTTGCGCTTGCTTATTAATCCTAGCGATTGGGTCAGTTTTGAGCGAGCCCTTGCTGGACCGCCTCGGGGGATTGGGCCTAAAATGATCGCCAACTGGCGCTCCGGCTTAGTTGAGGGATCGCTTCGAACCTCGGCGGTTCATCCAACAATGGCCGGGTGGCTCGAGCTAGTTGAACAATTGCGACTCGAAGTTGCCGACAAAACCGCCGCCCAAGCGATCGAGCATATTGTTATTCGGTCTGGCTACAAGAGCTGGTTGCTCGATGGCACTCCGGAGTCCGAAAGCAGGTGGGAAAATATCCAAGAACTAATTTCAGTTGCCAAAGAACACGAAACCATTCCAGCCTTGCTCGAACAAGTGGCGCTCGTCCAAGACGCCGATAACTATAATCCCAACGAAGACGCGGTTGTCTTAATGACGCTCCACAACGCCAAAGGTCTTGAGTTTCCGGTCGTGTTTATGGCGGGTATGGAGGAGGGTATTTGCCCTCACAGTCGATCAATGATGGATCAATCAGAACTCGAAGAGGAACGCCGTCTCTGCTATGTTGGTATGACCCGGGCGATGGATCGTCTTTACTTATTAGCGGCTAAGCGAAGACGCCTTTGGGGGGCGGTTCAGGTCAATCTGCCTTCTCGGTTCATTCAAGAAATTCCAGCCGAGTTGACCGACCTGCTCGAAAGTCAGCCGTTCGATCTTACCGCGGATTGGTAAGACAACTTTGTTTATGAGCTGGTTTAGACTTGCTTTTAATCTCATAGTACCGGTTATTCTTGTGGGCGGGCTGGCCTTTGTTTTTCGGTTGAGTCGTTTGATAGAAGATCAGAGTCGTCAAGGTGTTGTTCTAGGGGTTAACATCTCTTTGAATCAGGCGCCAGAGTTTGATCTGGATCTGATCGACCCGCCGGTTTCGTTACTGCCGCGCGAGGTATATTATTTTCTATCACATGATCGGTCTCGCGATCAGATCATAGCTGGCCTGGCAAGTAAAATTTACGAGCAGGACCGGCTCAAATTTTTTCCAGATCCTAGTTTTGGCTTGGGTGGCATTATTTCGGTTCAGCGGGCGACACCAGTCAGCTTGGAAGATGGTGGTAAGGCTCGTCAAGTAAGAACTTGGGTCAAGACAGTGGGCGATCTGCTGGTCGAGCAGGCGGTCGAGCTTGGCGATAAAGATAAACTAGAACCTGATAGACAAACCGAGCTCAAGCCGGACGATAAGGTTGTTATCACACGGGTCAAGGAAACCGATTTGAAACTGACCCGATCAATCAGTTTTAAAACGATTGAAAGGCAGGATCCGACCCTTGACAAAGGTTTGACACGAGTCAAACAACCGGGTCAAAACGGACGCGAAGGGCTCTACTATCGAGTCCGGACAGAAAATGGTCAGGAGGTTCAGCGAAATCTTATCCGGCGCGAGATCGAGCTTGAGCCGGTCGATAAAATCATCCTTATTGGCACGAAAGTCGTTGTCCTGGGACAAGGCAAGGCGACCTGGTTTTCGGCCCCACAATCGAGCGCCGCCCACAACAGTTTGCCTGTTGGGACTAAGGTTAAGGTGGTCAATTTGGCCAACAGCCAAGCGGTGATAGTGACCGTGATTGGGGCGGGTATTCGCGGTCCGGCTGTGATTGATCTCTCGCCCGACGCCTTTGCGGTCCTGGCGCCTCTTATCACAGGGGTGATTAACGTTAGGCTTGAGAAAGCGTCATGAACGATCTTCAAGACCAGTTAATCTTGGAACTCAAGCGATACGCGGTTAAGCCCAACAAGAGGCTGGGTCAGTTTTTTGTGATTGATTCTCGAACAATCCAAACTATGGTTGAATTGGGACAGATTAGTCCAGCTGATACTGTTTTAGAAATTGGTCCGGGTTTTGGTGGGCTGACCCAAGCCCTCGGACGCCAGGCGGCCCGAGGGCTTGTTGTGGCTCTGGAAAAAGATTTTAAACTGGTCACTATCTTGAGCGCCAAGTTTAAGAATTGGCACAATATCAAAATTGTCCATACCGACGCTCTGGCGTTTGAGTACTCGGTTTTGGTTCGACCATTCAAAGTTGTGGCTAATCTGCCTTATCAAATAACCTCACCGATAATCCGTCGATTGATCGACGAATCGGCTCAACTGATGGTTCTCATGGTTCAAAAAGAAGTTGGACAGCGCATCAGCGCCAGGCCGGGCGATTCCAAGCGTGGGGTGTTGACGATTATTATTGAACTCTTTGGTTTAGCCGAGCTGGTCCAGATCGTCCCACGGACCAGTTTTTTTCCGAAACCTGATGTTGAGGGGGCAATCATTCGACTAACGCCCAAGCGGGATCGGACCAGGAATGAAAGACAAAATAAGATCGTCATGCTCTTGGCTAAGGCGGGTTTTTCGGGCAAAAGGAGACAGATTCACAATAGTTTGAGTGCGGGCTTGAGATTATCAAAAAGGACTGTCCTTGAACTCCTTAAGAGTGCTAAGATTAATCCAGGACAACGCGCTCAAGAGTTGTCACTTAAGGACTGGCAGAGATTGGCGGTCGAATACTCAAGTTTAATTGCTTCCAAGCGCGCGCTTTAGGGTTGGATATGACATGCTCTATATTGTCGCCACACCCATCGGTAACTTAGAAGATATTACCCTTCGGGCCCTTAGAATACTCCAAGAGGCTGATTTGATTGTGGCGGAAGACACTCGTCGAGTCGCTAAATTGTTACAGCGCCACGCTATCGCGACACCAACCCAGTCCTATCATCAGCACTCTGGGCCAGTCAAACTAGACTTTATTCTTAATCAACTCAAGCAGGGCCGTGTCATTGCCCTGGTTAGTGATGCTGGGACCCCGGCCATTTCTGATCCTGGCGGCCAGCTTGTTGAGCTGGCCAGCCAAGCTGGAGTTGAAGTTTCTCCAATCCCTGGACCCTCGGCAGTTACAGCCGCTCTTTCGGTGTCTGGTTTTCCAGCCCAGCAATTTTTGTTTCTTGGTTACCTGCCCAAAAAGAAGGGTCGGGCGACGATTCTGGCAAGCCTGAAAGATTACCTTGCCGGGATTAAGACCGTTGTCCTGTATGAATCACCCCAGCGTTTAGGCAGAACCCTTAGTGATCTCAAGCAGGGGTTGGGAGAGAATCAAGTTTGTATCGGTCGTGAAATGACCAAGCTGTACGAACAGATTTTTCGGGGAACGCTGACCCAGGCGATCGAGCACTTTAGTGGTGTCGTCAAGGGAGAGCTGACAATCGTGTTACACACTAACTCCAAGGTTCAAAGCTCAAATACCGGTTCAAGCTCAAGGCTTAAACCTTACAACAGTTGAGATTTATTAATTTAGGTTTGATTTGGAGTTTGTTACTTTGCTAAGTTAAGGCTATGACCGACCGAAGTGATAAGTCTCAAGTTACCCTGCGCGTCTTTGGTCAAGTTACTGGGGTGAGTTTTCGCTACTACATCCTCCAGCAGGCCGAAAAGATTGGTCAGATTACTGGCTTTGTTCGCAACGAGTTCAACGGTTCGGTTTTGATTGTCGCCCAAGGGCCAAAAGAAAAACTAGAACGTCTTATTAAGTCGGCCAGACAGGGTTCTCGGTTGGCTCGAGTGACAAAGGTGGCGATTGATTGGTCTGAACCCATAGATCGATTCGATAACTTCACACTAGGGCTCTAGGTCTTTACCAATTCGCGGTCGTTCAGGTATGATCAAGCTATGACACAGCCCACGCGGGTCTACATTACGACCTCGATTGCCTATGTTAACGCGCCGCCTCACATCGGTTACGCTCTAGAATTGATCCAGGCCGATGTTTTGGCCCGCTACTACCGTCAAGAGGGAGCTGAAGTCTTTTTTCTCACCGGGACTGACGAGCATGGCCAGAAGAACTATCAAACAGCCAAGGCGGCTGGCCAAGATACTCAAACGTTTATCAATGCGATTGCCCCAAAATTCAAGGCTTTAACCAAGGCGTTGAACATTTCCAACGACGATTTTATCCGTACTTCGGATAAAAAACGCCATCATCCAACAGCCCAGAAATTTTGGCAGGCGCTTGATCGGGCAGGCGATTTGTATAAGAAGCGCTATCAGGGCCTGTACTGTGTCGGTCATGAGTCATTCATCCTCCAAAAGGAGCTGGTGACTGGTTTGTGTCCGGATCACAAGACCAGGCCAGAGTTGATTGACGAAGAAAATTATTTTTTCAGACTTTCCAGATACCAAGACGAGCTCAAGCACCTGATCGAGAGCGATCGGATAAAAATTGTACCGGCCAATCGCAAGCACGAAAGCCTTAATTTTATCGATCAAGGTCTAAAAGACATTTCATTCTCTCGCTCCAAGAAAACTTTGCCTTGGGGTGTCGGAGTGCCCTCTGATCCAGATCAAGTTATGTACGTCTGGGCCGATGCCCTGACTAACTATCTTTCGGCAATCGGCTATCACGACAACAGGCATATCAAGTGGTGGAATCAAGCCGATCAGCGAGTCCATTTGATTGGCAAAGATATCGTTCGGTTTCACGCCCTATACTGGCCGGCCATGCTCTTATCAGCCAAACTGCCAGTTCCGACCAAGTTGCTGGTTCATGGTCACATCACAGTTGAGAACCAAAAGATGTCCAAGAGTCTGGGTAATGTGGTTGATCCATTTGAGTTGATTAAACCCTATGGAGTTGATCCAGCCCGCTACTTTCTGCTGCGCCAAATCCCCACGAGCGACGATGGCGATTTTTCATGGCAACACTTCCAAGAGCGTTACCGAAGCGATCTGGCCAATGATTTAGGCAACTTGCTTCAGCGCAGTCTAGTTTTGATCAAAAAACACAAACTGGTTATTAAACCAAGTGTTAAACCCAGCCCTATCAAGGTCAACGATCTGATCGAGCGGTTTGATCTGGCCGGCGCGCTAGACTCAATTTGGAAAATTGTAACCGAGGCCAACAAATACGTTGATCAACAAAAACCCTGGCAGTTTGAGTTAGGCGATTCACGAGCTCGGCAGGTTCTAACCAGTTTGTACCGCCGCCTTGAAACCGTCGCGGCTGATCTTAAACCACTCCTGCCTGACACGAGCGCCAATATGTTGGGCCAACTCAACTCGAAACAACCCGAGCCACTTTTCCCGCGCTAGTATGTTAGTCTTGATTATTGCTGGTCTAGCGGAAAGTTTTGGCACCATTTTGGAGAAGTATTCGCTCTCGAGGGTCAGGTTGAGCGTGTCGGAACACTTGGTCGCCCTTCATACTGGTCTGGCCCTTGTCACAGTCTTGGTTTTACCGTGGTTTGGCTCGATTAATCTAGAATTGGCGATTCAGCCGGCTAACTTATTCAAGCTTGTTTTAGTCTTGGTCATTGCCGCTGGTTGGAATCTTGGTTATGCCAAGGCACTCAAGGCCGAGTCGCTGGACGAGTTTGAAGCGATTATTTTAATCGCTCCTTTGGCAACTATTATTTTGTCAGCGCTTTTTTTGAACTCTGAACGTGATGGGCGGATCATTCTAGCCTCAAGTCTGTCGGTGGCTGCCTTATTCTGGGCCCATATCAAACGCCACCATCTTGTTTTCAAAAGATCGAGTCGTCTTTTATTTGGTGTGGTTGGGCTAATGGCGGTCGAGGTGGTACTTTTACGCCAGTTGCTTGACGTTTTTTCACCGGCCGTTTTATACGTTTTTAGAACCGGTTTTGTCGCGTTGATTATTTTTTCTTTCTTCCGGCCACGCCTTAACCGAGCGATTAAACATTGGCCGGTCATTCTCGGGGCGACGATCCTATTCGTGGTATTTCGACTCATCCAGTACACCGCTTTTGTTAACCAGGGAGTCGTCTACAGCACTGGCGTGCTGGTTTTGTCACCGTTTTTGGTTCTTGTGGCCGATAATCTTATCTTGAAAGAGAAGATCCAACCCCGACAGTTACTCGCTATTTTCGTGATCGTTGCCTCGATTGTATACGCCACGGTCTCAAGCGGGCGATCTTGATTATGACCACCAAACTGTTCTCTTTAGGACTACTTAGCGATATAATTCAGCCTTGGTCGATTAAGATTCAATTTTGAGTTATGAGTTTTGAATTATGTTGATCGATAGCCATTGTCATTTGAATTTTAAAGCCTTTGAGGCGGATTGGCCGAGTGTTTTAGAGCGGTCCGTCCAAGCCGGAGTTGGGCTGATAGTTGTTTCGACCGATCTTAAAACCAGTCAAAAAGCGCTTGAAATTGCCCAAAATCAAGATCGGGTTTGGGCGGCGGTTGGCTTTCACCCAATCCATGTTGTCGATCGAGACTGGCGGTCTGAAGTCAACCGTATTTTGGAATTGGTGAGACACCCTAAAGTGGTCGCACTTGGTGAGATTGGTTTTGATCGATTTGATCTTAAGCGCAGAAATATTCCCACAAGTGACTGGCCGAGTCTTATTGCAACCCAGTCCAGGATTGTTGATCTCTTTCTCGCCGAGTCAAAAGTATCTAAAAAGCCAATTATTTTTCACTCTCGCGAGGCCCAAGACCTAATCAGTCAAACAGTCACTAGCCACAAAGCCAATCGGAGCCAGAAGGAGTGGTTTGTGCAACACTGTTTTCCCGGACGACTCGAGGATGCCAGCCAGATTATTGCCTCTGGCGGACTGATCTCATTTACCGGTTTGATTACCTATAATCATCAGTCGGACGAGGTGGTAAAACAACTGCCGCTTGAGAAAATAATGATCGAGACTGACTCGCCCTACTTGACGCCAGAGCCTTTCCGAGGCCAGCGCAATGAGCCGGGCTACGTCCGGGCGGTGGCCGATCGAATTGCTCAACTCAAAGGTCTTACATTTCAAGAGGTGGCTCGGACAACGACCGGCAACGCCGAACGATTCTTTGGGGTTTGAAATGGCATTGAATCGCCATAGTTAGATTTTCACAATGACTACTTTGGGGTTTGAAATGATTCGAAGAGAGTTTCCAATTTTTAAGACCAATCCAGACTTGGTTTATTTAGATAGCGCCAGTAGCGCCCAAAAGCCGAGCTTAGTGATTGAGGCGATCGAAGAGTTCTACCAAAAGCGTTACGCTAATGTTCATCGAGGATTGTATCGTCTTAGCCAAGAGGCGAGTGAGCAGTTTGAACAGGCGCGAGTAAGGGTCGCGCGCTTTATTGGGGCCCAACCACAAGAGATTGTTTTTACATCCGGGGCAACCGAGTCAATCAACCTAGTTGCTCAGGGCAGTCTTAATTCTGGCCTTAAATCTGGACATAATATTGTCATAACTGAACTGGAGCACCACTCAAACATTGTGCCATGGCAGTTGCTGACCCGAACCAGGGGGATAGAGTTAAGATGGATTAGCTATGATCATGCTCAAGGAGGGCTGAATCTTAAATTAGCCAAAACTTTGATTGATTCAGAGACTCATCTGGTAGCCATTACCGGAATGTCGAATGTTTTGGGAGTTAAACCGCCAGTCGCTCACCTGGCGACCTTGGCTCGGAGTAGGGGGGCTCGAGTTTTAGTTGACGCGACTCAATTAGTCGTCCACCAGAAGATTGAACTATCAAAACTTGGTGTGGACTATCTTGTCTTCTCAAGTCATAAGCTTTACGGTCCGACCGGAACAGGCGTATTATGGGTTAACCCTAAACACCACCAGTCGTTTGAGCCGGTCTTGACTGGTTCGCAGATAGTGAGCGCGGTTTCGAAAAAAGGTCCAACTTGGCGAGACTTTCCAGA
Source organism: uncultured Candidatus Saccharibacteria bacterium (assembly GCA_964478135.1). Taxonomy (GTDB): domain Bacteria; phylum Patescibacteriota; class UBA1384; order GWA2-35-9; family CAYZGQ01; genus CAYZGQ01. The sequence goes on from CAYZGQ010000001.1 coordinate 9,650, forward strand.
GAAATTGGAGCCGGGCACGCCCAATATATCCGGCGTGGTCGGTTTGGCCAGGGCGATTGATTGGGTAGAAAAAACTCGGTTAAAGCACCAGGCGCTTGATCAAATGGAAGGTTTACTGGCCCAAAAGGCGGCCCAAAGCCTGAAACAGATTCCTGGAGTCAGGGTCTTGAGTGATCATTCAAACTGTAATCCGATCTTGTCTTTCGTTTTTGAACATGTTCATCCTCATGATGTGGCTGAATATTTAGGCCAAAACTCGATCGCGATCCGGGCCGGTCATCACTGCGCCGAGCCTCTTCATCAGTCTCTTGGGTTCTTGGCAACCTGTCGGGTAAGTTTCGGTTACTACTCGAATCTAGATGATGTTAACCGATTGGTAAGATCATTAATTAAGTTGGCCCGATATGGTTAATGATTACTTTCGTATTCTAGAACAGGCGAGAGATCTTAAGTTCGCCCGCCGGCCCAAAGCTTTTGATCACAAGATTAAAGCTGAAAATCACGCCTGCGGCGATTATGTCGATTTCTACCTCTCGCTTGATAAAAACAAGATCAAAGAGCTGGTCTTTTCAGCTAACGCCTGTGTTTTGGCAACCCTGGCCGCCAATGAGCTATGCCGTATCTTAACCCATAAGCCGATCAGTCACATCAAGAATATCTCAGTCGATCTACTGGAAAAAAGGCTTGGCTCTAAGATTAGCTCATCCCGCAAGCAGTGCCTTAGACTGGGTTTGACCAGTCTGACCGAGGCTTTATTCAGCCAATCAAAATAGTAAAATAAACACTATGGTAACTTTTTTAGATCTAATCTTGTTTGTCTGGGTGGCGTTTTGGCTTTTTCAGGGCTGGCGTAAAGGCCTGTTCAGAACCGGGGCTGAATTAATTGGCTTAATTTTTACGATTGTCCTAGCCCTTCAGCTCGCCCGTCCGTTCTCTGTCTTAATAGCCGGCGTGGTTGATTCCGGTCTGGCCTACCCGATCAGCTTCTTATCTTTATGGCTAATTTTTCATTTAATATGGCTGTTAATTATTAGGCTGGTTGAAACAAGCCTACCTCAAAAAGTTCTTGGGTCGGAAGTCAATAAAGTAGCCGGCAGTCTATTGGCTGGATTATATGGAGTAACCGCAATCGGTCTTAGTCTTGCTATTATTTTAGCTTTGCCGGTTAATAACCGATTTAAATCAGTCATAACAGATAGTGCCGTGGCCTCTCAACTGATCGGTCGAACCGCTCGATTAACCCGATTTTTGGAAAGCCAGATCCAACGGTCAGTTGGTCAGACCCTTAGCTACTTTACAGTTCGGCCTCTCTCGCAAAATAGCTACGAGATTAAACTTAAGCCCGGCCCCTTAACCGTTGATCTGTCAAGTCAAAAAAAGATGCTCGAACTTGTTAATTTGGAACGGCGCAAGGCCGGGCAAAGGGATCTTGAGCTGGATCAAGATCTGACTAGATTAGCCCAAGGTCAGGCCCAAGACATGTGGCTTAGGCGCTATTTTGGCCACGTCAATCCAGATGGTCAAGATCCGTTTGCCCGGATGGATAAAGCAAAAATCAGTTATCAAAGCGCGGGCGAAAATCTAGCCCTAGCCCCAAGCGTCGAACTGGCTCACCTTGGCTTAATGGATTCCTCCGGTCATCGAGCAAACATTCTAAACCCAGGTTTTGGCAGGGTTGGCATAGGAGTGGTTGATGGAGGGTTTGGCAAGATATTTGTCCAGGAATTCACCAATTAAATGCGACTGCTTGAAGGCCAATCGGTTGCCGGGAAAATACTTTTAAATCTAAAAAGGCAGATTGTTCACGATCAGTTAAGCCCCTGTCTGGCGATCGTGCTGGTTGGGGCCGATCCGGCTAGTTTAAACTACATTAAACAGAAGCAAAAAGCGGCTGATTTTGTTGGTATCGCGACTAAACTCTATCAGTTAGACAGCCGAGCATCCTACTGGCAAGTGATCGCCTTGATCGATCAACTAAACAGGACGGATCGAGTCAACGGCATCCTGGTCCAGTTACCCCTACCAAAAGCTATCAGTCCTGAAATAGTCGGAGTCTCAATTGACCGGATGAAAGATGTGGATGGCTTTCGATTCGAACTGTTCAAACCACCGGCCGCCTTAGCGATCATAGAGTTATTAAAAGAATACCAAATTGAAGTTAAAGGAAAAAAGATCGTTATCATCGGAAATGGCTTTTTGATCGGCCGGCCGTTTGCTAAGCTGTCTCGAGCCTTGGGCGCGCGGGTTGAAACAATCAACAGCCAAACCCCGCGGGCACGCCAACTTGCCAGATCGGCCCAGATACTGGTTAGCGCGACTGGCCAAGCCCGATTGATTGATCGCTCTTGGGTTAAACCGGGTCAGGTGGTTGTTGACGCCGGCGGGGGATATATTGATCAAAATAGGACTCCCAAGTTTGTCGGTGAGATTAATTTTGATCAGGTCGCTCCGATCGTTAACGCGATCAGTCCCAATCCGGCGGGAGTCGGTCCAATGACGGTCGCCATGCTTATGGCCAATGTAGTTAAAGCGGCCAAAATTCAGCAAGCTATGGCCAGCCAGTCAGATCGTAAATCAGTTCCTGGGAGACCGATCTAAATTTGTCTTCACTTCCAGTTGATTTAGTGACATACTGATCAATTATGGCTGGAATTATCTCAACTAAAAAAGCTAAAAAGCCGAAAGTCCTGGTTGCTCTTTCTGGGGGGGTTGATAGCGCCGTAGCCGCGGCTCTTCTGATTAAGCAAGATTATCAAGTCGAGGCCGCTTTTATGAAGAACTATACCCATCCGATTAAGACCCGGGTTGGATTGGCTTGCCCGTGGCAGGACGATTTGGCCTGCGCCCGCGAGGTGGCAAAACAGCTTGGTATTCGCCTCCATATTTTTAATTTTGAACTGGCGTACTATGAGAAAGTAGTCAGAAATTTTTTTAATGAGTACGCGGCCGGCAATACTCCTAACCCAGATGCTTTGTGTAACCGAGAAATAAAGTTTGGGCTTTTTTTAAAGCAAGCCCGCCGATTAGATTTTCAAAAAGTAGCGACCGGTCATTACGCTCAAGTCAAAACAAAAGTTTCTGATCCAACCCAAACGAGATTTTTAAGAGGGGTTGATCTGAATAAAGATCAATCTTATTTTATGGCTTTAGTCAGACCGGATCAGCTTGAGCGGGTTATACTGCCAATTGGCGCTATGATTAAGCCGCGAGTCCGTCAGTTAGCGAGAGAGTTTGGCCTACCCAACGCCAACCGCAAGGACAGTCAGGGCATTTGTTTTATTGGTCCGGTTAAAGTCAATCAATTCCTTCGATCTTATTTACCGGTCAAAAAAGGCCAAGTTATGACAACTGATAATCAGGTTGTGGGTCAACACGACGGGGCTTGGTTTTACACGATCGGTCAGCGTCACGGTCTCGGTCTTGGGGCTGACTTGCCTTACTATGTTGTTGGAAAGTCTGTCAAAAATAACACCCTGACTGTTAGTCTTGGTCCGGAAGATAGCGCCCTGTATTCAAGAGAGTTTCGGGTCAGATCATTGAACATAATCGCCAGAGCCAGCTTTGATCGAGGTTCGATATCTTGTCAAGTTCAAACCCGGTATCGTCAGCAACCGATCGCCGGAACAGTCTTCCCTCAAGGCGCAAAGCAGGCCAAGGTAATTCTTAAAGAGCCGATTCGAGCCGTGACTCCAGGACAAGTAGCGGTATTTTACACTGATAACGAGGTTTTGGCCGGAGGGACTATCGTGCTAAAATGAAAACATCAAGGTTACTAATACTTATGATTCGTTTTAAAAGTCCTATTCTCGGGATTATGATATTGGCTTTAGGTTGGTTGGGCGGATTTTTGCATGGCCACAGAAATCTTGTCTTTGAGCAATCGATTAAACCAACGATTGTTAACACAACTCTTCGAGAGCCAGATAAAGTTGATTTTTCACTCTTCTGGGACGCCTATAACGAAATTGCCCGAAAAGCGGTTGTTGAGCTGAATCCCAAACAGGCTCTTTATGGTTCAATTAGTGGTCTAGTCGGCACTTTAAAAGATCCTTTTTCTGTTTTTTTAAACCCCGATCAGTCCCGCCAATTTATAGATGATCTGGCGGGACAGTTCGATGGGATCGGGGCCGAACTAGCCCTTAAGGATAATCAATTGATCGTGGTTGCCCCCCTGGAAGGTTCGCCAGCTCAAAAATCGGGCATCAAGGCCAAAGATGTCATTGTCAAGATTGACGGGGTTGAGACTTCAACTCTCTCTTTCGGAGAGGCGATCGGCAAAATTAGAGGAGCAAAACGGAGCGTTGTAAAATTAACGATTGCCAGGCAAGGCCAAGAGACCTTAATTGAATCGCCAGTCACCCGTGATACAATTCGGGTTAAGAGTGTTACGTCCCAAACCCGGGATCAAATCCTTGTGATTAAAGTCAGTCAATTTGGTCAAGACACATTAGGACTGGTTAAGTCATTGGCCAGCCAGGCCAAACGAGATCAGCCAAAAGGTATCGTCCTTGATTTAAGAAACAACCCAGGCGGTTTTCTGGATTCGGCGATTGATATTTCATCCCTTTTTTTAGATGGAGGAACGGTGGTTTTTGAGCAAGACAAGACTGGTCAAACTAAGGAGTTTCAAACCACGCTTGAGCCGATGTTCGATCAACTGCCTATGGTGGTTATCATTAATGCCGGTTCTGCTTCAGCCAGCGAGATTGTCGCAGGAGCGCTTCAAGATAGGGGACGGTCTAAAATTGTGGGCGAACAATCTTTTGGCAAGGGTTCTGTTCAGGATTTGACCAAGCTTAGAGATGGTTCAACTTTGCGGATTACAACCGCAAGATGGTTAACACCTAACAAACGTCAGATTAACAGTCAAGGTATTCAACCCGACGAAAAGGTCCAAGATGATTCGGCGACCGAGGCTGACGAACAGCTTAACCGGGCCATAGAACTTTTATCAGTTAATAACTAAACTGAAATGGTAAAACTCGTCTTAAACCAATCGGTGCCGCGTCTAGGTAATAGAGGTGATATCGTGACAGTATCCCCAGGTTTCGCTCGCAACTACTTGATTGCCAGAAATATGGCTGTTATGCTAGAAACATCGACCGCTCGGGCGCTAGTGGCAGAGATTAGATCCAGGGCCCGTATTAACGTCAAGGCAAAAACTACTCAATCAAAACTTGGCCAAGCACCAGCCGGGTCTAAAAGTTCCAAGAGAATTGCTAGAAAGATACTCAAATTAAACAAGCAAGAATCAAGAAAATTAGCTGAAAACGTTACAATTAAGGAATCTTTATAATTTCGATTAATTCGTTTAATAAGAGTGAATAAAAAAAAGGAGGAATTATGCCCGAGTTTGATCTTTCCCCGCCACCGCCCCAAGGACAAAATAATCCCAACGCGCCAGGCCAAGGATCAGTTAGTGATCTTAGAAACGCTCCAGTCTCTCCAGTCGCTGGGACAGCGCCTTTTAAACCTGACGCTGGGGCGATCGGTTCAGTGCCCAGCCATGAGCCAAACCCCGGCCAAACGGTTGGTCCTAACCCCAATCAACCTGTGGTTTCGTCGGTTTTGGGTCCACCGGCGCCGGTTCAGCCCGATCAAGCTGGATCGGTCGCACCTCCGGATAAGCCTTCTCTAGGTCCAGAACTACCAGCCGCTCAATCAGAATTACCCCCGGTAAAATCAGGGCGATCGGGTATGTGGAAGATTTTTATCGCCCTGGGCTTGGCGGTAGTGCTGACGGCTATTGTCTACGCTTTTGTTAGTCTACCATCACTGCGCGGCTTAATCGGCCTTGATAGCCCAGACAATCTAGTGCTAGATGATCAAGATCAAGTCAGCGATCTTGATGATCTGGGTTTTTCCGAGTTCGGGGATGATTTTTCAGACACGAGTCTCAATAACGGTGTGGTTGGAGATTTATCTCAAGGGAGGGTACCGGTTGGTCAACAAAATAACACTTCCTCGAACCTCGATAACCAGAGAAAGAATGATTTGTCATTGATTCAAAGTTATCTCGAGGCTTACTTTACAGACAAGGGCGCCTATCCTGTCGCTGGATCATTTATTAAAACGAGCGATCCTTCTTCGGTTTTGCAGGCCGCGCTGTTACCGAGCTACGCCAGCCAATTACCAGACGATCCTAACTCGGGCCAAGGATGGTGGTATGGCTACCGTTCAGTTGATGGAGCTTCTTATGAACTGACCGCCCGGCTCGAAAACGAGATTGATCCGCAAGGGGTTAAAGATATTAGCGGTTTAACGCTTTACAAACTGAATAATCCCCGATAAATCTGGAACGATCGTTCTTCCTGAACCAGTGGTTTAGTGAAACTATTCGTACTATAATTAGACTGTTATGCCACGGAGGGGACTTAATTATCTTCTTTTTAGTTTAGTTGTTGTTTCGGCGATTTTGATGATCCTTTTTTGGCGCAGGAGTCCCAAACAGCCAGTTGACCGGCTGGCCCAGGAGCAGAAAGCGGCCGTTCTCTTTACCAGCGCCAAGGAGGCCCAAACATCGAGAGACTTTAAAACCGCGGTTGCCCGCTATCAGGAAGCGATCTCGTTCAACCCGAATGAGCCGGTTTATTTTGAGTCGCTCGGAGTCGCCCAGTATAACATTAAGGATTACCGGGGGGCGATTGCCAGTTTTGAGCAGGCGCTCAAATTGACGCCCGGGAGCGCCTTTTTATGGAACGGTTTGGCCAACGCCGCTCGCGACAGCGGCGATCGCCAGAGAGCCTTTGAGAGCTACCGCAAGGCGATCGAGCTTGACCCGGGTTTTTTGGTCGGCTACACCAACTTGGCTTACCTTTACCGAGACCAAGGCGCGGTTGACCGGGCTAAGGAGGTAATCGCCGAAGGTCTGGCCAAAAATCCCGACTCGGTTGAGTTGAAAGACATTTTAAAAAACCTATGAAACGTCATTTGATTAAAACTCTCGAACGTTTGCTTCATCTGCGGCGCCGGACGACAGGCAGAGTTCACGCCCATCTGGTTGGTCGATGGGGCTGGTATCGAATCTGGCACGAATTTCCTTTTCACCGCCAGGTTCATTTAACCTCTCTTATTTTGATAGTTTTTGGCACGCTCGGTTTGGTCTTGACAGCCACTCGGCCGGCCTTGGCAACTGACTACACCGTCTCGACCAACTCGACTTGGTGCGACTCGGGCGATCTGCCGGCCTCAATCGGCAATCTGACAATTAATTCCGGCGTTACCCTGACACTCGGCGGGACATCTGGCAACGCGGTCAACGGCCAGAATACTGGCGGGACCGACGCCTGTTCTTATGAGGCGCCGAGTTCGGGTGTCAGTTGGACAATGACCGGGACAGGGACCTTGACGGTTAACGGCACAATCAAAGTTCAAAGCGAGATTTCCGGCTCAACTGGCGGCACAGTCAAAATAGATTTTGCGACAGTGACAGTTGCTTCAGGAGGTAAAATTCATGCTGACAGCACGGGGTTTCTCTCATGTAACACATCAGGTTGTACTGGAGGCGGAGCAGGTGGAGGACAGTGGACCTCTGGCTATTACGGTGGCGGTGGGGGGCATGGCGGGAAAGGCGGCACCGGTCATATTACTAATGGAAAAGGAGGTTCGGTAAATGGTAATTCATTTGCTCCTGTGACACTGGGTTCGGGCGGAGCGGGAGGTTCTCAAGGGGCAGGAGGTGGAGCAGTTTATATTAATTCAAGTGGCACCGTTACAGTTACAGGAACGGTATCCGCAAATGGTGAGGTAAGCAATAGCAGTGTTGGCGGAGGGGGATCTGGAGGGAGCATTTACATTACCGCCGCTACTGTTGCCGGCGCAGGGACTGTTACAACGACTGGGGGGGATGGTGGTAGCGCATCCGCTGGTGCGGGCGGAGGCGGTAGAGTTGATATTCGCTATTCGACAGCCAATACCTTTAGCGTTGCCAACGCAACAGCCGCAACTGGTTCTACTGGCGTAGCTGGTGATGCTGGAACAATTATTTTTATTGATTCAACCAACAAGGATGGGTATATCTACAAAACTTTTACATTCAGTGCGGCGCAAGGAATAGATACAAACTTAGCGACAACTACTGACGGAATATTTAATTTTCGCGATCTTACTTTAGGCGACGCTTCCAACACTGCAACTGTGTTAGCAATATCAACCGGAACAAGCCCCAATGGTAAAGGACCAACCCTCAATCTAACTGGAAACTTTACTTTAGCCAGTGGCTCAACCTTTTCAGCCAATGGCACGGGTTATTCCGGTGGTTCAACAACTGGCGTTGGGCCTGGGGGTGGAACCTGGGCTAGCGGGTTTTACGGTGGTGGAGGAGGGTATGGCGGAGCTGGCGCCACGGGGAGCTCCAGCTATGGTGTTGGTGGCCCTACTTATGGTTCAGCTTCAGCGCCAATTGATCTTGGTTCTGAAGGTGGAGGCGATCTAGCATCCTCATCGGGTGATGGCGGCGGCGCTATTAGAATCAATGCTACTTCAGGCACTGTTACTATCAATGGCACGATTTCAGCCAATGGTTCTGCTGGAGGCAGTAGTGTATCTGCCGGCGGTTCAGGCGGCAGTATCTATATTACAGCAGCGACGACCGCTGGCACTGGTTCAATTACAGCTAATGGCGGCGCTGGAGGTAGTGGCAGCGCTGGCGGAGGGGGCGGCGGTCGGTTGGGTCTTTATTATGTGACTGCCCAAAATCACACCGGTAGCAGGACGGCCAGCCTCGGGAGCGGCGGGACTGGCGGCTCGGCCGGCACGGTCACTCTCAAATCAATCCCAGCCGCTCCGACCCTTTCCTCTCCGGCCGACGCCGACGGGGTTTCAACCACGCCGGCTTTGCAGTTTTCAACCACTAATGCCGGCACGAATGAAAATGTTCAGTACTACATCCAGATTGACGACAATTCTGATTTTTCCTCGGTCACTCAAACGATTGACCAAACCGCCTCTCAAACCGGTTGGACCGGACAAGATCGGGCTAACGGCACGAGCGCGACCGCCGGATCAAGTTTTTACGCCTCCTCGACCAGCGCCACTTTTACGGTCCAGACCGCTCTGACCACCAACACCACCTATTACTGGCGCGTTCGAGCCATTGCCTCGGGTGGATCGAATATCTATGGCAGTTACTCGAGTTCTCGTTCGTTCGTGACCAACGACCCGCCCCAAGTCTCGATCACCAACACCCCGAGCCAGGATTCTTCCGGCAACATCGCGATCAACTACAATATCTGTGATACCAACCACTCGACGCTGACCATGCGGGTCCAGTTTACGACCAACAACTCGATCTACACGACCGTCGCCGCCGGGGCGCTCTCGGGCACCAACAGCTTTGGGTCGGTCACCGGCGTCTCGAGTAATTGCGCCTCGCCCAGCGCCAAGACAGTCACCTTTGACGTCTCGGCCGATTCTAATGTCCCGGCCTCCTACTACTCGGCCGCCTCGGGAAACTGGAAAGTTCGCATCCAAGCCGACGATGGCATCGCCAACGGCCAGATCAACTCGACCGCCTCGTCCGCCTTTGAGCTGGACAACGTCTCGCCCGCTACCCCGACCCATTCTTCGCCGGCCAACGCCAGCTACACCAACGACACCACCCCGGATTTGACCGGATCGGCCTATTCCGACGACACTACTCAAACCAATCTTCGGATTCAGATTGACGATAATTCGGATTTTAGTTCGGTCGCTGTTGACTACACCAAAGGCGCTTCCGGCGTGACCTTTACGGTCGGTCAGGCGGTCGGTTCGGGGACATACACCGCCGGATCGGCCGGTCAAACTTTAGCCGACGGGACATACTACTTTCGGCTGCGCTACACCGATTCAAAAGGCAATCTATCGAGTTATTCGACCGGCACCTCGTTTACCGTTGACGCGACTTCGCCGGTCGCGCCTAGCTCGTTCAATATTTTTGACACTTCAACCGGCTCTAATAATTCCCATCAGGTTGAATGGAACGCCGCTACCGAGGCAAACTTCAAAAATTATCTTGTCCTGCGTTCAACCGATGACGTCAGTTATTCGACGCTCTCAACCATTACCGATTCAACCATCCGCAACTATCGAGACTCCAGCCTTGACTCGGCTACGACTTACTACTATAAGATTCGGACGACCGACCAGGCTGACACGGCGACCGATACGGCCGCCGTGTCGAACAAACCCGGCGCCCCGACCCTCTCGGCGATTTCTTCCGGCACGCCCGGGACCAACTCGGCCACCATTACTTGGACTTCAAGCGAAAACGGCAGTTCAGAAGTTCGACTCGGGACCTCAAGCGGCAGTTATGGTCTTGGCGTTCGGGGCAACAATGCCGACTCGGCTACCTCCCATTCCCAGTTGGTTTCAAATCTCAATCCCAATACGACCTATTACTACATCGTTAGGTCTCGAGACGGCAGTGGACTGGCGACCACCTCGGCCGAGAATAGTTTTACCACCGCGGCCAAAGTTTCAGCCAGCTCTCTTGCCTCGAGCGTCAGTCACACGACCGCCACCCTGACTTGGAACACCACTGGCACCAACACCTCGAGTGTTGTTGACTGGGGAACCTCAAGCGGCAGCTACAGCCGATCAGACGGCGACGCCGACGCTTCAGAGACGACCCACTCGGTTACCTTGAAAGGACTAGCTCCGGGCACGACCTATTACTGGCGGGTCAACTCGACCGATTCAAACCTAAATGCCATTACCTCGACCGAGCAGAACTTGACCACGACCGCCAGACCGGCGATTTCATCAGTCTCATCCGGCACGCCCGGTCAAACCAGCGCCGCGATCACCTTTTCGACCGACCGGTCGGTCAAGGATGTTTTTGTTGATTACATTGCTTCCTCAACAAGCGGCGCCTGCGCCAGTGTCTCGAATGCCAAAACGGTTTCGGGCGGGATCGCCGCCAGCGCCGGCACGTCCCACAGCGTCTCTTTAACCGGTCTTTCGGCCGGCACGACCCATCGGTTCAGAGTTCGAGTGATCGAGCTTGACGCTTCAGCTGAGAGCGCCAATCAACAGGTTCAAACGATTGATGACAACTCCGGCGCCTGCTACAGCTTTACCAGCGCGACCGACTCGACCGCTCCGACTATTTCCAATCTCGCTTCCGGCAACATCACCAACACCTCGGCGGTTATCACTTGGGAGACCGACGAGCCGGCGACCGGCCTTGTTTCGGTCAGCTCTTCAAGCGGTTTTGGTTTTGCCAGCGGCAGCCAGACAACCGCCAACCCCTCGGCCAATAATCAGAAACAGACCGCCGTTATTACCGGGTTGACCAGAAACACAACCTACTATTTCTTGGCCCGGTCGGTTGACGGTTCAAATAATGCCACGACTGCTCCTGAAGCTTCATTCACGACGACCGGCGACGCGACCGGTCCGGTTATTTCCGGCTTGACCGCAAGCTCGATCACGACCGACGGCGCCCTCATAACCTGGACGACCGACGAGCCGGCCACGACTCAAGTCAACTATGGCCAAACGACCAATCTGGGCTCGTCCTCGGCCAAAGATGAAAAGCTTGATCGCAATCACCGAGTCACGCTATCCGGTCTTTCGGGCGCCACGCTCTATTACTTCCAGGTGGTTTCCCAAGACGCCAACGCTAACGAGACCAAGAGCCCTGTTTCCTCGACCACCACCTTGACCACCCAGACCGTGCCGAGTGTCTCGAGCATCTCGCTGGGAGAGATTAGTTCAAAAACAGCGACTGTCAGCTGGAGCTCCAATCTCGCTGGCGATTCGTTCGTCGATTATGGTCTGACTTCGAGTTATGGTTCGCGTCAAGGTCGAGCTGATGACAGCCAAACCGCACACTCAATCACTCTCTCTGGCTTGAAGTCCTCGACCACTTATTACTTTCGAGTCAGAACAAAAGATTCAAACGGCAACGAAGTCATCTCGTCTGGTTCAAGCTTTACAACCGAGAGCTCGGAAGACGATGTCTCGTCTGACAAATTGGCCCCGGTCATCAGCGGCAATGAAGCCAGCCTCTCTGGTCTAACCGATACTCGAGCGACAATCAGCTGGACAACCAACGAGGAGTCAACCTCGAGGGTGGATTATGGTCTTGACCAATCTCTCAATCAGTCCCAAAGCGACGATACTTTTGTGACCAAGCATGAATTGAAGTTGACCGGCCTTGAAGCGGGCAAGAAGTATCGTTTTCAAGTCTCGAGTCTCGATCGAAACAAGAACCGCGGCAAAGGGAGCGTTCAAGAGTTTACGACCGCCAAGTCTTCGGCCATTTCCGACGCTTCGCTCGTCACTCAAGAGCTCGATAAACTGATCCTTTCGGTTCAAACGACCGAGGCGACCAAGGTGAGGGCTCTCTTTGGCGCCGGTTTGGACAGACTTGACTCCGAAGTTTCAAGTCTGGGCGCCGAGACCTCGAGCCACGCCTTTGTGATCGAGAATCTCACTCCGGGGACGGCCTATTATTTTCAGTTTTCGGTTAAGGACAAGTTTGGTCAGGAAACGACCACACCGAGTTTTTGGAAGTTTGAAACTCGAGCCTTGCCGAAAATTACGGCCGTTAATGTAACCGACCAACAGGCGACCCAGGCGGTCTTGTTGGTTTCAGTCAACACTAAAGCCCAAGTGATCGCGGCTTACACCGATCTTAATAGCAAAAGCCGGAGCGTTGGCTCTGGAGCGCTGGCCGAAAAGCACGAAATTAGGCTGGACGGTCTGAAACCAGAAGCAACCATTCCAGTTGCCTTGACCGCGATTGACGCATCTGGCAATCAGGCCGTTTTTCAAACCAATGTTTCGACCACCGGCGATCGGTCCGCGCCCGAATTTCAAAAAATCGAGACCGAGATTATCGGCGGGAGCGGCAACAAAGGGGCGACGATCATCGTCTCGGCGGTGCTTAGCGAGCTGGCGACACTTAATGGTCAGGCCGGTCTGGCCGCCAGCAATCAGACGCCGATAACCACGCCCAAAAACGCCGCCGCTAAGGAACAGACATTGGTTTTTCGGAATCTGCCTTCTGGTCAGTTTGTTAAGTTTAAGCTGATAGCCGAAGATCCGGCAGGCAATGTCACAGAGTCGCCCGACATCACCACCTTTACCCCGGAGCCGAGTAAAAGCGCTCTGACCCTTATCACGACTCAACTTGAAACTATCTTCGGCGGTCTGGGAAAAGGCCTTCAGTCTTTATTTGGCAAGTAAGTCCTTAAATTAAAGACAAGCGATGCCAGCCAGCAACGTAATTGAACTTAGATCGGTCACGAAAATCTTTGACAAGGGCAAGCCGAACGAGTTCTATGCCCTCCGAGATGTCAGTCTCGAAGTCAAGGCCGGAGAATACTTAATTCTTTTTGGGCCGTCCGGTTCGGGCAAATCAACCCTTTTGAACATTGTGGCCGGTCTTGATCCCTACGAGAAAGGCGAGGTCTTGATCCGAGGCGAGCGGCTCTCGAAAAAAAGTCAGAACGAGCTGGCTCGCCACCGGCGGGAAAAGGTCGGTATGGTCTTTCAGCAGTTTAACCTTTTGAAAGGGATGTCTGTTCTTGACAATGTTGCTTTGCCCGATTTGTTTGCCGGTAAATCTTACAAGGTCCGGCGCAATCGGGCCAAAGAACTCTTGAGTCGGTTGGGGTTGAGTAAAATGGCTTATCGCAAGCCCAACGAACTCTCGGGCGGACAACAGCAGAAAGTCGCGATCGCCCGGGCCCTGATTCACAACCCTTGGATTTTGCTGGTTGACGAGCCGACCGGCAATCTGGACTCCAAGTCGGCCGAAGAGGTGATGAATCTACTCAAAGACCTTAACCAGAAGGGCAAGCGGACGATCATGCTGATTACTCATAATCCGGATTATCTTGACTATTCCAATCGGGTGGTTTACATGCGCGATGGGAAAATCGAGCGAGAAAAGAGGTCAAGATCACGATGAGGCCGGTCGATTTTTTGAGATTAAGCCTTCAAAATATTTGGGGCAATCGTTTAAGATCAAGCCTGACTGTTTTGGGAGTTAGTATTGGCATTGGCTCAATCGTTTTTTTGGTCGGCTTAGGCTTTGGCCTGCAACGTCTGACAATTAACCGGATAATCTCTTCGGCCGCCTTGACCACCTTGGATGTCACGACCACCAAGTCGGCCCTTCTTAAGCTCGATCAAGAAGCGACCAGCCGGTTTGCCAACATCACCGGAGTTGAGGCGGTTTCGCCGATTTTCCGACTGCCTGGTCAGAGTCAGCGGGACGGGACGGCGACCGAGACTCTGATTCAGGGGGTCGAGCCCTCGTTTTTTGACCTTGAGGGGATGAAGCTTGTAGCCGGAAGAATCCCGACAGACTTTTTAAAGCCGGTTTTGGTCGTCAGCGCGAGCACGGTCAAGCTTCTTGGTTTTGAAAGTCCGCAGGCGGCGCTCGATCAAAAACTTGAGATCCGGGCGGCAATTGTCGGCTCGGAGGACGGTGAGAATAATGGTCTGGTGGCTCAAAAAAATTATAAATTGCCAGTCGCCGGCGTGGTCGAAAACGAATCCTCGGTCGTTTATCTGCCGATTGAGCTGGTGCGATCGGAACAGTTGATCAATTACGATCAGGTCAAGGTTAAGGCGCGCTCGATCGTGGAAATAGACCAGATCAAACAGGGAATCAGCGACCTTGGGTTTCAGGTGACATCGGTTGCCGATTTGGTTGAGGAGGTCAATCGGATCTTTCGCTATTTCCAGATCATTATGGGCGGTTTTGGTCTAATCGCTCTCCTTGTCGCTTCGATCGGAATGTTTAATACGATGACAATCGCCCTGCTTGAGAGAACTCGGGACATAGGAGTTATGAAGGCGATCGGGGCGAGAAACTTCGACATTAAAGTCTTATTTGTCGCCGAGTCAACTATTCTAGCCGTTCTTGGCGGCTCTCTCGGAGTCTTTTTGGCTTGGTTCTTGAGCCTTTTGGTCAACGGTTTCGTCAGCCAGATCGCCCGAGCCGGCGGCGTCGGCCCGATTGATCTCTTTTACTTCAACCCGATCTTTGTTTTGTTGGTGGTTTTGTTTTCCCTTGTTGTCGGTTTGCTAACCGGCATCTATCCGGCGCTTCGGGCCGCCAGACTCAATCCCTTAACCGCGCTAAGATACGAATAGTCGCCTCACTTGCTCCAAGGTTTTGATTGATCTATTGTTTGGATTATGATCAAATCTCAAGCGGCTAAGCGGATCGCCAGGTTGCGCCAACTGATTGATCGCTATCGTTATAGTTACCACGTGCTCGATCGATCGATCGTTTCTGATGAGGTGAACGACTCGCTCAAACACGAACTCCAAAAACTGGAGGATCGGTTTCCTGATCTTAAAACGGCTGATAGTCCAACAGCGCGGGTTGGCGGTGAGCCGCTGGACAAGTTTGAGAAGATTGATCACAGCCAGCCGATGCTGTCCCTAAACGATGCCTTTTCCTTTCAAGAGTTGCTCGCTTGGCAGGCGCGTCTGGATCGGCTAGGCGCTAAGGCGGCACTCGAAAAGTACGGTTATTATGTCGAGCTTAAGCTGGATGGCCTGGCGGTTTCTCTGGTTTATCGAAACGGTTCTCTCGTAACTGGCGCGACCCGAGGCGATGGCCGGATTGGTGAGGACGTGACACAAAATCTCAAAACGATTGAAGCGATTCCGCTAAGCCTGCCAGACCGAGCTCAAATTGAGTCATCAGCTGTTCAACTCAAAATCCCGAGCCAGATTAGTTTAATGGCCAAAAGAGCCTTGAGTGGGCGGTTCGAGGTCCGAGGTGAGGTGTTTATGACCGTTGCAGCCTTGGCAAAGCTTAATCAAGAGCAAAAAGTAAAAGCCGGACCGCGGTTTGCTAATCCTCGCAACCTTGCCGCCGGATCGGTTCGTCAGCTCGATCCCAAGGTAACCGCTTCCCGAGGGCTTAGCTTTTTTAGCTACGATTGCGTGACTGATCTTGGCCAGCGAACTCACGCCCAAAGTCACCAGATTGCCCAATTACTCGGTTTTCCAGTCAATCGGTTGAACAGGACTGTGGCAACAATTCTTCAAGTCAAGGCCTATCATCAAAACTGGGAGAAAAAGAGGGCCCAACTGCCATACTGGAGCGATGGGATAGTGGTGGTTGTAAATGACATCGAGACGTTTGAAAAGGCAGGTGTAGTAGGCAAGGCTCCTCGGGCAATGCTGGCTTATAAGTTTGCTCCCAAAGAGACAACGACCCAGCTTCAAGATATAGTGGTCCAAATTGGACGTCAAGGAACGCTCACCCCAATCGCGATACTCGAACCTGTTGAGCTTGGCGGCACGACTGTTAAGCGAGCCAGTCTCCATAACTTTGACGAGATTAGACGACTCGATGTCAGGATAGGCGACACGGTGATTGTGTCTAAAGCAGGCGAGATCATTCCCAAGCTGATCGGTGTGGTAAAAGAGTTGCGTCCAAAATCGGCCCGAGCTTTTCGAATGCCCAAAAAATGTCCAATCTGCGACCGGCCGGTTGAAAAACACCAGCGGATTGGTTCTAAAAGGTTAGCCGAAGAGGGAGTTTCGTACTACTGCAGCAATCCACACTGTTCCCTGATTCAGCGGCGACAGATTTATCATTTTGTCTCAAAACCAGCCCTTAATATTGTCGGTCTTGGCCCCAAGATTGTTGATAAACTGATTGACCAGGGTTTGGTGAGCGATCGGTCAGACATTTTTAGACTCAAGCCAGAGGATTTGGAACCAATGGCCGGTTTTGCCAAGATTGCTTCAAAAAAGATTGTCGAGGCGATTCAGGCCAAGAGAAGGGTTTCATTAGCCCGTTTTCTGATTGGACTTGGAATCGTTAATGTGGGTGAGCGCACGGCCTACACTCTAGCTAACCGGTATAAAACGCTCGAGCAGCTCGCATGCGCTCCAGCCGAGGAACTTGAGACCATACCTGATATTGGCCCGGTAGCGGCCGGTCATATTGCTAAGTTTTTCGCCAGTTCTCGGACCAAGGTTCTCTTAACTAAGTTTAAGCGAGTCGGTCTGGGTGTTATGGGCGAGCAATCGCAGGGTCGGCTGACAGGAAAATCGTTCGTTTTTACCGGATCAATTTCAATACCCAGAGACGAGGCGGCTGAACTGGTACGCTCGGCAGGCGGCCGGGTTGGCTCTTTTGTGACCCACGCAACTCACTACCTTGTGGTCGGGGATAACCCAGGATCAAAGTACGACCGCGCCAAGAAGTTAAAGGTCAAGACGATTGACGAGTCGGCCTTTAAGGAGTTGGTTGGGATTGATTGAAAACAGTCTTTAATCCTAGTACCATACCGTTATGGCTCGATCAACCAGCACTCGTTCAATAAGCCAGCAGACCGTTCGTCACATCGCTGGCTTGGCTCGACTTAAACTTTCAGACGAGGCAGTCAAACTTGCCTCAAGTCAGCTGTCAGTGATTTTGGGTCATATGGCAGATCTTGAACAGGTTGACACGACTGGAGTAGAGCCGATTGGTCAAATAGCTGATTTGTCCAATGTTTTCCAACCAGATGAGCCAGGTTCATGCTTAAGTCAGGAGCAGGTGCTGGCTCAAGTTAAATCAAAACAAGCCGGTCGGCTAAAGGTGCGGTCGGTATTGTAAGCGACTGAAACTGTCAGCCAACAAAATTCTTGTCTGCTTAAGTGAACTAAGGTTATCCTGGTTGCAGGATCGCCCGAGCAGACCAACAAAAGATTAAATTATATGGCAGTACCAAAAACAATCGCCCTGGCTTACCGGGCGCTTCAAAAAAGAGACATCAGCTCGGTCGAACTGACGCGAGCTGTTCTCGATCAGATTAGGCAGTTTGATCCGCAAATCAAGGCCTTTCTTTATTTTGATCAAGATCAGGCTATAACACAGGCTAGGGCGAGTGACAGTCGCAGACGCTCCGGTCAATCAAAAGGCATTTTGGACGGAATTCCGATCGCGCTCAAGGACGTTTTGGTCACAACTGACATGCCCACGACCGCCGCGTCCAAGATTCTGGAAGGCTTTATGTCAGCCTACGACGCAACAGTGGTTGCGAAACTTAGGTCCCAAGGCGCGGTACTAATCGGCAAGACGAACATGGACGAGTTTGCCATGGGTTCTTCGACCGAGAATTCGGCCTACGGGCCGACAAAAAATCCATGGGATCTAGGGCGCGTGCCGGGTGGATCATCCGGAGGCAGTGCGGCCGCGCTGGCCGCTGGAATGTGTCTGGCCGCGCTTGGTTCGGATACAGGAGGTTCAATTCGCCAGCCAGCCAGTTTTTGCGGCGTGGTCGGCTTTAAGCCGAGCTATGGCGCTGTTTCGCGCTACGGTTTAATCGCTATGTCGTCGAGTCTCGATCAGATCGGACCGATGACCCAAACAGTAGCAGATGCTAAGATATTGTTTGAAGCTATCAAGGGTCAGGATCGGTCAGACGCAACGAGCGTTCAAATTAAAAGACCAACTAGGAGCAACCGTCAGGTTAAGGCAATAGGTCTTGCCAAAGAGTACTTTGGTCAGGGACTAGATTCACAGGTGAAACCATTGGTTGTCAGAGCGATTGAACTGCTTGCTCGATCAACCGGGGCAGATATTGTTGAGATATCTTTACCGAACGCCCGCTTTAGCGTCTCGGTCTACTACATTTTAATGTCGAGCGAAGTGGCCAGTAATCTGGCGCGCTACGATGGAGTTAAGTACGGCTTGCAGATTCAAGGCGACACTTTGCTCGAGAGTTACCTTGAAAGCCGTTCCAAGGGTTTTGGTCAAGAGGCTAAGCGCCGGATTATGCTGGGTACTTTTTCTTCGTCAGCCGGCTATAGCGATCAGTATTACCAGAAAGCCCAGCTCGCGCGGGCCAAAATTAAGCAGGACTTTGATCAGGCGTTCGAAAAGGTTGATTTAATCGCCGCGCCAGTCGCTCCAACTACCGCGTTCAAGCTAGGTGAAAAGGTTGACCAGCCTCTTCAAATGTACCTTTCAGATATTTACACTATTCCAACCAATCTAGCTGGTTTGCCCGGTATTTCAATTCCTTGCGGTTTGGTTGAGGGTCTGCCTGTTGGTCTCCAGTTGATGGCTAATCGATTTGAGGACGAGTTTTTACTCGATATTGGTCAAAAATACGACCAGGCGCGCGGTCAGTTACCCGGTCCACCATATACTAGCGGTACTAATGCCAAGGGAAGACAGATCAAAGTGAGATTAAAGTTATGAAAAAGCGACTGAACAATCAGCCTTCCTATCAAGAGAAAGTCTTTGACGCCTTGATTGGTGGAGTAGGCAAGATCGTCGGTTTAGTACGAATTAGCCCTAAATCGAGCAGACCGATCAAGTCAATTGATCGTTTGGAGATCACCACTCGCTGGCGTCAGATCGAGCAGAGTCATCGTTTAGGAGGTTCATCTGGGCTCAAGCAGGCGGTGATTGAAGCCGATAATCTGCTCGATAAGGCATTGAGAATGAAAGTTTCAGGCCAAACTATGGGGGAACGTTTAATTAACGCTCAAAGCTTAATAAGTTCTCAAGCCTATCAAGCCGCCTGGGAAGGACATAAACTGCGCAACCGTATTGTTCACCAAGACCAGAGCGAGGTGTTGAGTTTTGAGACAGAACAGGCGCTTAAGGGTTTCAAACAAGCTCTTCTCGAATTGGGAGGATTATGAATCATTACAGACCGATTATCGGACTTGAGATACACGCAGAACTGTCAACCAAGACTAAAATGTTCTGCCGTTGTCCCAACCCAATCTATCTTAGTAAAAAGGTTGAGACTAGGCGGACTGATAAGACAAGTCAAGAAAAAAGGGCAAAATTAACGCCAAACACTCTTGTTTGCCCGGTCTGTCTTGGAATGCCGGGCAGTCTTCCAGTTATGAATGAGACTGCGGTGAAACTAACTATGCGAACCGGCCAGGCTCTTAACTGCACAATCGCCCAGTTTACCAAGTGGGATCGCAAGAACTATTTTTATCCAGATCTACCTAAAAACTATCAAATCTCACAATATGATCTACCTCTGGCTTATGACGGATTTCTTGACTTGGAAGGAGCAAGCGGACAAGGCAAGATCAGGATCACTAGGATCCATCTGGAGGAAGACACCGGTCAATTGGTTCATTTATCAAATGGTTCCAGTTTGGTTGATTACAACAGAGCGGGCGTGCCTTTGATTGAATTAGTGACGCAACCAGACATAGACTCGGCTGAACAGGCTAAGCAATTCGCTAAGGAGTATCAGCAGATTTTAAGAGTTTTGGCTGTTTCAAGCGCCGATATGGAGCAGGGTGAGATGAGAGTTGAGGTTAACGTGTCCCTAACGCGAATCAGCTCGAATCTCGATTCGAATCCAGCCGGTGTTGGGACTAAGGTGGAAGTTAAAAATTTAAATAGTTTTAGGTCGGTTGAGCGGGCGATTAACTACGAGATCAACCGACAGACTAAAATACTTGATTCTGGGATTAAGGTCGTTCAGGAAACAAGAGGTTGGGATGAGTCAAAGCAAAAAACATTCAGTCAGAGGGTCAAGGAAACAGCGGCTGATTACCGCTACTTTCCTGAACCAGATCTGCCACCGATAGATACAACTAAAATTTCCCTTGACCCAATACCGGAGTTACCAATTAACCGTCGTCGTCGCTATATCGGTTTGGGGATTACCGATTCTGACGCCAAGGTGATCGTGGGCGATCGCAAAAGGGAGCAGATACTCGATCAAGTGATAACACAATCACCTAAAAGCGCCAAAAAAATAGCCAATTTTTTGGTCAATAAACCCCAGGCAGTTAATCTTGGAGTTAAAGAACTGACAAGAATCGCTCGGTTCTCGGCTCATCAGCAAAAGCAATCCTTCAAGGCTGGTCGGGCAATATCTCAAGTGAACCAAGACCGATTAGCCGGCTCGGGGCAGATCGTCAGTGCGCTTGATCGCGTATTCGATTCAAACCAAGACGCGGTCGATAAATACAAAGCTGGCAAAAAACAAGTCATCGGTTTTTTAGTTGGTCAGGTTATGTCAGAACTTAAAGGGCAGGCAGACCCTGGTTTGATCAGACAGGCAATTGAGAAAGCTCTCGAGTAGTCATTCGATTCGGGTCTTGACGGATCGGTCAAACTAAGTCACAATTTTTGTGATATGTGATCTATGCAGGTGCGCATATTTAAGGAGAAAGGAGGATAACTACGTCCTCTCAATTAAGTCGCAATCCACTGGCCCATTTGATCCCGCTGGCACAAGCAGGCCAGCTTTTTGGCTATTCAGCCGGTCATATGAACTATTTAGCCCGGTCAGGGAAAATAATCGCTTTGAAACTCGGGGGTCAGTGGTACACGACTCGGGCGGCTGTTTCAGCCTACCAGGCCGGTCAACCCCAACCGGAAAACCCGACCGGATTTATGTCTTTAGCCCAAGCGGCCAAGCAGTATGGCTATAGCGCCGGACATCTCAACCTTTTAGCCCGAGAAGGTAAGCTTGAAGCGGTGAAACTTGGGCGAAACTGGTACACGACCGAGCGCGCTATCGACCAGTACCGACAAGGCGTGCGTGAGATAGAATTAGTGCCAGATAGTCCTGACCCGGCGCTCCAGATATCCCAGCCAGAAAATATTAATGTTAAAGTCAGGCCAGTAGCCAGTTACCAGGGATTTGGCATAACCGAAACCGATGATGACGCGCCAGGTCCGACCGGGGGATTTAGGCTCAAGTCAGTTATGGTCAGCCGTGGTTTTAAGCTCGGGTTGATCACACTTATAGTGTCTGGGCTGGCTTTTGGACTGGGACGACTGGTTCAAGGCTGGCGCACGGGTGAGTTGAATGGACTGGGGCCATCTGGCATCGCGGCTTATTTGTTTGGTGGAGAGTTGGCCCAAGGAGATCGTCTGGGCTCGGGTTTTCTCGGCAGTATCACACGAGAGCGAGCTCAATCCGATACGCCTGGGGTCAGACCCGAGGCGAGCCCTAGTCCGGACACTGTGGTCAATAACACGACAGTCAACAACTATAACCAGACCGTTAACAACGACAATCGTCAGGTGACAAACATCAGTACAACCAAAACTGCTAAAGATATTGTTGGAGAGTTATCCGACCCGCAGGTGAGTGATGACATCACGATTAACTCGAGCAAGGCTGGTTCGTTTAGTCCAAGCGGTAACACTACTGCCTTGACGGTCAAGCAAAGTTCAGCCAGTCCCTCGGAAACCCCGATCGTTAAGATTCAAAACGCGTCTGGGGCTAACCTTGTCACAGTTGATTTTGAAGGCAATTTAGGTCTGGCTGGTGGATCTAGATTGGAAATAGGCGGTCAGCAAATAGGAATTGCCAATCTAGCGGATGGATCTTCTATCGCGTCTCTTTCCGGTAGTCAAACTCTGACTAATAAAACTTTGAGCGCGGGCGTTATCTACCAAGGATCGGCGATTAGCCCGAGCTACGGCGGGACCGGTCTAACATCAGCTCCCAGCAACGGCCAACTCTTGATCGGCAATGGCTCGGGTTATACTCTGGCGGCTCTAACGGCTGGGACGGCAATTAATGTGACCAACGGTTCTGGTTCAATTACGATCGCTAATTCAGGTGTTACCTCGCTATCTGCCGGAACCGGCATCGCTGTTAGCGGTTCGTCGGGCGCGGTTACACTGACCAATTCGGGCGTGACCGCTCTGACCGGCACAACCAACCAGGTCAGCCTGTCTGGTTCAACCGGTTCGATCACCATCTCAACGCCCCAAAACATTCATACCGGCGCCAGTCCAACCTTTTCAAGGCTCAATTTATCCGAGGCGTCCAATCAGTTGGTTCTTCAGTCAAATAGTGTTACAGGCAGTCTGACCTGGACGCCGGTCACATCCAATAAAACGATCACTCTGCCTAATCTCACCGGAACCGCTTTTTTGATTGATGGAGGCCAGACGATCAGCTCTGCTGTCTGGAACGCTAGCGCTATCGGCCCGAGCTATGGCGGGACTGGTCAGACGACCCTGGCCAAGGGTGATATTTTGTATGGCTCGGCGACTGATATTTGGTCGCGACTGGCTGTTGGCAGTATTGGTTATGTCCTCCAGGTCTCCCTAGACGGCGTTCCAGAATGGGCGACTATTTCTTCCTTATCTGTTGGTAATGCTGACACGCTTGATTCGCTTGATTCAGCGGATTTTTTGCGCGCGACCGCCTCGGACACTTTTGAAGGAGTTAATTCAAGAACCCTGACCATTCAGTCTGATCTTTCCTCAGGCGCGAGGACGGTTGACCTTTTGACGATCAGCCAGGCGAACGATCCAACCAATAACTTTACGACTGGCAATCTCCTAACAATTGCCCAACTCGACACCGGTTCGTCGGCCGATGCCTTAGAACTTAATCAGACTGGATCTGGTAAGGCTATTAACATTGTTTCAGGCGAGCTGGCGACAGCCGGCAACATCGTTCAAACCGGGGCAACCACGCTGTCAACCGGCACGGGCGCGGTCTCGCTCGGGGGTGACACGACCATCGCTACTGGAAAGAACTTGACTCTCGCGTCCGGGACAGGCACTTTTAGTCAGATTTTTAGTAATACGACCGGTACTGGAGCAAACTGGAATATCACTAACTCTGGTTCTTCTGGGACTAACACTGTTGGCGGGATAGGATTAGTGTTGGCTGGAACCGCCAACACGACTGGTTCGAATGTGATTAATGCTATTAATTTTTCCAATGTCCCTCCGGCGACCAATAATTCTTATTACGCCCTGAATGTCGGAACCGGCTTTACTGATATTGTACGCTACAATGGCGCCCAGTTGATCTCTGGCTCGGGTGTCATTCAATCGGCCGCGCTTTCTGGTAACTACACTGGTGTTACTGGAGTTGGGATTTTATCCACCGGCACCTGGAATGCAGACACAATCATCTTTGCCAAGGGCGGCACGGGCTTAACAGCCACGCCCAGCAATGGCCAACTCTTGATCGGCAATGGCTCGGGTTACACTCTGGCCGGCTTAACCGGCACTACCAATCAGATCAATGTCGCTAGCGGGGCCGGTTCGATCACCCTCTCAACTCCCCAAAACATCCATACCGCCGCCAGTCCAACCTTTGCCGGTTTGACTTTGTCCGACTTGACCCCTGGTTCTTTGGTCTTTGCCGGCGCCGGCGGGGTGATCAGCCAGGACAACGCCAAGTTCTTCTGGGATCAGACAAATACTCGATTGGGTCTCGGGACAAGTTCGCCACTTTTTCCGATTCATGTTGTTAGATCGGGCGGTGGCGGGACGTTGAATTTTGACACTTACGCCGGTTCTGGACTGGGCAACAGCGCCATTCAAGGTCGGCGGGCGGCCGGAACTTTGGCCAGCCCGACAGCCACTCTGTCGGATATGACTCTGTTCGATCTGCTTGGGTCTGGCTACGACGGTTCAGCTTTCACCGGACAGATCGCTTCGATACGCATGCAAGCCAATCAGAATTTTAGCCCGACCAGTCAGGGCACCAGGATTGTCTTTTTGACCACGGCCAATGATTCGACGACCGCGACTGAACGGCTGCGGATCAAACACAATGGCGATGTGGCAATCGGCAACGGCTCGACCGATCAGATATTATTTGGTTCGACCGGCTCGGCGGTCTTCAACGAACAGGGCAATGATGCCGATTTTCGGGTCGAGGGCGACACCGACGCCAATCTATTGTTCACCGACGCTTCGGCCGATGTCTTGGGTGTCGGCACCGCGACCTTCGAAGCCAACACCCGCAAGATGGAGGTGAGATACACCGATACCGCGACCTCCGGAGGCACCTTTTCAACGATTAGATTGCTTTCGGACATCAATGCTCCTTCTAACTCCACGGCATCCCATTTTGGTCTAGGAACGACTTTAAGAACCGCGAGCGGCAACGCTTCCAACTACACCGACTCCACGACAGGTATTAAGGCGATGAACTTTGTCGTCCAGCACCGAGGCACAGGCACGGTTACTAGAATGACAGGCTTGGGCGGCAATGTCACCAACAGCTCAAGCGGTACGATTACGACTGCCGAGAGCATCGTGGCTGGGGTTGACCTGACCTCAACCGGTCCGATTACTACTTGGAACGCCCTGCGGGTCTTCGCGCCCTCTATCACTGGCTCTGGGGTGCTGACTAACGCTCGCGGGCTTTACATCAGTAACATCACAGGGGCCTCCACGCAGAATCTAGCTATCCTGACAGAAGGGGGCGGAGTAGTCTTTAATGAAAACGGCACGGACAGCGATTTCCGGGTCGAGGGCGACACCGATGCCAATCTATTGTTCACCGACGCTTCGGCTGATCGGGTTGGTATAGGGACAAACACCCCTTCGCTCAAACTTCACGTGGTGGACAACTCTTCAACTTCGGCTATTTTCCAGCGCAACAGCACTGCCACCGGTTCGAGTGTTGGCTCAACGGTTTTTTTGGATAATTTGGACACCACGACCAACAATGGAGCTCGTTTGATTTTTAGAACCAACGATACTGGCGGCGCAACCAGGCAAGCGGCTGGAATAGGCTCGCTCGTAACCGCCCGGGGTGCTAGCAGTGTGACTGGCGATCTGGTATTCCTGACCAACAACAACTCAACCGGCGTTTCCGAGGTTGCTCGGTTAACCGGAGCGGGCGCGCTTGGCATTGGTGAGTCGCCGGCGGCCAATATGAAGCTTGATGTCGCTGGCCGGGTTCAGATTAATCTGGCCGGAACCCAAACCTCGGTTGCCTTGTGCGGTAGTCACCCGGCTGGCGGCGGGGCCTCGGTTTCCGATGTCGAGATTGTTGACTGCACCGGCACGCCGGCGGCTGACTATGCCGAGATCTATCCGGTTTCAAACGATGTTGAATACACTGATTTAGTGGCTATCGGACCGGATTCGGTTAAAACCACCGATCAAAACTCGATTCAAAGGCTAGTCAAAGCTACGATCGCCAATCAAGCCAACACTTTAGGAGTCGTTGTTGACAACTACGGCGATTTCTCCTCGGTCGGTCACAACATTAAAGGTTCTGATAATCCCAAACCGGTCGCGCTTTCAGGCCGGGTGAGAGTGAAAGTTTCCGGCCAGTCGGGCGCGATAGCGCCCGGCGATTATCTGACCGCCTCGTCCAAACCCGGTCGGGCGATGAAGGCGACCTCAAGCGCCAAGATAGTTGGAGTGGCTTTGGGATCATTTAGCGGCGACGAGGGGACGGTAATGATGTTTGTCAGCAATTTCTGGTATAATCCGTCTTCGGGCGAGAGTATTCAGGGTACCCAAACTGCATCCTACCAGGCGCTCGAAGTTGCCGGCCTTTTGCGAACGAATCTTTTGGAGGTTGCCGGGCCAGCCGAGTTCAAAGGTAGTTTAGTTGTCTGGGGTGAAACAACCTTTAAGGCACCGGTTGTGGTTCAAAAGACGCTGACTGCTAAAGAAAAGATCGTGTCCAAAGGTGACCTTGAGCTCAAGGGCAATCTTGTTCTAAACCCCGACATTAAAGGGTCAGCCTTGCCAGTGACTAAGGGCGCGACCAGCCTTGAGGTCGTGTTTAGCAAGCCCCAAGCTGACACAAGCTACTTGGCTTTCGTCACGCCATCCCAGCCGATCGGTTTTGGCGTTACCAAACAATCTGACAAAATGATCGTTACCTTTGAGGCCGAGGCGCCGGAAGGATTAATCCTGGATTGGCTGATAGTCAGATGAACCGTCTTTAATAAGTTAATAGACTAACTAAAAAAGGGGAGAAAGGAGATTGTATGAAGTCCAAAACAGTTGTTATCGCGTTGGTGGTGATAGCGATCGTGTCCACAGCCGCCTATTACTTTGGCGTGGTTATTCAAACACGAGCCCAAAAGCCGACCGCCCAATCTGTGTCTCGTAGTTACGAGGCGGTCTTTCTAACTAACGGCCAGGTTTATTTTGGCAAAGTGGCCAAAAGAGACCGGGACGAGATCGTGGTCAGAGACATTTATTACTTGAGAGTTGAGCAACAACTTCAGCCCGCTCCAGAGAATCAGACGGACCAGCAACCTAAAATAGCTTTAGTTAAGCTGGGTGATGAAATCCACGGCCCTCAAGACATTATGAGGATCAATACCCAACATGTTCTTTTCACAGAGAAGCTAAAAGAAAACGGTCAGGTAGTCCAGACAATTCTGCGTCACAAGCAAGGCGCGACCAGCCAGTCTTCGGCTCAACAATCTCCGGTCGAGTGATGGACTGACTTGACCAGATCGTGGTAGTATATAAAAATCATGACTAAACGTCTCATCGTTGCGGGCGCTCTAATTTTGGCACTTTTGATTGGCGGAGCCGGCGGAGCGGCCTTTGTTTTGATCAGTGGTATTTCGAGTGTTCCGTCAGGCGCTATTGGGTCGGCCAAAAGTGATGCCAGCCGGGTTGAGAAAGTGGTTGTCGAGCAGTCATCGGGCGTGATAGACAGTGTTAAGAAAGTTTCTTCATCGGTTGTGGCGATCACTGTTAAGGGACAAGTGATTGATTTCTTTTTTGGACCAGTTTCTACCAGTTCGGCCGGCACTGGTTTTATCGTTACTGCCGATGGGTTAATTATCACTAATAAACATGTTGTTGCGGACGATAAGTCGGAATACACGGTTTTCTTGCCAGACGGACGAAATTTTTCGGCCAAGGTGGTTGACCGCGACCCGCTCCAGGATTTGGCCTTTATTAAGATCGAGTCGAACGGTTTGCCGGTGGTTGAGTTGGGAGATTCTGACCGATTACAGGTAGGCGAGCAGGTGATTGCGATCGGCAACGCCTTGGGCGAGTTTCAAAATACAGTAACAGTTGGAGTGATTTCAGCCAAGAATCGTCAGATTACGGCATCAAACGGGGGTCAGGCCGAACCACTATCCGGCCTTTTACAAACCGATGCGGCCATCAACTCGGGCAACTCCGGCGGCCCGCTGGTTAATTTACGCGGTCAAGTGATCGGGATTAACACCGCTACCGCGACCAAGGGCGCCGCCGAAGGAATTGGCTTTGCCATACCGACTAACACTGTTAAGCCTTCTTTAACCAGGATTACTAAACTCGGCCGAATTGCTCGGCCAATGCTTGGAGTTAGGTTTGCCAACATCACAAAAGAGTTGGCTGACCTGGAAAACTTGCCGGTTACTCAAGGCGCTTTGCTCGTGTCAGATGTCCAGGGTCGCCAACAAGCGGTTGTGGCCGGCGGACCGGCTGACAAAGCCGGCCTTAAAAACGGTGACATTATTAGCCACATTAATGGTGATAAGATTGATCAGAGTAACTCTTTGCCCCAATTGATTGATCAGTATAACCCGGGGGACACGGTTGAGCTGACCGTGATCCGAGACCAAAAGACGCTCAAGATCAAAGTTCGACTCGAGGAGCTCAAGGTTTAGGCCGGCCATTTGGGTTCTAGCTGGCTGGCGAGGGGCTTGGGCTAGCGGCTGATTGGCCAGTTTGACGGGCGAACACAATGTAACGTTTGACGAGCGTGCCCGGAGGCCAAGAGGTTTGGAGAGTTATGGTTTTGTCTTTCGGATCTTTGGGCGTTGGGTCTAGAACCGAGAAGTCGTCAGAGGCGACCACCTTCTTGCCAAAGACCTCGTATTGGTAGGCGACATTTTTGTAATAGACGATGAACCGATCGCCTTTGTCGAGTTTGTCGATACTTTTGAAGATTTCTTTAAGTTCTGGTTTACCCGGGAAGTTTTTAAAGTAGCTCGAGTGACCGAAGATGTACATATTTCCCAGTTGGTCCGGTTTCTGGCTACCTTTTAGATGTGCGACACCGAGCTGGGAGGTGATTTTTTGATAGACCGGTTCGTTAGCCCCGTCAACATCCGCGATAATTGGAACCCGGATGCTGATTTTTTCGATCTCAAGACCAAATTCTTTGATCTCGACTGGTTCTGGCAGGGAACTTTGATTAAGCCCTGAAGGAGAGGCAGAGGGTTGAACGATTGATACGTTCAAGCCTGACTTTACCAAAGCAAGCGTTCCGGCAACAACCATAGCGCTTGCTAGTCCAATACCAAGAATAACTAGCTTTTTTTGAGTAGTCACTTGTGGCAAGACAGATTGTGGGTTCACGCGAGCCGGCGTCGAAGGGTTACCGCGACCGATCCAGCGGCAAGAGCGGCCAGTCCGATCAAGGCCAGTAGGTTGAGCGCGAGCGTGTTGGCCCCGGTTTTCGGCAGCTCAACAACCTGCGCCGAAACCTGATCGGTGTTAATTGACTCGTTGCCAGTTGTATCGAGGGAGCGCAGGGTGTAGTAGTATGTCCCTTTGGCGGTCAGGCTGTCATTATAACTCGTGTCTGCCTTGACGGTCGTCTTAATTTTATCGCCTAGCTTTCCAGATTCACTCGAGCGGTAAATGTTAATCTTGTCAAAGTCAGAGTCGGTTGGATTTTTCCAAGTTAAACTGATCTTACCAGTGCCGGCAGTCGCTTTGACTTCGCTTGGAGCGGCCGGCGGGGCGCTGTCAGCGTTGGCCGCCAGGCCAAAGACGGTTAAGTGGGAAACCAAACAACTAACTTCGTTTTTAGTGGTGTCAACGGTGCAGTTTTCCTTAGACAGTGAACCATCGGTCTCGTTGAATGAGACGATCTGGATATCAGCTTCTTTGACCCCGGCCGGAATATCGGATTCTTTATAGGGGAAGGTGACGGTCAAGGGACTGTTGGGAGAAGTAATGTTAGAACCATTAGAGTCGATCGCCGTGATATTATAAGCCTTTCCAAAGACAGAGGCACCTTCTTGGGCAGGCATTTCTGCTGTGGCGCCAACATTAAGCGTGACATTAGCGTCATCATTGTTTTTATCGAGTGCATCTGCGGGCACTTGGATGTTCATACCATCGCTTAAGGAGATTGCCGTAGCCGAACCCGAATTGCCAGTTCTTGAAGCGTCAGCTGGCAAAACGTTGCTTTGGGTAGTCAAACTAAAATCTTGGGTGAGATTGGTCGTTTGACCCTTGGTGTTAACCAGTTTTTCACCTGGTAGGATTATGACATCTTTTTGGTTATCAGCATCTTTGGCGACATCAAGGTGCCAGACAGTATCTTTGGTGGCATTCATTGAGTATTTGCCATTGGAATCAGTCCGGACTTGGTTGACAGCGCCGTCGTCGGAATAGGCGCTGACAAGGGCATTGTTGACTGTTTGAGCGCTGGAATCATTAACTGTGCCTTCAAACTTAAAGTCGGCTTTGCGTAACTTAAAGTCAACCCCAGTTTTAGTTTCTTGATTGCCCACGCTAACGATTTGTTCAGCCGGTGGTAGCCAGCCATTTTTATTCAGCACTTCGGGCGCCATAAAAACTCGGATGTTTTGGGTTTCACTGGAAGTGACATCGATTGAGTAGCTACCATTCGTATCAGTTTGGCCACTGAATTCGAAGAAGTCAGGCACAGGACCTTTAGTTGCGTTGCGGTTATCGTCGTCTAGGCCGTTGTCCACTTTAACTTTCGCTCCCACGACCGCGTTACCATCGGGATCGGTGACTTTACCTTGGATTTTGCTGTCAAGGGCTTTGAGTGTTACTTTAACCTCTGCCGTTTGGCCGGCCGTCAGGCTGACTTTGTCTTTGGGGGGTACCATGGCAAAGCCTGAACCTGGTTCGATAAAGACACCGACACGGTAGGGGCTTTGCCCGGCAACAACACTAATGTTGTTAACAGAGGCGGCTCCGCCATGACCGGCGAAATCACCCATGACATTGACACCTTTGTCAGAAATAGCAAAGGCGTGGGCAAAGACGCCGGAAATGGCACTGCCGTCAGATTTCACTAACTTAACGGCAATGTTAGCATCGGTAGGAACCAGCTTGATATCAATTGATTTGACCTCGTTTTTAGCAAGTTTGACCTTGCTAAATCCTTCGGGCATAAAGCCGTTCATTGGCATCATTGGGTTTAATGTGTACTCATTGTCACCGGGAACTTTGATATTAGCGCTCCCACGCTGGATTGGTTTACCCAGAAAGCCGATCGTATCACTATTAACTTCCATAAAGCCAAAGCTGTCAGAGACGACAGCTTTGGTGTCAGAACGGGTAATCCTGGCCTTGATGGTGGCATCGGCGTTAAGTGCCTCGAAGGTAGCTGTTCCACCGGCTTCAACGAACTGTGGCCCGCCTTTGATCACCTTGGAACTGCCAGCCTGTTGCTCTTGATCCTTTTGACCACCTTCAGGTCCAAAGTTCTCTGACATCACCATCACGCCGTATTTGCCCGTGCCGACCACAGGGATCGTGCCGGTTGCTTCGGTCCCAGTCAGCTTAAGAATAGTAAAGCCGAATTCACCGCCTCCACCGACGCCCATCTTAAAGACATTGGCATTCATGTCGGCGGAGCCGTTTTTAACCACGACTTTGATTGCCTTTTCTTTTTTTACCAGAGTCAGGATACCGAGGTTTTTGGTTTCGCCGGCTTTAACCGCGATTGGCTCAATGACAGGCGCTGCGAACTGGGCGGCGTTGGGATTTTGGAAGTTCGGTGGCGAAAAGATGTCGAAATTATAGCTTTTTCCTCCGGCTACTTTCACGTTGAAGTTGACCGAGGAGGCACCCGGGGTAATCTGGAGGGGCGCGCCAAAGCCAAAGTCATTACCGGCCCGGATACCAAGACCGGTGCCTTGAGCTAGGGCGGATCCATCAGGCGTGGTAATTGTACCGGTAACCGCGGCGTCGACTTTTACGAAGTTATTAATGTTAACGGTGACTGTTTCCACTGAATCGTCGTCTTTAAAGCTAGCCTGAATTGGCGGACCGCTCATCACGAAACTGCCGGCCCCATCGCTCGGGGCATGGATATTCCATCTACCACCCGAGAGTTTGACGCTGTAGTTGCCGCTCCCGTCGGTTTTAGTTTGGGCAAAACCACCCGCTTCTTTAAAGAAGTTTAAGCTAGTAGTGATTACAGCTTCACCGGTCGCGGTGGTTGCTTTACCGGTTAAAGTTTTGGTCGCAGATTTAAATTTAATGGTTTTGCCAGTCAATTGGCTGCCGGTGTAGGTACCAAGATCTGTGAACGGGGGAGAGATTAATCCAGTGGTTGAGCCGTCAAACGGTGGGAAAAGATCGGCCACGAGCTTGTCGCCGCTTTGGGTGTTATTAGCGAAGTCTTGGATAGTTGCCAGGCCGTTAGCGTCTGAATTGCTAAATAAGGAATATTTAAAATCAATCGGATGGACGTTAACTCCGGCGTTTTTGACCGGCGCGCCATCGGCATCCTGGATGGTAATTACAATAATGGTTTTAGCCGTGGGTGGTGGTTGGGCGAGTGAGGCGCCAGAGTAGGCGAGGACTAGGCCCGCGATAGTGAAGACGCTTGTAAGGCCGCGCCAGTACAGGCGGAAAGCACCCGCCTGGGTCGTTCCTGATTGTAACATTATCCCTCCTTTTGAGCTCAAGATATATTTAATTAATTTGTAATTCTGTTTTTAAAATAACAAGATTTGGCAGATGTGTCAAGTTTCAGACTGTGGAAAGCTTAATTCTTTTTGGATTGTTGAGTTATTGATTCAAAGATCGGTTCAAGTTGACCATCTAAAATAGAGTTTATTCTGGAAAAACTTTTACCCGATCGATGGTCGGTCACCCTGTCCTGGGGGAAGTTGTAAGTTCTGATTTTTTCCGATCGATCACCCGAACCAACCATTTGTTTGCGAACTTTATCGGTCTTGGCGTGGATGCTGGCATCCTCGATTTTATTGAGCCGGGCGGCTAAAACCGCCAGTGCGCTTTGTCTGTTGGCCGTTTGAGAACGTTCGTCCTGTGAGGTCGCGACTAGGCCGGTTGGCCGGTGAACGATTCGGACCGCTGTCTCAACCTTATTAACATTTTGACCGCCGTGACCGCCGGCGCGAAAAAATGATATTTCAAGCTCGCTTGGTTTTAATTTAGCCGAGTCTTGTTTGACAACCGGCAAAACCGCGACCGTGGCGGCGGATGTGTGAATTCGGCCTCTCTTTTCCGTTACTGGTGTTCGCTGGACCCGGTGAACACCAGCCTCGGTTTTGAGGGAGTGATAGGGACTTGGGTTAGTTTCAAGTTGAGCCGATCCTTGGTTTTGTTTAACTTCTACTATGGCCGATTTAATCCCGCCTTGACTTGACGTTTGAATCTCAATCGGCCGCCAAATCCACGATCGGCGATGGCAAAAGTGCCGATACATTCTTAAAAGATCGGCCGCCCAAATTTCAGCCTCACCCCCGCCCACGCCGGCCCTGATTTCAAGAAAACAGTCATTGACTCGTTCTTCCTTTTGGCCCTTAAACTGACCGGTTTGAGCCTCGAGGCGTTTAATGTCCTCGCGAGCCATCTGCCCGATCGCAGGATCAGGATTTGAAGCGAGCGCCCGCGCCTGATTGAGCTGTTTGACAATTGTTTGATAGTCCATAGTTTTGGGCTGGTTTGAGTTTGTTTCGCCGGCAATTGGTTTGAAACTGACCCAGTCTTGCCAACCGAGCTAAGATAATGTTACACTCATCAACTGGATTGGTAAAATGTAATACTAAAATATAGACTCTCATACTAGACGAGAGAGATTGATTTTTTCTCTCTTTATCTTTAATTGTAATTTACTTTTGTCTTGCCGATCAAAATGAAAAAAAAGATCCATCCAACCTATCACCAGGCGAGCGTGAGGTGCGCCTGCGGCGCTAACTACACCGTTGGCTCAACCAAGACTAACATGAGTATTGAGGTTTGTAGCGCCTGTCATCCACTTTTTACAGGCGATGCTAAGTTTTTGGACACAGCCGGGAGGATTGATCGCTTTAAGGCGAGACTTAAACAGTTGTCCGAGGCCGAACCTAAGACTGCAAAAAAGTTAAAGTAACTAAAGCCTTTTTGCTAATTTCAACCCAATAACTGGATATATGGCTACCAAGATTATTAAAGTAAAAGCGGTCAAGTCAGCCCAAACAACTACCGGTCGCCAGAAGACCGAAAGCCATCTTATGGGTAAGACGAGCAAGGCCAAGGAGCCTTCAAAGATAGCCCTGCCAAGTGTTGAGAAACTATTTGAACTGGGCGCCCATTTTGGTCATCAGCGCTACCGATCTCATCCTGATTTTCAGGAATACGTCTGGCAAGTGCGCGATGGAGTTATGATTTTGGATTTAAGCCAAACGCTTGACCGGCTCAAACTGGCGCTTGATTTTTTGGACAAGCAGAGTCGACTTGGCAAAAAAATACTAATTGTTGGGACCAAGAGAATCAGTCGTGATTTGGTCGAGCGCTTGGGTAAAGAAACAAACACAGCTTGGGTCTCAAACCGGTGGTTGTCTGGTACTTTGACTAACTTTGCCACTCTGATTGGACAAATCAAAAAACTCAATCGTTTAAGCGAGTTGATCGGCTCGAAAGAGTTTGAGCAGATGACTAAAAAGGAACGTTTAATCTGGGAGCGAAAACTGGCCAGGCTCCACGACAACTTTGACGGTTTGAGCAGTCTTGAGGCAAGACCGGATATATTAGTGGTGATTGACGGACACGCTCACCGGATTAGCACAGATGAAGCCAAACGTTTGGGGATCACCACGGTCGTGTTCGCCGACAGCGACACTGATCCTAGCCTGTGCGATTACTTGGTCCCGATTAACGATGATTCACGATCAACGATCGAGCTGGTGATTAATTTAATCGGTCAAGCGATCGGCGGTGCCAGAACATCTGATCAGACAACAAAGCCGGACAGTCTAGTAAAAAGTGACAGAGCCAGAGCGCGCGGTTTAAGTAAAATCAATAATGTCCAAGACGTTAGTTGAGACGATCAAAAAGCTCCGGGATGAAACAGGGGCCGGACTAATGGATGTTAAAAAGGCGCTCACTCAAGCTGGTTCGGATCTCAACAAGGCGAGAGTGATTCTGCGTCAGACAAGCGCTGTCAAAGCGGTTCAAAAGAGTGAACGCTCGACCCAAGCCGGCTTGATCGAATCATACGTCCACGCCGGCAAAATCGGGGTGCTGGTTGAGCTGGGTTGTCAGACCGATTTTGTGGCGCGCACGAGTGAGTTCAAGGCGCTAGCCCATGAACTAGCCCTGCAAGTGGCCTCAATGGCCCCTAAAAACGTGACCGAGCTGTTTAGCCAAAACTACATCAAAGACGAGTCAACCACGATCAAGCAGATTGTGAATAACGCGATCGCGAAACTGGGCGAAAATATTCAAATTAAGCGTTTTGTAAGGTTTGAACTTGGTCAGGGCGACTGACCATTCTTCAAACTGTAATGTCTCAACCGATTAGTTGCTCTTGACAAGGCTGGTTTATGTCTTGACAATGTAAGTAAGACACAAACCGAAGGAGGGGAAATTAATTCAAGACAGAATGAGACTTGGGGGTTTAGTCTAGGAGAGTCTCTTGCGAAGCCCTTTATATGGCTAGTGCTGGGTGTTTTAGCCCTGCTCGGTCTGGTTTTAGTCAGTCCTTCGGCCGTCCAGGCCGGTGCAATCACCGGTTTGTCGGTTACAGTCAGTGACACGAGCGTCCAAGGGACGGCTGACTGGACAATTGCCCTGACTCCAGAACAGTCAGTCCCAGCCAAGTCAAATGGCGGTCGGATTCACATGTGTGTCTATGGACCAGGCTCGATGAGTTTTCGGGATGGTTCTGTCGCGCTCGATTCGTCGGCTAGCACGAGCGGTTTGTCAATCTATGAACGGTTGGGAAATTGTATCACCCTTCAGTCAAACAGCGAGATCGCAGGAGGAACGGTTATCACTGCCAAACTGACAGGGGTTAGAAACCCAGACAAAGCCGGACGGTATGTTGGTCACATCTACAGCTCGACCTACGGCACCGCCCGAGACGGCACCTCTCGCTGGGGCGGGCTCTACAATAGTTCTTTTACCATCGGCGATTTGACCAAGAACACTATTTCAGGTACGGTCACAGATGCCAATGGCGCACCGGTCCGGTTTGCCTCCGTCTCTGTTTGGGGTAGCGGCGGCGGCGCTTGGGGCTACAGCTACACCGATCAAAATGGCCAGTACGCGATCGGCAGTCTAACCACTGGCTCCTACAACTTTAGCGTCTACGGTCCCTACAACGAAGACGGTATCTTTTATTTTGCGCCTGATGTTTCGAGTATTTCAATTTCCGATACTTCGGCCACGACCAAAAACGCCAGCTTTTTAGCGACTCCCAAAACATTGCAAATTAAGGTTGAGGACGGCTCTGGTACAGCCATAACCGATGCCTATGTCTCGATCTGGTCCAGAAACGGGAATGGTTGGGCTCAAACCAAAAACAACACCAACGGAGTCTACAAGATTAATGTTCCGAAAAACCGGACTTTTGGGTTTAGCGTTTATCCCCAAAATTGGCCTTCAACCTGGCAGTCATGCGGCAGTTATAACGAAGAAGTTACGACCGCCAACACCGATACGGCCGAGACTGTCAGTAAGACGTTTAAGGTTTCCTCGCTCAACGCCACGGTCAAAGGTAAGATTGAGCGGTCTGACGATAGCACGCCCAAGCGCTGGTCAGTGAGCGTGAGTTTCCAGTCAAGCGGAGGTTGCTGGGCTTCAGCCGACTTTCCCGACGACACTGGTAATTTCAGCGCTAAAGTTGTCAGTGGCGAGACTATCACCGCGACTGGTTGGGTTTCGAGTGATCTCAACGAATCATTCCCAACGGTCAGTAACTTTTCGGTCCAAGCCAACCAAGAGCACAACCTGGGCGTAATCAAACTTAAAAAGCGTGATAAAAAGCTCGCTGTGACGGTTGTGGACAAAAATGGCGATCCGGTTAACAAGGCCAACGTCTACGCTTGGAAAACTGGCGGTTCGTATGAATATGCCAACGGCACAACTGGCTCCGATGGCAATGCGGAACTCTTTTTGAGTCCAGGCAGCTGGAATGTTTCGGCCGGGCCAGAGTACCGCTGGAATGGCTCAAACAACGAATATGACTATGTCTCCAACTGGAAGTCTCAATTGATCAGCTTTTCCGAGTCAGACACGACTAAAACGATCAAGTTTATCTTCCAAAAGGTTACCTCAACGATTAATGTCACCGTGACCGATGAGGCTGGGAGCGTCCTTAACCTATCGGGTAGTTTGTCGGCCAACGATGGTTCGCAAGAATGGTCAAATATCTGGTCCCAGCTCAATAGTGGCAAAGGCAAGCTTAGGGTTCCCCGAGGGACCTGGAGTGTTAACGCCAGTATTTGGGATGAGACCTATAGCTCACCAAATCCGGTTGACATCACGATCGGTGATAATGAGACCAAAGAGATCAAGCCCAAGGCCTTGATCAATGATTCGACCATTTCCGGCAAAATCTACACAGAAGATGAAGATGGTAACCGGACCCTGCTTAAAAACACTTGGCTTAGCATCTATGCTAACAAAAAAAATTCCTACTCTTCTTGGCGGTCAGCCTCGGTCAACCAAGAAGAAGGAACCTATTCGATCAAAGTTTCCTCGGGTGACTGGAGGCTCGGTTACTGGTTTTATAACAACAATTATATGTCAGGATACGGGAACGAAGTTGATGTATCGGTTAAATCAGGTGAAACTAAGACCCAAGATATTATTCTGCGCAAAGCTAACTACACCATCTCGGTCAAGGCGCTCGATCCAGACGGCAAGGCGCTGATGGGGGCTTGGATCACGGCTGACACGCGCAATCCTAAAGAGCGGACCGAAGCTGGTACTTGGTACTCAACCGGTACCTCAACCAATAATCAGGGAGAGGGGACGATTCAAGTGTCAGCCAACACTTACTGGATTAGTGGTTCGATGTGGTCAGGTTATATCAGTCCAGAGCGCCAAGAGGTTAAGGTCAATAAAGACAATCCAACTGCCAGTGTCACTCTCCAGTTCGGTCGGTCTGATGCGACTATATCTGGCACAGTCAAGCTCGATGACAAAGGGACTAAGTCGTTTGTTAATGCGGTCAGCGAGAAAGGCCGCTATGCCGAGACTAATTCAAGTAACGAAGGCCATTACATCCTCAACGTCTCGAAAGACGACACTTGGGTCGTCAAGGCAGTTAAAAAGGATGGCGCAACTTTGTATCGATCAGACAAGAATCGAGTTGATCTCACTGGTAAGACCACGGGCATAGTCAATCTCGATTTGGTAAAAGAAACAATCAAGTTGCCGGAGGGGACGACCAGCACCTTTAATGCCAGCCAGTCAACTACCGTTAAGATTAAAAATGGCAATGTTGACGAAGTGATCATCACTGTTCCGACTGGCACCCTGTCGAGCGATAATGAACAGATAACTGTAACGGCCGATGTGACCGAAGAGGTCACCGACACTTCAACTAGCGAGCCTGTTTTCGACTACGGTTATGACATCAACGCCAA
The DNA here is from genome assembly GCA_964478135.1 of uncultured Candidatus Saccharibacteria bacterium. Lineage (GTDB taxonomy): Bacteria > Patescibacteriota > UBA1384 > GWA2-35-9 > CAYZGQ01 > CAYZGQ01. The sequence continues at coordinate 47,876 of CAYZGQ010000001.1, forward strand.
CGGTAGCCAATCCGGCACAATCAGCCAGTTGAAGGATAACGTGACCGTGACCGTAAACTATTCGGCCAACGAGCAGGCGATCCAAGATGAGGGAACAGAAGAGGACCTAGTGGTAGCCCGTTTCAACAACGAGAAAGGTGAATGGGAGCAACTCCAAGGTTGCGCTACAAACAAGGATGACAACACTATTACCTGTCAAAATAATCACTTCACCAAGTTTGCGGTTGTCGCTTCAACCGACATCACCCCACCTTCTGCTCCAGGTAGCCAGAAGGCGATTGCTTCGAACGCTAAGATTTCTTTAAGCTGGAGCAAGCCAAGCCAGGCCGACTTTGCCGGGGTTAACATCTATCGGTCAACCGAGAGTGGCAAGCTGGGTGATAAGATTTACGGCAAAAATACCTCCACCAGTCACGACGATACGGTTCTGATCAACGACACGGTCTATTACTATACCCTCAAGTCAGTTGACAAAGCCGGTAACGAGTCAACCGCATCCGATCAGCTCAAAGCCAAGCCTTCAGCAACCTCGCCGGAGTCATCGGACGGTTCAACCACTGCCACGCTCTCAATTCTGCCCAAGACTGGTCAACCAGCCTCGCCTTTGAATTGGTTGTTGGCGATTCTGACAGTGATCAGCCTGGCCGGGGTCAGGGCATCGAGGATTGTCCGGATTAAGTGAAATATGCTTTAACGGCACATCTTTTATCCCGGGCGGGCAAAATAGATGAGCCTGATTTGATGATACTCATAACGGAAGCGGGATAATGGTGACCGTAAGCGATCGATCAATCGCCGACCACTTACAGGCTGGCGTAAAGACATTGATTTAACCGACAAATCTCAAAAAAGCGGTTGGTTTTTTTTGTTTTGCTCGCGCTTTGTGAATCTTAGACCAGGCAGGATCGAGGGTGAGGTATGGGCCCGAATAATTTAGGAGTCTGCTGGAAGGATCAGTCAATGTCTGATGAGCCCAGGCTGATCAAGGCCGGTTTTACCACCTGCTATTGACAATGGGCCTTAAAAAGTGTCTGGCTCCAGGTACCTTGGACTGGGTAGGGCCCGGCAGGCCCGACATTTGTCAAGACAAACAATCGCCACGATCAGCCTCGGATCTTGCGGATCTAGAATGCCTCGCGTCTAGCAGCCTGATATAAAACACCCCGAGAGACTTGACTAGTCAAGACCGTCAGATGACACTGGAGACCGTCTGGCCAAAGGCCGACCGGATGAGCGTCCAATAAGCGTGATATCGCAATAACTAAAAAATAGGTCAATTCAGTCTGGTGGTACCAGGCCGCGGATCAGGCTCTGACTGGTTCAAGATAAAAAATAAACGGGATGGGGCAATAATCAGCCATTGGGGTCGCCCAAAAGGCGATTTTTGATCAAATGATGGACCCAGTGGTAAGGGTGCTTGAAAAGAGTTATTCAGCCAGGCACAATTGTGTTATGATGACTGTCCTGGCGGCCGGGGTGTTTGATGTGATACATCCTGGTCACATTTACTTTCTCGAGCAATCCAAGAAGCTGGGTGACCGCTTAGTGGTCGTTGTGACGTCTGACGAGACGGCCGAGACCCAAAAGAGACACCCTTTTTTTAATGTTAAGCACCGGTTGTCTATCGTCCAATCACTTCGATCGGTTGATCTGGCGGTTATTGGGCAGGCAGGCGAGACCCTTAAAAGTGTGATTGATATTAAGCCAGACGTGATCGCGATCGGCCACGATCAATTCATTCAACCAATCGGTAGCAAAAGTTTAACAACTGGCATCGAGCCGGGCCGGACAAGCGTTCAGCCCCAAGACCACGGGCTAGCCCAACTGGGCCGCGATTTGGCAAAATTGGGTTGGCGAGGTAAAATTGTCCGTATAGACAAAATGCCTGGGATTAGAGTTTCATCGAGTCGAATTAAGAAGTTACTTAGACGCTGACGTTAACTCGTTTTTTCTATTAGCTAGTTTCCACCAAAACAATGCTTGATCAAATCATCAAACAAACTCGAGACAAAATGGAACAGGTCCTAGCCCAGATGAGCCAGGATTTTAGCCAGTTGCGCACCGGCAAGGCCTCGGCCGTCTTAGTCGAGTCGATTATTGTTGACCAGTACGGGGCCAAACTGCCGATTAAGCAACTGGCCACAATTACCGTTCCAGATGTCAATTTAATCGTGATCACGCCTTGGGATAAGGGGTCTTTGGTTCAGATCGAGGCGGCGATTGATCAGTCAAACCTTGGCCTCAACTCGGTTAATGACGGATCTTCTATCCGTTTGAACTTGCCGCCGATGTCAGCCGAGCGCCGAGCTCAAATAGCTAGGCTGGTCCTGACAAGAGCCGAAGAGGCCCGAGTGGCCCTTAGAGAACTCCGTCAATCAGCCTGGTCCCAGGTTCAAAAAAATGAAAAGTTGGGTCAGTTAACCCAAGACGATCGTTACCGAGGCGAAGAGATGCTTAATAAGTTGATTGCCGAGTTTAACGACGAGGTTAAAAAGAGTGCTCAATCAAAGGAGCAAGAAATTAGTTCGGTCTAACAAACAGTTTTGTTTGACTAGAATTACAATTTATTATTTTTAATCAAACTATGGTTCTAATCACAGTTGTCGCCCTGATTTTAATCCTTGGAGTGATTATTTTCGTCCACGAGTTAGGGCATTTTTTGACCGCCCGCTTATTCGGTTTTAAAGTTGATGAGTTCGCCTTTGGCTTTGGCCCAAGGATATTTAAAAGACAATCTAAGCAAACTCTTTTCAGCGTTAACGCTTTTCCGCTGGGAGGCTATGTTAAGCTCCATGGCGAGGGTCAGGCTCTTGATGATTCTGATTCATTTGAGACAAAACCGATCTTACATAGAGCGGCGGTTGTCTTAGCGGGCGTGGCGATGAACTTGATTTTAGCTTGGTTGGTATTGAGTTTTTGGTACTTATTGGTGATTGTTCAGCCGCCCGACAACTCGGTGATTGTCGGTCGGGTTATTGCCGGTGGTTCAGCCCAGGCGGCTGGAATTCAAGCCGGTGATTTGCTCGTCCAGGGTGACTCGGTCAGATTTGAGCACGCCCGGGCGGTGGCCGAGTTTACTCGATCTCATACCGGACAAACTGTCGAACTGGTGGTGCGGCGATTTGGCAAGGATGTTGTCAAGAGAGTCAAGCTAGGTGATGATCCAACCGCTCCACTTGGACTAGCCCCGATTGACTTAGTTGATCTTCCGGAAGGCTTAGAGGTTGGTCGTTCATCCCTGTATGCCCTTCAAGAAGTAACTTTAGTTATCAAAGCCAACAGTCAGTTTATTGGTCAGCTTGTGACCGGTATTTTTAGCCGGGCTCCGGCCCCTGTAGGCGAGGTGGCTGGTCCGGTCGGGATTTATGGTTACTTGTCTCAAATGGTTTCGATTGGCCCGATTTTTGTGCTCCGTTTTAGCGCAATCTTGTCGCTAGTGGTGGCTTTTTTCAACATTTTGCCCATTCCAGCCCTTGACGGCGGGCGGCTATTTTTTATCTTGATTGAGGGTCTAGCCGGCCGGAAATTAGTCCGCCAGCAGATCGAGCAGGCGGTCCACGCAGTTGGTTTTGTCTTTCTGGTCGGTCTGATCCTTTTAGTAACGTATCAAGATATCGCAAAGCTGATTGGCAGTCGGCTCTAACCGACTTAAGCTAAAAGTCAAGGTCCAAAATGAAAAATAACGCTCAAAAACGTCAGCCCTTTTTGATTTTTAAGTTGCAGTTTTGCTCTTTTCGCTTTACTCTTTGAACAGAGTATGCGTTTCAGCCAGCTTATAACTAAAACCTTGCGGGATGAACCCAAGGATGAGCAATCGATCAGCGCGCGATTGCTCATCCGGGCTGGTTTTATTCATAAAAACATGGCTGGGGTTCACTCGTTTTTGCCCCTTGGTTTGAGGGTTTTGCGCAAGATCGAGCAGATTATTCGCCAGGAAATGGACCGGATCGGAGCTCAAGAGGTTTTGCTCAACGCGCTCCAGTCAAAAGAGCTCTGGCTTAAAACCGGTCGTTGGCAGAGCGCCAACCAAGTAATGTACCAGTTTAAAGATCACTCGGGCAAAGAGCTTGGATTGGGCTGGACCCACGAAGAAGTGGTGGTTGACATTATGACTCACCACATTCAGTCCTACCACGATCTACCCAAAGCAATCTATCAGATTCAGACCAAGTTTCGCCACGAACCCCGAGCCAAGTCAGGCATTTTGCGAGGCCGTGAGTTTGGCATGAAAGATCTTTATTCGTTTCACCTCGATGGTGACGATTTGGATCGCTACTACGACATAGTTAAGGATGCCTATCTCACGATTTTTAAGAGGGTTCATCTTGATAATGTTTGGTTGACCGAAGCCTCGGGCGGACAGTTTTCTAAACTCTCACACGAGTTTCAGGTTGTCTCTGGCAGTGGAGAGGATACGATTTATACTTGCGATGAGTGTCGGTTTGCTCGAAACGCCGAATTGATTGATCAGTCTGGTCTGCGCTGTCCAATGGGTCATCCCTTGACCAAACAGCCGGCGATTGAGGTTGGCAACATCTTTAAGCTCGGATCTCGTTTTAGCCAGGCGGTCGGTCTTTTTGTGACCGATCAAAGTGGAGTCCGCCAGCCGGTTATTATGGCGTCATATGGGATAGGTACAGGTCGGCTGATGGGTGCGATTGTTGAGCTGTTTCACGATGATCGAGGAATCGTCTGGCCAGCCCAGCTAGCACCCTATCAGATCCATTTGATTGATTTAAAAACCAGCAATCACCAGCAAGCAACACGGACTAAGGCTGAAACAATCTATCGCAAGCTGACTGAACATGGTTTTACGGTCCTGTGGGATGACCGCGACCAAGTCTCACCGGGGGAAATGTTTAATGATGCTGACTTGATTGGTTCTCCTGTCCGCTTGGTTGTGGGCGGTAGAGTGTCAGACGGTCGGGTTGAACTCAAACAGCGAGTCCAAGAAGACGTGATACAGGTTATCGATCAGAATGTGGTTGACCAATTGATCAAGATGGGGTATACTTAAACTACTAACTAAATTTCCAAGGAGGTTCGATGGACGATTCAATGAATCCCGTTGGCGGTGGTACGGGTGCCGGCGATACCGGTTCTACCGACACTGGCGCCGGGGCTGTTCCTAGTACGCCAAGCGGCGACACCAGTACGGGGGATGCAGATCAAACCCCTGCTTCTGGGGGGGGTAGCTCGGTCCCAACGCCCCCAGCTCCTTCTGGCGGCGATGGTGGTTGGACTCCTGCTGGGGCTGATACAGCTAGCATACCAGATGGTGATTCCGATTATTCGGCCGACGCAGTTCCAACTCCACCCGCCGGTCAGTAACCCGAATTTGTCGCCAAACATCCAAAAACAACCCCTTAAGGGGTCGTTTTTGGATGCTGGTTGTGATAGATTGAGTTAAGCGATCATTGTGCCCCGGTTGCGAACAACTATTGTCTAGTTTTTTCCAGTCCCAGTCCCAGTCTTTATTGCTAGTTGTCACTATCTAACTTTTATGTAAAGTAATGATTGGTTACCCGCTGATTATTGGCAACTGGAAGATGATGACGACCTTGTCCGACGCGATGGTAGTGCTCTCGATGCTTAAAAAGCGGGCCGAGGGGCTGGGACAGGTTGAAATCGTACCCTGCCCACCCTTTGTTTATTTAGTTCCAGCCAAAGAAGAGCTGGCGCGCGCCCCCCACAACCTTAAGCTGGGCGCGCAGAGTGTTTTTTGGAAGGAGCAAGGGGCTTACACTGGTCAGATTTCAATTAAAATGCTCAAGGGTTTAGTTGATTATGTAATCGTTGGTCACAGCGAGGTCATGCGCTGGGGCTATGAAACGTTAGATCAAGTTAGTCGCAAAGTTAATTTGTGTCTTGATTACGGTCTAACCCCGATAATTTGCCTAGGTGAGGAGCACAAAAGCGATCACTCCAGCGCGACACTAGGACGCAATCTCCAATTGATTCTCAAAAACGTCCCAAAGGCTGATTTTGACAAGTTGGTTATCTGCTACGAGCCGGTTTGGGCGATTTCCAGGGGCGATCTTAAAACAAGCCAAGCCGCCAGCGGCAGTTATGCCCAAAAAATGGCTTCCAAAATTCGCCAGGTTATTGGAGGCCAAGGCCGTATTCTCTACGGCGGGTCAGTCACAGCCGAAAACGCGGTCGAGTTTTTGCACCAGGATGATATCCAAGGTTTATTGGTTGGGGCGGCGTCACTTAAGGCAAGAGAGTTTTTAGCGATCTGCGAGCTAGCGAGCGATCTGGGCTAGTCAGACTTATGGAAATAATTAGCTGCCAGCTGTGAAACTAAGAACCGTCAAGAACGTTAGTTGTTCGGGCCAACGAGTTTTGGTCAGAACCGGTTTCGATGTTCCGATTAAAAGTGGTCGGGTCCTAGATATTGGCAGGCTCGAAGCCGCTGGCCCAACCTTAAAGTATTTGATTAAGCGCCAAGCTCGTTTGATTATCGCGTCTCATCAGGGCCGTCCTGATGGAAAATTTTTAGCCGCCTTGAGTCTTAGGCCGATCATAAAGGTGATTGAACGACTGCTTAATCGGCCGGTTATTTTTGCCAAGAGATGCGTTGGCGTTCAAACTAGAAAAATGGTCAGTCAGCTTGTGCCAGGCGAGGTAATGTTGCTTGAAAACTTGCGTTTTGAGCCGGGTGAGACGGCCAACGATCCAAGTTTTGCCCGTCAACTGGCCGGATTGTGCGACATTTATGTCAACGAGGCTTTCCCTAACTGTCATCGAAACCACGCCAGCATGACCGGTCTGGCTAAACTTGTGCCAGCCTACGCCGGGTTTCAAGTTGAACAAGAGGTTTTTCAGCTTTCCAAGCTCCTGGCGTCTCCGGCTAAACCATTTGTGGTGATTATCGGCGGAGCCAAGGTTGAGGACAAAGCGTCAGTCATCGATCGGTTAAAGAGCAAGGCCGATTGGGTGCTGGTCGGCGGTAAGACAGCCCTTGAAATTAACCAGCGCGGTTTGTATCGAGCTGACAAAAACGTCTTGGTCGCTGATGATTTTGTCCTGGACGAATCAGGTGTCAAGCTTGATATTAGCCGAAAGGTTGTCGATTGGTTTACCCCGAAGATTTTGAAGGCCCAAACTATTTTTTGGAATGGCAATCTAGGCAAGACCGAGGATGCCCGTTTTAGGGCTGGCAGCGAGACGATTGGGGCGCTTGTGGCCAATTCGTCAGCCGTGAGCGTGATTGGCGGCGGCGATACAGCCAACCTTGTCCGAGAGTTAGGGATTGCTCGCAAGATGACCTTTATCTCAACCGGCGGCGGGGCGACGACCCAATTTCTGGCTACCGGCGGACGTTTGCCAGGACTCGAACCGCTCTATCGTTAGTTTTTAGACTTGTCAAGTCTACTGGTAGCCCTACATGCTCTGAACAATGTCAGTTAATTATGATTTGAACCTTGTTAGGTTTTTGTAATTATCAGTGTCAGAGGTTTACAATCAAACCTTGATTAGTTATGGTGAGCGGCTGGAGGAGATATGGCAAAGCATCTGGCTATTTTTAGCCCTAATCAACTGATCGAAAAAATTTTTCGCTCTATCAAGACGGTTGATGGTCGCTTGACCCAAGACCGAGTCGCTCCCTATGGGTTGGTTAAAAAAGGCGACACAATCCTGATTAAAATCAGCGGCGGACCGGTTTTAGGTCAGGTTGAAGTGGATAACGTTTTGTTTTTTGAGCTGACAGATGGGGAACTATTGGGTAAACTTCGGAAAGAGTATGGGGCTGACATGGCGGTTGACGATCGTTTCTGGGAACTTAAACGAGAGGCCCGCTTTGCCAGCATCATCTTCTTAACCAAACCCAAACGTTACCTGACGGCGCTCAAGTTCAAAAAGCGCGATCGCCGGGCTTGGGTCGTAGTGGGATAAAAGAAGGAGGTTGTCCTTTGACAATTATTCGTCGGTCGATTTTATCGGTCGGCTCGTGCATTTTAATGGCGGAAAATTTGTCGGATTGTGGGATTAGTGGATCGATGGCAAAGCTAAAAGGAGGTAGGGAATGAACAATCTTACTCTAGAAAATCTTTCCTTGCCCAAGGAAGATTATTTTAAGATCAACTTTCAAGTTACCGATGAGATGTGCCTGGGTCATTTTGATCCCAAACGACACTACGGGGTCTTGCCTGGTGCGTACCTTTTTGGGTTGGTTTGTGATTATTTCACCCAGAATAATAACCGTTCAATCACTGCAATTACTAAAGCTCAATTTACCCGACTGATACTACCGAGCATGGAGGTGTTAATCGAAGTTTGGATCAAGGGCAATCAGGTAAGAGTGGTTTGTTTTGCCGAAGGCCGGTCGGCGGCTACCATGGATCTGTTGCTGACCGAGTTGTCCGGGTCACAGGACGATTGCCCAGGCGCAGTGTCTTTGGCCGGAACTTATCTCCCATCCGATCAACTTAATGACTTATTGCCGTTTAGTTCTGATTTTATATTGATTCGGGATGTCGTAATCGGAGAGGATTGTTCCTTCTGTCTTGTTAGATCGAAACAAGACCCTCGTTTTTTTGACGATCAAAGGTTAAAATTGTCGGGTCTGATCGAAGCCGGTAATCATTTATTAATCACTCACGTCTTATCACTCCATCAGGAGCTCGTCGGACAGGTGCCGTTTCTGGTCAGGCTGACCGATGTCAGCTTCTCGGGCCCTCGACTGGTTAATCCGAATTGTGTTCTACTGATGGTTGATAATCTTAATATGCGAGGTAATCACGGACGTGCTCGAGTAATCGGCTGTCAGACGGATGTAACAGAAATCTACCGGGCTCAAGTTAGCTTCCGTAGTGACTCAAGTGGTGTCGAGCATAAATACCAACCCGGTACGCCAGTACCGAGCAACCCATCCCCAGCTTTGCCTTGAACCGGCTAAAACGGTGGTAATAACTGGCGGATCGGGGACGATCGGTCGAGCGATGGTCTGGCAATTCGGGGCCAATGGCTGCGACGTAGTGGTCCAGTATAATAGAGACGAACCGGCGGCTCGATTTACTGCCGAGTCAGCCCAACGGCAGTTTGGGGTCAAGACCTGGCTTGTCCAGCAAGATTTTGCTCAACCAGGATCTGGCAAGAATTTCTGGCTCAATGTCAAAGCTATAGTCGGCCAAACCCCGGACATTCTGGTCATCAATGCCGGTTTCCTTGGCATCGGATCAAACGGGCTTTCCCTGACTGAAGAAGAATTATATGACAGTATCCAAGTCAACGCCGTGCAACCGTTTTTCTTAATGCAGGCGATGATGAATGACCCGGACACCCCCTCTGATTCCCAAATCTTGGTCCATCTTTCTAAGGGTTGGGACAAGTGGCTGCCCGGTTACGCTGGATTAGGCATGGCCAAAGCCCTTCTGATGCGGATGGTCATTGAACTAGCCCAAGTAGGAGCGCCCCGCCGTATTTGCGTCAACGCCATTACGAGCGACCTAGTTGCCCAGACCGACGTTATGAATTGGTTTCCCCCTCATGAGGTCGCGCTCCACCTCGATCGGATGCCCTTTGGGAGACTGATATACCCAGAGGATGTGGCAATATTTTTCTGCCACACTGCCTGTAACTTAGGTGTTACCGGCCAAAACCTTGTGTTCGATGGCGGGGTAGGGAATGTAGCATGAGATTTTCAGTCAAAGAAGGCCCAAACAGGCCTTCTTTTGAGAGCCGGGTCGTGCTAGAGTAATTGGCACAGATGGCGAATCGTCACTCTAGTTCGAGCCGACTTTCAGTCCCCGAGATTAAGGTGAGCCTCAAAAAGTTGCCTCGGTCACGGGTTGCGCTGACGATTAGAGTATTCCAACAAATGTTAGGCGCCACGGCCAAACGGGTCTACTCAGCCATTGCTCCCCAAGTGACAGTGGCCGGCTTTCGGCCGGGCAAGGCGCCGATTGACAAAACGATCGAGGCGTTCGGTCGCGTCCGTTTTAGCAACGAAGTCCTTAACTTAGCCCTAAAAGAAAGCTACCAGCAGGGGCTTGAGAAAAATCAACTTGTGCCAGTGGCTGGGCCCTCAATCAGCTTGGCGGCTTGGCGGCTCGACGAGCGTGGCCGGCCGCTTGAGAATCTAGTCTACACGGCTGAAGTTGATGTCATGCCCAAGGTGTCAGTCAGCGGCTACCAGTCGATCCGTCTCAAAGACTATCAACCGTTGTCAAGCGAGGTGACCGATCAGGAGGTTGAGGCGGTGTTAGATCATTTGAGCCGTCAGCGGGGTGAGCTCAAACCGCTTGACCGACCGGCGAGACTGGGAGACTGGATCCTTATTAGTTTTAAGGGCAGTATCGAAGGTGTGGTCAAAGAGCCGCTCACGTCAAAAAATTATCCTCTTGTTCTTGGGTCGAGGCGAATGGTCCATGGTTTTGAAGATAATGTGGTTGGTATGAAGGCTGGTCAAAAAAAAACCTTTGAGTTGAGACTGCCCAAGTCAATCAAGGATTTGGGCGGCCGGAGAGCGGGCTTTGAAGTTTTGCTCCATGAGGTTAAAGAAATTATTAAGCGGCCGATTGACCAGGCCTTTGCCCAGTCTCTTGGTCACGAATCTCTTGAGAGTCTTAAAAAGGCGATCAGGGCCAATTTAGTTCGGGAAAAGAGTCAACGGGCGCGTCAACACCTGGAACAGACCGCTATACGGGAACTGCTTAAAAAACTGTCAGTCGAGATTCCAGACAGCTTAATCGAGCGTGAGCTTGGGCGGATGCTCGATTCGATTCGTGAGAGCGTTACCAAACAGGGACTGACCATGGAGGGCTACTTGGCTTCAATTAAAAAGACGATCGAGCAACTGGCCCAAGACCTTCGAACCCGAGCCCAAGACTCGGTTCGAGCCGGTTTAGCCTTGACCGCACTTGGCCAGGCCGAAGCAATTGATACCAATCAGCCAGGGTCAACTAATAAAGTGATTAACAGATTGATCGAGATTGGACTGCGATCAGATAAGAAATCAGATAAGAATTGACAATACGAGACCGATTGATGATAGGGCTGACCTAACGAGTTTCGAAACCGAGCCGATCGGGCGATCGGGACAAATTATGGACAAACTGTCCAAAAACACGTTAAAATACAGTCAATATAAGGCAATGAATCAAAAAACCGTTGAGACAAACCAAATGCTCGTGCCAATGGTCCTGGAAAAAAGCCAGTTTGGCGAGCGAGCCTACGATATTTTTTCTCGCTTGCTCAAGGATCGGATTATTTTTCTGGGCACGCCGATCACCGACGAAGTGGCCAATCTTGTAATGGCCCAACTGCTTTTTTTGGAAGCAGACGATCCTAAAAAGGACATTCAGATGTATATTAACTCGCCCGGGGGAGTGGTCACGGCTGGTTTGGCGATCTATGACACCTTGTGTTATCTCAAGTCCGATGTTTCGACTATCTGTATCGGTCAGGCCGCCTCGGCGTCGGCAATTTTACTGGCCGCTGGCACTAAAGGCAAGCGCTACGCCCTGCCTAACGCCCGGGTTATGATTCACCAGGTTATGGGCGGAGCCGAGGGTCAGGCCAAGGATGTTGAGATTCAAACCCGGGAAATCATGCGGGTCAAACAAGCGATTAACCAGATTATGGCGAGACACACCGGCCAGCTGATCGATAAAATTGAGCGCGACACCGACCGAGATTTTTACATGAGCGCCGAGGAAGCCAAAAAGTATGGTATTATTGATCAGATTATTACCAAAGCGAAGTGAATATTTAGGCTAAGCTCATTACGAATAGTTTGATCCCTAATCAGATAAAAAAAGTGTCTAAGTCCAAGACAGATACTCGAGATGGTTATTATGGCCGATCGTATTATTGCCAGGCTGAACGGGGCTATCACGAAAGCCATCTTGATCGGGCGCGAGATCAAAAGGCGCTCCATCCCTTTTTTTGGTCAGTCTTAACCGAGGGAAAGTTTCAGCCAAAGACACTGCTCGATGCCGGTTGCGGTTTGGGTCTGTACGCCGATTTTGCGGCGAGCCAAGGGGTGGTTGTCACCGGTCTTGACCGTTCCAGTTTTGCCTGTCAGGAATCAAGTCAGCTACTCGGATCAAACAAGGTGGTCAGGCATGATTTGGAAAAGACAGCCATACCCTTTAGGGCCAACAGATTTGATGCGGTAGCTTGCCTGGACGTGATCGAGCACGTCAAGAGGGATCAGTATGTCCTTAATCAAATTTACCGGGTAATTAAACCTGGCGGACGAATTTTAATCACCACACCCAACGCGTCTGGCTGGTGGCATAGAATTTTTGGTCAAAGTGATTTTAGCCATGTTAATGTCCAGGATCAGCGCTACTGGCGCCAACTTTTAACCAAGACCGGCTTTATCAATATCGAGCTAACCGGCATAGCTTTATTCGATCTCTTGCCCCATAAAAGATTGAGAAAACTTTTTAAACGCCGACGGGCGCGGCCGATCCGATTATCTTGGCCACCCTTTTTGGTTTGGGCCTTAGTTATCAGAGCCTCAAAGCCGGTAGGCTGGTCTTAGAGCATCTGATCGTGGTATCGTAGTATTATCACGCTTTTTGGGAAAAGGAGGGATCATTAAAACAGGCGGTAAAAGGATCTTAATTTTAAACTGGTACGATAAGCGTCATCCCAAATCAGGGGGGGCTGAAGTTTACCTTGAAGAGGTGGCTAAAGAGCTTAGTTTACTTGGCCATGAAGTCCATTGGTTTGCTAGTTCCTTTTCTGGTAATACTCCCCACGAGTTAGTTGAGGGTATCACAATCGAGCGTTTTCATCAGTCGTACTTAATCAATCTAGTCAGCTTGTGGCGTTTGTTCAAGGAGCGTTCCCGTTTTGATCTGGTGATTGACGCGACCAACAAATTGCCTTACCTAACCTCGATATTTTTTAGATCAAAATCCTTGCCCTTGTTTTTGCACATCAACGATCAAATTTTTACCAAAGAATTCGGCCAGATTTTTGGTCGGCTGGGCAGGTGGTTTGAACGACAGATGGTCAAAACCTACCGTCGGCTCAAGGTTGTGGCGATCTCGAAAAGCACGGCCAGCGATCTTGAAAAATTGGGATTGTCACAAGAACAAGTCGTGATCGCGGTTCCAGGTGTTAAGACCGATCTGTACCGCCCTGGCAAAAAATCTGACTATCCTTTGATCGTGTCGGTCAACAGACTCCGCCGCTATAAAAACCTCGACATTTTGATCAAGTCTTTTAAGGCTGTTAACCGGTCAATTCCTAAAGCCCGGCTCGTGATAATGGGCAGGGGTCCAGATTATGCCCGTTTGGTTAGGTTGATTCATAAGTTCAAGCTTGAGCAATCGGTCAGACTGACTGGATTTGTGTCCGAGAGGGAAAAAATTAACTGGCTTCAAAAAGCTTGGATTCACGTCAATCCTTCAACCAAAGAAGGTTGGGGTCTTAACGTGATTGACGCGGCGGCCTGCGGCACGCCCTCGGTCGGAAGCGATGTCGCGGGTTTGAGAGATTCGATCCAAGATGGTGCTACAGGTTGGCTGGTGCCAGTTGGAGCCGAGTCTGCTTTGTCAAGAAAGCTGATTAAAGTTTTAAAAGACCATCAGCTAAGGCGGCAGATTGGTAAACGATGCCTCGGCTGGGCCAGTCAATTCAGCTGGGCGCAGACCGCTCGAATGTTCGATGAAGTCATTAGCTCTCGCTAGGACAGATCAATTTAAGCTGTTTTTGAGTGTCATTGTTAGTTTAGCCTTTGTGTGGCGACTGACAATCGCCCTAGCCGGGCCCTGGCGGCCGGATGAAATTGTCTATATTGACTGGCTTGGTCAGTGGTTTCGCGGTCATTTTTTTGAGTATTTTTTTCAGATTAAACAGACCGTTTTTCCGCCCCAGTCACCGGTTTTTGGCAACCCTCCTTTAGCCATGTGGTTGATGGCGCTCGCAAGCGCCGTGTCCGAGTTTTTCGGTCAAAGCGCTTTAATCGGAGCGAGACTGGTTAACGTTTTCTTGGGTTCGCTGGCGGTTTACCTGACAGCTAGTTTAGGCAAGCGCCTGTTTAGCCATAAGGTTGGTCTTGTGGCGGCGGCAACAATGGCCGCGACTCCTTTTGTGGCGGTCAACAACGCCACAGCTTACCTTGACACGCTTTTGGTAAGCTTGATTATCGCCAGCTGGCTCGTTCTTGAGAGTTATCGCAGATCCAATACTAGAGCGAACGCTCTAATGATTGGGGTGATTAATGGTTTAGCCTTGCTGACCAAGGCCAGCGCCTTGCCTTTTGTCCTCCTTAATCTGATTGGAGTGTACGTCTTAACTCGATCGACCGGTCTCTTTCGAGGCAGACAGTTGAGAGTGGCTTTTTGGTCCAGCTTGATCGTACCGCTTGTTTTGTGGCCTGGCGCCAGGGATTTTGGCCATATCTACCAGATAATTAGTTACTTCTCAACAATCGGCAAAGAAGCCCTGTTTGAGAGTCTGGCTCCAACGTCTCTAATTTACTTAAACATGATGGTCAGTATCCTGCCTTTGGCTTCAGTGTTTGGATTAGGGTTGTTTATCGTTTGGTTTATTAAGGACGGCCTGGAGAGCCGGCCAGCCTGGTGGCTAGTTCTAAATCTGGCGGCCTACTTCAGTTTTTTGATCGCCATCACTGGTCCTAGGGATAGCCATCACTTGGTGGTGATATCGCCAGCCCTGTCTATAATATCGGCCCTTGGGCTAGTCTGGATTTTCAAACGATTAAATCAATCCGCTGTCTTGACTCTTAAAATCGTGGTCGCGCTTTCGTTTTTGGCTCCCGCCCTGTCGATTAAACCGGCCTTCGCCAGCTTGTATGTTAACAGCCTGATCACTAAGAATCAGGCAAGAGACAAGTTCGTTCTGGCCAGTGGAGGTGAGGGTCTAGTTGAGTTGGCGGCCTGGCTCAAAGAAAACGTTGGAGGGCAAGACGTGATCGCCAGCGGCTACGAAAATTTTCAGCTGGCCAAATATATTGATAATCCGATCGTGCCCTTTTTTGGTTTTGATGGACTAGATGGAGTCAGGGCTCGAGGCGCCAATTGGGTCGTGGTAACAAGCTCTATAGAGAATCGGTCCAATCAGGCGAGCTGGCGCTACTTTAGCCAGCTCGCACCGAACTTTGAAGTATCCTATCAAGGTTTGACCGTTCAAAGGGTTTATAAAATTAACTATGACGACACATTCTCGGGCGTTAATATTAAGATCGGTCACCCTGGCTTAACATCCTGGAGAACGGGCAAGCGTTTACCCCAAGATGAAGTTATTTTTGTTCCAGAAGAAGGGGGGGTAAAGATTGACTACAGCTTCCCTGACGAAGGACCGCTTAGCTGGTTTTTCCTGGAATCAGAGGCTGTTTTTGATCTAAAGCCATACCGGGGGATCGCCCTTGATGTTTATGGGGATGGTCTTGGAATAGACACTCTAACAACCCATCGGGGTTTGCCTCGGCAGTCGCTCAAAATTGACCTAATGGGGGAAAACAGGAGAGCCAATGTTTTAAGATACAGCCTCGGTGTCGCGTGGCCGGGCTGGCGCAGGGTCTATATTCCGTTTGAGCTGTTCCAGCCGCAAGTTCTAGAACCAGATGTTACCATGCCCGGACTAAGTGATAAACTGGTGCTCAAATTTGCCCTTGATTCAAGGTCACAACAGCGGGCTAAAATCGGTTTGCGCAACATTGTTTTAGTTCCAAAGTAGGGGATTGTTTGCTCCGGGTTTTGTCAAGTGACTAGAGCTGGCCCATGAGAATCGTCATAACCGATTTTGATGATCTTACTAACCCTTATGGCGGCGGTCAGGCCATTAGAACTTTTGAAATTGCCAAAAGACTGGCTCTCAAACACGACCTAACGGTTGTTACTTTTGGTCACTGGGGTAAAAAACCAAAGGTTGTCGAGGCGGTTCGATTTGTTCCGATTGGTTTTGGTCGTTTTCCGATTAACCACCTAAGTTATTTAGCCCAATTACCCAAAACCGTTTCAAAAATTCCCCACGACATTGTGCTGGAGCAGTGGACTCCGCCAATTGGCATGAGTCTGCCGCCTTTGCCCTTAGTCACCAAGGCACCGGTGGTCGCTTCTTTGTCTTGGTTTTTTAGCCAATGGATGAGCCGGAAATATCACCTGCCTTTTGCCAAGTTAACGTTTGGGCTGGCTAAGTCGTATCGTTTCGCGATTGGGATGACCGAGTTTGACGCGGCTAGATTTCGCAAACTGAATCCTCATGCCAAGGTCTGGACGATTCCCTACGCGGCTGACAGTCCCGATGTTGTCAGAGGTAATTTTGGTATGACACAATTGAGTATTGAGCCAGACTTCGAATACATTTTGTTTTTAGGCCGGCTTGATATTCATCAAAAAGGTTTGGACCTATTGATTAAAATTTTTGTTGACAACAGAGAAAAATTACCTGTCCTGATCGTGGCGGGGGAGGGCCGAGAGCGAAAACGTCTCTTAAGAATGATCGTAAGGAAAGGTTTGTCCGACCGAGTTATTCTGCTCGGTCGTGTTGACGGAGAGCGTAAACAACTCCTTATTGCTAAGGCTAGGGCGCTAGCTGTTCCTTCTCGCTATGAAACTTTTGGCCAGGTGGTGATTCAAGCTTTTGCGCAAAGAACGCCGGTCGTTATGTTTAACTTGCCCCAATTTCGTAAAATAGTCCCTCAAGGATATCCACTGTTTGCCCCTGCCTTTGATTTGGCTCGATTTGGTCAGTTGCTAAGACGTGTTTGTCAAGACGTTGATTTTAGGTCAAAAATAGTCACTCAATATCAATTGGCTCGACAATTTATAGATTGGGATACTATTGCCGATTATCACCAAAAAGTGTTTGATCAAGTCGTTTTGAAAAATCAGCGCCGGGAATAAGACTAGTTTGTGGTACAATACAAAAAATGAGGCGGGTGACTATTTTTCGGTTCGGCCCGATGAGAAATTTAGTAGTCTTGGTTTTTGGGCTGGTCATTTTTAGCCTGGCAGGCACGGGGGCGGCTTTGGGTCAAACTCGCGATCTATGCCTAGCCGATCCCTACTGCACCGATAAAACTCGAGAAGAGGTTGGCATTTTTCAAAAACTAGATCCCTCCGGACAAACAGCCGAGGCGGTTAGTTTGATTAAGCTAGTGGTTGAGTCGGCTGTTGGTCCGATCGCGATCACTGCTGCCGCCAGTACCTTTGCCGGTGGTATTGGTTTTGTCTTACAAATACCCTTGATACCAGCTTGGACCAGACGTAGGGCCAAACCCTGGGGGAGTGTTCTCGATAGAGTTTCCGGAGCGACCCTGTCGGCTGTTTTGGTCCGCTTGTTTGAAACAGAATTTGGCCGACTTGTGGCTAGCGCCCTATCCGACAGCCAAGGGCGATTTAGTTTTCAGTTAACTGAACCGGGACGTTTTTTTGTCTTGGCCAGCGCCAGCGGTTATGAGCTGACTAGAACTCAAGATTTTATTGTTTCAGACCCTCGCCAGGGCAAGCCTGGTTCAGACTGGAAGATTTATCTTAACCCAATTTCGACCGCCCGAAGCTTAAAACAAGATCACTTAATTTGGTTAAGACCGGTCAGCGTGTTCCTAACTCTTATCAGGCGACCGTTACTCGTTCTTGGCAGTTTGGTTACTTTAATGGCTCTGGTGACAAGCTTTGATCTAAAGGTTTTGATGTTTGCCTTTTTTTACTTGATTTTGTGGTTGCTCGAGTACTGGCAATCAAGACCACCCAAGCCCTATGGCCAGCTGATTGATCGGGCAAGCGGCCGGCCTGTTACTTTGGCTCTTATTCGGGCCTACCGAGTTCGGTCCAACTCTCGTTCGTATCTTGCCCAAACGACTGTTTCAAACAATCAGGGTCAGTATCGCTTACTGGTAGCGCCAGGAAAGTACTACTTTGAGATTGAGCGCCCAGGCTATTTTAAGTTAAGGATCGGTCCGAAGCGGTTATTCGGTCTAAAAACTCAACCTAATTATCGATTTAAACTCCAACCGGTGACTCAACCGCTTGGTCAAAAATCGTGGTCAGCGACAGTTGAGCGGACTGGAGTGTCGGTATGAGATTGGTATGAAATCGGTCTTGTTGCTCATATTAGATGGTTTTGGCCTGGCTCCTCTACTGGAAGGTAACGCCGTTGCCCAAGCTAAGACTCCAATCCTTGACGCCTTGTCGCGTCAGGCGAGACTTTTCGCCCTTCACGGCGCGGGCGAGGCGGTTGGTTTACCCTGGGGGGTGATCGGCAATTCAGAAGTGGGTCACACCACAATGGGTGCGGGCCGAGTCGTTCTTCAGGATTATCCTCAAATCAATCAAGCGATCCAAAACGGAACTTTTTTTAGAAACCAGAGCCTTTTAGACACAGTCGATCATGTCAAAAAGAACAACTCAACTCTGCATGTTATGGGTATCTGTTCTAACGCTGGCGTCCACGGCTATATTGATCACATTATTGGTGTGATTGAGTTGGCCAAGCGATCGGGTTTGAATCGGCTTGGAATTCATCTCATAACTGATGGGCGAGACACTCCACCTCAAAGCGGTCAGGTATTCGTTGGCCGAATCAAGCAGGCGATTAGTCAGCGTGGTGTTGGGACTATCGCGACCTTGGTCGGTCGATACTGGGCCATGGATCGGGATAAAAATTGGGATCGGATCAAACTGGCCTATGATGCGCTCACACTATCGGGCAAGAGCCCCAGTGTGAGCGATCCAGTGTCAGCTCTCAAAGCGGCCTACCAGACTGGTCAGAATGACGAGAACCTTAAACCGATAATTCTGGAGTCCCAACTCCGCCTTAAGTCTTTAGACGGGCTGATCTTTACTAACTTTCGTAGTGACCGGGCGATTCAGTTGACCAAAGCCCTGGCCGATCCAAAATTCGATAACTTTGCGCTTAAGCCGCTTAACAACTTTAAGATGGTAACGATGACTACTTTCGAGGATTCAAACCTACCGACACTGACAGCCTTTAGCGCGATTATGTTAGCCAACCCCCAGACTAACCCGACCGACCAGCCCTTGGGGCAGATTGTGGATCAGGCCGGACTGACTCAAGTCAGGATCGCCGAGACTGAAAAGTCGGCCCACGTGACCCAATTTTTTGATCTGGGTCGAGCCGATCCCTACTCAACCCGAGACCGAAGAATTATTGTCCCTTCTAAAAAAGTTAGTTCGTTTGCCCAAGCGCCGGAGATGTCGGCGGCAGAGATTGCCTACCAAGCTGAAAAAGTTATGGCTGATCGACCCAATCTGATGGTTATTAACTTGGCCAACGCCGATATGGTTGGTCACACCGGTGATTTCAAGGCGACCCTGAAGGCGGTCGAAATCCTGGATCGAGTAGTTGGTCAATTAGTCAGTCAAGCTCAATCCAAGGATATTGACGTTATGATTACAGCCGATCATGGCAACGCCGAGGCTATGGTTGAGTTAGACGGATACTCGTCCAATAAAGAACACTCAATCAATCCAGTCCCGTTTTTGATTGTCACGGCCGATCGACCGGTCAACTTAACCCGGACCCGCCCGTTGACTCCCAATCAGAAGCGCTATCTGGCGACAGAGCCGATTGGTCTTTTGGCTGACGTTGCCCCAACGGTTCTTAAGCGGCTTGGCTTACCGCCCAGCCCAAATATGACCGGCATGCCGCTCGTAGAGGACTAACTGCTCGGTCTAAGATAGATCGGTGACGGATCGATCGAGCGGGCGCGTTGTCTCGATCGGCTTGGGTTCCAAGTTTGCCCCATACGATGCGCCAGACTTTAGCCAAGATTTAAACTAGGCTTGTCAAGCCCACAGGGCCAACTAAACCAATTCAGGGCAATCCAGCTTAAACTCTCAATTACAGGCGCTTGACAGAGCGAAGGTTTGTCCATAAACTGGGAAGTTGTATTGGTGTAAAATCAGGAACTTGAACAACGTGGGAGACCACGAATGTTAGTTGCGTTGCGTGAAGCGCGGCGCTTCGTTACTTTGTGGTTGTAAGAACAAAAGCATACAAATCTCAAGCGAATACCTGCGAATTAATGCGAATGGTTGATTTGTATGCTCTCGCATACCCGCAAGGGGATTCGCATCTATTCGCAACCTTCTATTTGAGGGTTTGATCCTGGCCCAGGACGAACGCTGGCGGCGTGCCTAACACATGCAAGTCGTGCGGGCGTAACCTGCAGCATCCAGATTTCAACTAACAACAGTAAGGTCTAGAAAATAGCAAAGTATACTTTCCTTTAGCGGATTAACTGGGCTAAGGGAAAGTCTCGATCATCTTGAATATTACTCAATGACCGGGTCAAATTTTCTGACCGAGACTTCAGGCGCTAGATCGCCAATACCCTTGGTTTAGTTAGCCAATTAGGAGTTAGTTTTGATATATCTTGCCAAGAACGCCTTATGGCAAATGACCGATTTCTAAACGTTATTGGCTTCACTTCAGAAGTTCGAAAGCGACTCGGAGGCCTATCCAAAATGTTGTTTTTGAAGTTTGAATGCTGTTGGTTGCGCTAGCGGCAAACGGGAGCGTAACACGTCAGTACCTACCTCCAACACGGGGATAACCTGCCGAAAGGCGGGCTAATACCCGATATTCTCCAACGCATAAGCGTTGGTGGAAAGCTTTTGCGGTTGGAGAGGGGCTGGCGGCCTATCAGCTTGTTGGTGGGGTAAAGGCCTACCAAGGCTATGACGGGTAGGGGGCGTGAGAGCGCGACCCCCCTCAGTGGGACTGAGACACGGCCCACACTCCTACGGGAGGCAGCAGTTGGGAATCTTGCGCAATGGGCGAAAGCCTGACGCAGCAACGCCGCGTGAAGGAAGACGCACTGCGGTGTGTAAACTTCTTTTGCCGGAGACGATGATGACGGTACCCGGAGAATAAGGGCCTGCTAACCTCGTGCCAGCAGCAGCGGTAATACGAGGGGCCCGAGCGTTGTCCGGATTTACTGGGCGTAAAGAGCCAATAGGCGGCTAAGTAAGTTTTAAGTTAAAGTCAGCGGCTTAACCGTTGAATCGCTTAAAATACTACTTGGCTTGAGGGGTGTCGGGGTATGCGGAATTCCCGGTGGAGCGGTGAAATGCGTTGATATCGGGAAGAACACCAATGGCGAAGGCAGCATACTAGGCACATCCTGACGCTGACTGGGCGAAAGCGTGGGTAGCGAACGGGATTAGATAAGCGCGTTTGCTTGGCAAACGCTAAATTCAAATCTCAAATCTCAAATCTCAAAATTTGGGAACGATTTGATTTTAGTAAGCGTAAGCAAACGCAAGTTGTCTCACGTCCCGCCTCGGCGGGAGTGAAAAAACTCGACTATATGCTGGAAAATCCGTGCCCTAAAAGGGCTGAAAGTATCTAGCACTACTTCGGAGGTGAAGAAAAAATGGCTATAAGTAAAAAAGTGCCTAGTGCGGACAATCAGCAGGGAAGAACCAGATCGACAGTCGAAGATGCAATCAAAAAAATTATTGATGATACTGAAAGAGAGCTGAATGAATTGAACACAGAAATGTTTACACGAGCAGCTGACATTGAAAACGATTGCGAGTTAGATGTCGAGCAAAAGAGGGTTTATATCGATAATCTTTTTAAGATGTATCAAAAACGAAAAGATCATTCCAGGTTGAGTGCGTATTATAAAATAAGACCGTTCTTTTGCAAATATGATCTTTGGTAATGATTAACTGGTGCCCCTCAACGACTATACGTCGAGTCCCACATCTTTTTTACTGTCATTGCGAGGAGCGTTAGCGACGAAGCAATCTTACGAGATTGCTTCGCTCTCCGCCGAATCGGCGGAGAGCGTGGCAATGACATACTATATTGAAAGGTGTGGGGAAGATATAGTCTGACCTCCGCAGCGATGTGGAGAGATAGGCAGAAATGGCCTATCCCGCAACATTATCTTTTTCTAATTTTTGGGTTTAGTCATTCGGATTTGTTTAGAAATTAGGGTTTAGAAATTAGAAATTGGGTTGCGAAGCAACAATTGTGACCCCGGTAGTCCACGCCCTAAACGATGCAGACTAGGCATTGGGAGCATCGACCCTTCCTGTGCCGTAGCTAACGCGTCAAGTCTGCCGCCTGGGAACTACGGCCGCAAGGCTAAAACTCAAAGGAATAGACGGGGGCTCGCACAAGCGGTGGATCATGTGGTTTAATTCGTCGATAAGCGAAGAACCTTACCAGGGTTCAACTCATTGGAACCCCGATGAAAGTTGGGGGTGCCGCAAGGAGCCAGTGAGTCGGTGGTGCACGGTCGTCGTCAGCTCGTGTCGTGAGATGTTCGGTTTAGTCCGACAACGAGCGTAACCCCTATCCTATGTTGCGTATGCCATGGGAGACTGCCCGCGTAAAGCGGGAGGAAGGTAGGGATGACGTCAGATCAGCGTGCCTCTTACGCCCTGGGCGACACACGTGATACAATGGCCGCCACAAAGGGTTGCCAAGTCGTAAGACGGAGCTAATCCCAAAAAAGCGGTCTTAGTTCGGATTGGAGTCTGCAACTCGACTCCATGAAGCCGGAATCGCTAGTAATCGTGGGTCAGCCACACCACGGTGAATACGTTCTCGAGCCTTGTACTCACCGCCCGTCAAGTGAGCCGAGTCGGCAACACCCGAAGTACCTATTTTAATGGGTCCGAAGGTGGGGTCGGTAAGGAGCACTAAGTCGTAACAAGGTATCCGTAGGGGAATCTGCGGATGGATCACCTCCTTTCTAGGGAGTACGGTGAAAAACTCACCTAGGGGTCGATTTCTCCAGTCAGACTGGAGGAATACGTTCTTGCAACCACCAAGGAACGAAGCGATTGTCTTCCAAAAAAGACCCGAACGGGTCTTTTTTGGAGTCTGGATGGATAGAGATCGAAATTGTCCGACCTCATCATTGCTCATTGGCCAAAGCCGATCAGCAATTTTGGTGGCCTATACTTGTAAATGCGCGAACCCATTTTGAGGAAAATTCCTGACCAAATTTCGCTCCGGCGGGGCGGGCATTCCTTTTCCCTTCAACCCCTTTCCTTCCCGCTCCGCCCGAGCGGTTTGGGATTCTGCGAAACGCCTGCGGCGTTTCGCTCAAAAAAGGTTCGCACTGATTTAAGTATTGCCCGCCAAACAGGATGTCAAGTCCCCGATTTTTTACACAGTTAATTTGGTAATTAAAGAGACAGTTTTAATACCATTAGTTAACGCGTACTCATTTGGCGAAACATTGC
>CAYZGQ010000002.1:0-40572 GCA_964478135.1 uncultured Candidatus Saccharibacteria bacterium
AAGGAGGGTGACATTTCTATCGAGTTCACAAGGTGACATTACTATAGAGTTCTAAAAATCGCGCTGGGACAGTTGACCTGACACTGATTGATCGAACGGGCAGAAAACTGGCTTGGCCAACCGACTACAACGACTTCAGCCCTAAAGCTCATCGGAATTTTTCTGATCTGCCCACCTCAACTATCATCAATCAGCAGTTGTTGGAAAACACTCTGGTCAAACAAGGTTTCAAACCCCTGCCAACCCAGTGGTGACATTTTAATCTCGCGAACTGGGCCAGCTTTCCTCTTTTGGATATCCCAATTGAGCAACTCGATTAAAAAACTGCCAAGGGTTTATTAAACCCGAGGCAGCTTTGTTTTTGTTGTTGTTAGGTTTAAGGTTAGTCTCGATCGATCATCGCCATGACGATGCCGATCGGGGTTATCACCAGCCCGATTACCAGCGCCGAGGCGAGACTGGCGACCAGGGCCAAACCAGATAGCTTAAGGTTTAGTTGGTTTAACCTGGACTGCTCTAAAGCGGTCCAGACACCTCCGACTATCGAGACCAGACCCACCAGCACCACAACAATCCACATTAGACTCCGCGCTAACCTGACAATATACTTTTCCGGATACTGCCATTGGGTCAGCTTGAGAGTTTTCTTTGAATTTTTGCCACCGACCCGCCTGACGGCGTGCCACTGTTTTTGGCCCATTGTATCCCAGAGCCAAAAGTTGACTCCAGCATAGCCTTGGGCGGCGTTGGCAAATTGAGTGATCTCGATTGCCGGAATCGAGACATGTGCTTGACCGGTCGGGATGATCGGCTTAATTGAGTCTGACTTGCCGGCCTTAGACCATGCCCTTTCCTGTCTCATCCATACCAGACACATCTGGTTGATGGTCTGTTCGGGCGACCAACCAAATGTCTGATGATAGGCTTGGGGCATAAATAAATCGCAATATTTGCCAAAACGATCCAGGGGCAAACCTGGCTGGCGATCGATCCGGCAGTAGGTTGAGCAGACTAAAATTTTTTCCGGACAGTGCCGATCAACCCAGGCCCGAACCTTGCTAGATAGTTTTTCAGCCATGGTCGCACGGTATCGGCTCTGCTCCTCAACGTCAAAAATATAGCCGTCAGCGCCCAATTTGAGCGCTTCTATTGCCCGATCAGCCTCAATCTCGGGGTGCCTTAAGTAATTAAAGCCCCAAGCGTAAACCTTGATCCCAGCTTGGTGAAACGCCTCGACCAAGGGTGATTGGACCGTCCACTTGGCTGGTTCGTTTGATCCCCAGAAGCTGGTCTTGTTGCGATACTCACGCCCATCGGCCACCTTGAGCGTGATGTAATCCAGACCGTTTTCTTTGGCCCGCTTAATCATTTTGTCAATATCACCGCCTTCGCACTGCTCCAGCCGGTGAGTCCAAACGCCTTTGCCTATAACGTATTTGGGCAAAGTGCCAACCGGGCGCGGGTAACAGCAAAGCCACCCGATCGCCATGATTAGCGCTAATCCACCAAAAATCAATTTTGACAGAGCCCGATCTTCCGATCGGATATTTCTCTCTCTCATTGTTCATGTACCTCCCTTATTTCAACTGACAGAGAGTATACAAGTCCTTCTTGACTTAATCAACTCTTGACATCACTCAAAGGAATGATAGGCTGAAACTGCGACTTTGGTCGCTCGCTGCGACAATTTAAAGCCCAGGCGACGGTGGTAACCCCGCGAAAATCGGGGGCGGTCCCGCCACTGTAAGAAGGCTCCGATCTGATACCCGGTGACAGCTAAAAACAGCGCCTTCAAGCCAGAAAACCGGCCTGGGCTCATACCTCGAGGAAGGAATTGACGACCGTTTTTAGCGTCATTAACCCTAACTCGAGCAGTTAGGGTTTTGTGTTATTTTTGATTGATCGGCTTGGCTGATCAATCAAAAACGCACCTTGAAACACATAAAAAAAAAGGGGGAGGAAAATGTCAGGTCAAAAAACATTTTCGCGCCGTTGTTTTTTCAACGATTTGGTTATTAGGTTGTTAATACCACCTATAAGTTGTTTAACCGGCTGTAGTGGGGGAGGGACGACTAAAAGAGTTACCGCAATCTCGAGTAGTCTTGGGTTGAAGGCCAATCCAAAACCGAGGAGAAGGAAAAAAAAGAAAAAATATAGACCGCCTGATCTAAAAGAGTACAGTTTTGTGGTTTCTGCCGAGCTTCTTAATCGCTTAGGCGGTGGTAGCCCGAGTGTCCTTAAGGTTACTAGGTATATTCTTCTCAAAGTACGGCCCGCGTCGTATCGATCGCTAGGCAATAAGCAAGCTGTCGTCGCGATCATGGGCCTTGGCGCAAAGAACAATCTGGGGTGGATCTACTCGATCAATGGTAAAATGCCGCTCCAGTCAGTTGACCAGCAAACGTTAGCGCAAGGTGACGAGGTCACTTGGCGCTACGTTCTTTGAAACCGATATCATCGCGAGCTAGTCGGTGTCGGCTAGCTCGCGTTCAACTTTTCTGATTGTCAGACCTTATTTATTGAGTTTTCTGGTTTAGTGCCCGTTATTTAATTCCAGTAATTAAATAACCAGTCATTCAACCATGAAGTTAGATAAATTATTGCTATTCTTTGGCATCAGCCTGACCATCATTGGTGCGGGGTTAGTCGACCCTATCTTGGCCGCCCAAAACCCTGTCAATCAAGCGGTCTCTTTTCTTGTCTCAAGTCAAACCAGGACAGGCCGAATCGGCGGCCTGCAAGCCTCGGCCTGGGCCGCCATGGCACTGAAGGCAGCTAACGAGGCGCGAAGTGAGCCGGCGGCTAAACTGCGCCGGTTTTTGAGCGACAAAACAGCTGAAATTGATCCTAGCATACCAACCGAGCTCGAACGGCACATTATGGGTCTGGTCTCGCTTGGAGCCGATCCAACCATTATAGCCGGCCGTGATCTGGTAGCTGAACTGCTTAACCATAAAAAAAACGGCCAGTTCGGTGCTCCCGAACTGATTAACGACGATGTCTTTGGAGTGATCGCTCTTTCGGCTGTTAATCGGCCTGTCAGCGACTACAGCCAATCGGTTAAATTTTTGATTGATAACCAGACGAGCGGAGGTTGGGCGGCTGTCAGAGAAAGCCGACCGGATTCCGACATGACCGCGGCTGCGCTGATAGCCCTTAATCGCGCTAGGCAAGCGGGCATTCAGAATCTAGATCAAGCGATTGAAACAGGTTTAAGACAGCTTGAGGCAAACCAGCTTGAATCAGGCGCTTTTGCCCTTTCACTAGATCAAAACGCCAATGTCTCAAGCACGACTTGGGCGCTCTGGGCCTTGAGCGAGTTGGGTCTTGAAAATCAAAAAGCGGTTAGTTGGCTGATCAGCCAACAGCGCCATGATGGCAGTTTTGAGCCGAGCCTCGGATCGCCGGCGCCCGTTTTAACAACCGCCTACGCCCTGATTGCTCTGGCTGGCCAACCCCTACCATTAGCTCAAACCCCAGATCCGCCAATCCAAGCGAACCCGGCATTGCCCCAACCAATCCCACCTAATCCGGCCAAAACTGAACAGGCCCAACCAAGACCACAAGTTCCAAACAACAATCAGACTTCTGACAAAATAGTCAGCCAGCCATCGGAGGAACCTAGTCAGCTAAGACACCCTCAAGCCTCTGGAACTTATGAAACTAAACCTGTTAACACCAGTTCTCAACCAGTAAACCAAACTAAGAAACAAACAAAGTTAGCCTCAAATCTAGTCGCTCGAGTCGGCCAATCAAGCCCGCCCCAACCGACTAGTCAGGTCGCCAGCCGGCCATCACTTAACCAATCTGGAATCGGTGTGCCCAAACAACCAAGTCGACTGTTTTGGGCCGACCGCGTCCAGCCAACCCTGAAAAATCGAGATCGAAAGCTAACACAAGAAATTGATCCTTTACTCACGCTTGGATTGATCATTACTTCGATCGGTTTGGGCGCGCTGACCGTCTATTTAGTCCTGATTTGGGATGAGCAAGAACGTTTCTGGCGCCAGCAGACACGATTAGCCTAAAACCTAACCAGCCCTGGCGTTAGCGTCAGGGCTGGTTAGATACAATCTCTTGCTATCTTGCTTACTCGATTGAATTAGCCACATTTTTAACCTTATCGACATACCATTGAGCTCGGTTATAGGCCAGTAATGCCTGATCAACGCTCCCTTTGGCCGCGCCGTTGGCCGCCAGAAGGTTGGCCGCGGCGTAAAGCGCGTCCTGGGCGTCGGTAATTCGAATCAGACCATCTCCATCGGCGTCCTCGCCATAACGTCGAAACGTCCCAGGCATAAACTGCAACGGACCAGTCGCGCCGGCGTAGGACCGAACTGAAGTGTCCCAACGCTTGCCTGATTCAACTTGCCAGACCGCCTCTAAAATACGCCAATCAAGCCCTTTTTTATCAGCCACTTCTTTGACCAAAGTACGTTTATAGTCAAAACCAGGATCAGGTTCAAACCGTGACTCTGAAGATCTAGAGACAACTGATCGCTGATTAACCGACCTTACCTTAATTTCCTTTTGTTTCTGGTCGTATTTGGATTGACCAATAATAATTTTTTGACCTTGGGTACTAGCCAGTTTAACCGGAACAGATTGGTTAGGATCAAACTCAACTACTATTTGAGGCTCATCTTGAATGCCTGATGTTGGGCTGATTTGATCTTGGATAGTTATTTGCTCAACCAACTTGTTAATCTGATCAGACTGTGGAATCGTTATCTGATAGTCGTTTACACTTTGGGCACTAGCAGGGGCGGCCAAAAAGACAAGCCCGAGTATGGCCAATAAGTTAAGTCTAAATTGAATTCGAAAAAGGGATCTAAAATCATTTAATTGGGTCATTAAAGTTTCCTGCTTCCCAAACTGAATCAAAGTGAGTCAGATTGGTTTAGGCTGTCGGTTAAACCTGTTACCAGGACGCCTGCCAGCCCGGTTACGAGAGCGATTTAAAAAATACCGCCGTCGCGGGAAACACAAGAATATACCACAAAAATATACTTTTGTCAAGCATTTACCCTCGATTATGACTTCTTAAACAAGATGGTGCCCAGAACGCAAAAAAAGTCTAACAGTTCGTACGATCGTAAAAGTTCATAGACACCAAAGTCCAAAACTTAAATTCTAAATTCTAAAACCGACAAGCATCAGCCTTACCCAAATCAACCTCGAACTCAATCAGATAATAATAGCTTCAGCCAAAATATTTTCGATTGATCAAAAACAATAGAATCAGCTCAACACACCCGACAAGTCAAGCTCAAGGCTGACAAGACAGACAAGTCTTGCTTGACCGGTTAAAATCTGGTATATCTGAATCGGTCAGCGAACCTGAAAAAGATTGGCTGGATCGGGTAAAAGCCTGATTGAGTTGATCTTTCACCGGTCGCTACGGACGGACAAAGGAGGTGAGCATCATGGACACGATGCCAAAAATAACCGAAGTGGATCTTCGGTTTATAGAAAGTGTCCTCGAAAAACTCGAGGGCTGTACATGGACCCAAGTCTTGGACGAGTTACTTCAATCGTTCTACGAACTGGGGGTCCAGCTACAGACAATAGCAACAGAGACACAAAAAATCAAAGACACAAATAAAAGAGGCAGTTATCGCAGCAACTATCGTAGTAAAAATAGCTGCAAAATTCGACGAAAGGGTCAAAGCACTGTTCAGTGGGGCGAGCTAAAGCTCGCCCCCTAACTTTTTGGTATAATTAGTCAGTGAGATCCAAAATTAATCTTCGGACCAATCAGTGGCTCAAAACCAGACTCTGCGAGGTCTGGCGCCTTTATTTTAGCGATATCGCTAAAAGTAATCAGGTCTACATTCGGTTTGGTCGACCTGCTCGAACTCGACTAGGCTCGATCAAACTGGGGAGACGCAAGACCAATCCAAACAGCTTTATCACCTTAACCGGCTTATTCAGACACGAAGAGGTGCCAACTTTTGTGATTGACGCGGTCCTAGCCCACGAACTGACTCACTACAGCCAAGGCTTTTCCTCACCCCATCGAAAACTCTACGACATGCCTCACGCCCATCGAGTTGTTGACCGAGAATTGACACGTCGAGGTCTTGCTGATACGATCGTTTTACAAAAACGCTGGCTCAAAAAGGACTGGCCGGTGTTTTTGCGAAACCATGGCCGATCAATGTATATTTTGTCAAATCGGGCGCGGCGAAACGAACACACGGTTCGAGTATGAAAACGAACAAATAGTAGTTTTCAGTGACATCGCGCCCAAAGCACCCCTGCACCTTCTGGTCGTGCCTAAAAAACACATCCGATCGTTAGCCCAGCTCCAAGACAGCGACCAAGTTTTGGCTGGCCAACTGCTGACAACCCTGGCCCAGATAGCGCGCCATCACAAGCTTGACCGATCGGGCTTTAGAGTTATCATTAACACTGGCCCAGACTCGGGCCAGGAGGTTGATCACCTGCATCTCCACTTGCTAGGCAAAACTAAACTTGGTCCAATGACCATAACAGCCAATGCCGTTTAATCAAAATCAACCTGATTCCAACCGCCCGCAAAGACGCCAATCGTCTTTTGACGCACTCTTGCGCCGTTTTAATCGAGACATTCAACAGTCCGGTTTGTTGACTCAACTTAAACAAAGACGCTATTTTAGCAAGCCAATTTCCAGACGACAAAGAAGGATCAGCACATTACGCAAGCTCAAAAGGATCAAACAACTGCGAGGCTGGTAAGGCAGTTATGTCGCTTAGCCAACAACTAGCTCTAAAGATTGCCCAGGCCCGCAAAGCAAGACAAAGCGAGGTTGTGTCCGCCCTTAGCCTTTTGGCGGCGAAACTTAAAAACGCTCAAATTGACAAAGGTCAAGACTTAAAGCCGCAAGAAGAGTTGTCGGTCGTCCAAAAACAAATCAAACTGGTGGCGGAATCAGCCCAAGCCTTTAAGCAGGCCGGCCGAAATCAGGCGGCTCAAAAAGAGTTATCTGAACTAGCCATCCTGAAACAGTTTTTACCTCAACCACTCGACCCGCGAGAACTGAAACAGATTGTTAATCAAACCCTTAAGAGCCAAGGTTTTAGTCAAAAAAACCAACTCGGACCGGCCATAGCCGCCTGCCTTAAAATCGTTCAAGGCCGAGCCGATAGCGCGCAAGTTGCCCAGCTGGTTAAGCTCCGGCTTAACATCGAGTAAATAGACTATGGCCCGCACGCTTTCAACCAAGTTAGGGCTCACTATGATTGGTCTAGTTAGCCTGCTGACTCTTGTAATAGGACTGCCCACTCTCATGGTTTTGGTTATCTCTCAAAGCTATAACTTAAACTTCTGGGTCAGCGCGATTAGCTTTTTGATCTCCTCACTGATTGGCGCGAGCGTTATTTCCGCCACGATCGTGATCGGATCACCCACGATCCAGCACATCCTAGCCACCTTCAGGCGGCTCATGAGATTTGAAAACCTGTCTCACCCGCTTTTGATCCGCCTATCGGTTGAAGCTCCAGCCACCTATCACCATTGCTTGTCGGTTGCCACACTCGCCCATAAAGCGGCCAAGGCGATCGGGTCTGACGCACTGCTCGCCCGAGTCGGCGCTTACTACCATGACATTGGTAAACTGGTCAACCCAGAAAATTTTGCTGAAAACAACCTAAGACCCCAAAAAAACAACCTTGAATTACTGCCGACCGGTCTGACATTTCAAATAATCAAAAAACACGTTCAAGAAGGTATTAAACTGGCTCGATCTTACAACCTGCCCCAAGAAGTGATCGGAATTATTGCCCAACACCACGGCACATTGGTCGCTCGATCTTTTTTTGAAAAGGCTCGTTTGGACAATAATAAAGTTAAACTGGCCCTGTTTCGCTACCCCGGACCAAAACCGCTCTCCAAAGAAGCGGCGATCGTGATGCTTTCTGACGCGGTTGAATCGAAAATACGGAGCCTAAAAGACATCACCGGCGACACTATCCAAGAGTCGGTTGACGAAATATTCGAAGAGAGGCTGTCTCAAAAACAGTTTGACCTATCTGGACTGAATCAAAATCAGCTAAAAATTATCAGAAAAACCCTGATAGACACATTAGTAACAATGCACCACGTTCGGCCGGCCTACCACCAAGGGGTTATCCTAAAAAAACAAGATGCGGCTTGAAGTGGTTAACACAACTAAACTTCCGGTTTCAAAATCTGTCATCGCTCGAGCGATCAAACAGAACTTGCCAACAGGTTTCAACCAAGCTATGCTGGAGTTGTCTGTTCATATTGTGGGAGAAAAAAGGATCAAGTCTCTTAACACTCGGTTCCGCCAGCTTGAGACAGCGACAACCGTCTTGAGTTTCCCCCAGAAAAATCCAAGAAAGACTAAAGAACTTATTTTAGGAGACATATTCCTGTGCCCGGTTCAAATTAAGAAGAAATATCCTTATCTAGCCTTGGATCAAGCCCTATCTGATCTGACAATCCACGGCCTAGGGCACTTGCTCGGTAAGCACCAGCCCTAATCATCCAAATCACTCATATGAAACAAACTGACGGGATTTGATTAAACTACTTACCAAGATCTATGAATCCAAGCGGCACCACAGTTGGCATTGACATCGGCTCGAGTAAAGTCGCGGTTTGCGTCGGCCACATATCAGAAGGTTTAAACCAGGTAATAGGGGCCGGCCAGGCCCAAAACACAGGCGTGCGCCGGGGTATGGTTGTTGATATCGAAGACACTGTTTCAGCCGTGTCAGCCGCGCTAGAGGAGGCAGAACGAGCCTGCGGCGCGCCGATTGAGTCAGCTTGGTTGGCGGTTGGAGGAAGCCACATCGTAACAACCCAATCAAAGGGTATCATCGCGATCGCCCGGGCTGACGGCGTGATATCCGAACAAGATGTCGATCGAGTAATCGAAGCGGCTCGGGCAATCGCCTTACCTCAAAATAAAGAAATACTCCATTGTATCCCCAGGTCATTCCTAATTGATGGTCAAGATGACCTCAAGGACCCGGTCGGCATGCACGGGATTCGTCTTGAAACCGAAACGGTTGTGATCGGAGCCCAAACATCAGCTTTGAAAAATTTGACCAAAGCGGCCAATCAAGCCGGGCTCAACATAGACGGGCTGATTTTCTCGCCCCTGGCCAGTATTAAAGCTCTGACTACCAAAAAACAACGCGAGATCGGAGTGATGTTGCTTGACATCGGCGCCGGCACGACAACCGCCGCAATCTACGAGGAAAACGACCTGACCCACGCGGCGGTTTTTCCAATCGGCTCGGCCCATCTGACTAATGACTTGGCAATCGGACTAAAAACGTCTATCGAGACTGCCGAGACAGTAAAACTACGCTGGGGCATAGCCAACCCTGACCAAGTCAAGGAACATCAGGTGATTGATCTTAATAAAATCAGCTCGCAAGATGAGGGTAGAGTTAAACGACAAGTTGTGGCTGAAATTATCGAAGCCAGACTGAAAGAACTTTTTGGCATGGTTCGGGATCAACTCAAGTCAGTCGATAAAGACGGCATGTTGCCGTCTGGCGTAGTCTTGACTGGCGGCGGATCTTTACTGGAAGGACTGGTTGAGTTAGCTAAAAAAGAGTATCACCTGCCAGCCAGACTGGCCGGTCCGGTCCATGAAATCGGCGGCATGCTAGATCGGATCGATCATCCATCTTGGTCGGTCGCTCTGGGCATGATGCTTTGGGGACAAGAGCAAACTGAACAACCTTCCAAGGGTTTTGATTTAAGCCTTGACAGGTTGGATCTTGCCAATCTGGCCAGTAAAGCTAAAAACTTCCTTAGACAGCTCTTGCCCTAACATTTGACAAACAACTCACAATACTATATATCAAAAATACTATGGTGACGGATAATCAAGTTAAAACTAATCTAACCGAAGATTTCGCTGTTATTCGAGTGATTGGA
Source organism: uncultured Candidatus Saccharibacteria bacterium (assembly GCA_964478135.1). Lineage (GTDB taxonomy): Bacteria > Patescibacteriota > UBA1384 > GWA2-35-9 > CAYZGQ01 > CAYZGQ01. Next base: position 9,902 of record CAYZGQ010000002.1, read on the forward strand.
GTGGGCGGTTCCGGCTGCAACGCTGTTAACCGAATGATCAACTCGAAAGTTAGGGGAGTCGAATTTATCGCTATCAACACCGACGCCCAAGCGCTCGACCACAACCAAGCAAGCGCCAGAATTCAAATAGGCAAAGAATCAACCAGGGGCCTGGGGGCTGGATCTGACGTGGAACTTGGCCGAAAGGCGATCGAGGAGAATAAAGAAGAAGTCTACGAAGCACTTAAAGGTTCTGATATGGTTTTTGTGACCTATGGCTCGGGTGGAGGGACTGGAACCGGAGCCGGCCCATTAGTCGCGGCTATTTCCAAAGAACTGGGCGCCCTCACGGTTGGGGTTGTAACCAAACCGTTTATGTTTGAAGGCGCCAGAAGGCGCAAAGTGGCTGAAATGGGTATCCAAGAACTAAAAGACAAGGTTGACACGCTGATTGTAATTCCAAACGACCGTCTTTTACAGGTTATTGACAAGAAAACTCCCATGTGGGACGCCTTTGGGGTAGTTGATGACGTCTTGCGCCAAGGTGTCCAAGGCATTTCCGATCTAATAACTTTACACGGCATAATTAACGTTGACTTTGCTGACGTGAGAACAATTATGGCAGACGCCGGCTCGGCCCTCATGGGTATTGGCCGAGCCTCGGGTGACAACCGATCGGTCGAGGCGGCCAAAGCGGCGATCGACTCACCCCTGCTTGAACTCTCAATTGATGGCGCCAAAGGAATCCTCTTTAACATCACCGGCGGGCCTGATATGACTATGTACGAAATTGACGAAGCGGCTAAAGTTATTACCGAAGCGTCTGATCCTGATGCGAACATTATTTTTGGGGCGATTATTGACGAAGCTATGTCAGGCGAGATCAAAATCACGGTTGTGGCAACCGGTTTTGAGGGCGAAACACTCCAGAGGAGAGAGCGCCAGCCGGTCTCGGCTGGCTTAAGCCAGCCGGTCGGCCGAGGCCTTGGTCTGGGCGAACTCTCGATTGCCCAACTCGAGGCCGAACGAGAAGAGCAAGAAGAAGTCGAGGAACTGGACGTGCCAGCCTTTATTAGAAGAAAACTTAAATAGCTTTTGCTAGCCCGAACTTAACCTAGCCATTATTGGTCTCAAAGACTCGGATCGGTTCAAAATTACAACCAGATCAAAAAACCTTGAATCAAGATAGAAGGCTGACACAATACTGGTTGGCAACAGCCTGGGACAAAATCACGAACTCGTCACAGACTGATACTGACCAAAACAAACTCGACCCAACAGAATAATCTCGACCCGAAACCAGGACCAGCTCGGTCTAATAATAGCGCCTTCAAACTAACCAGTTTATCCACAGCCAAACTGCTTGACACCACAATATGTTGTGTCTAGTGTGAAAAATAAGCACAAAATGTAGTGCGAATCATTTTTTTGGGCTAAAGAGACAATCTGATCAATCCTAACTAACACTTTAAATTTTTCCGACATTCGCAAGGAGTTTTATGCTTTGTCCAAAATGCAAACAGGATCAAATCTCGGTTATTGATTCACGCGATCTTAACACCAACACGATCCGGCGACGGCGTGAGTGCAATGGCTGTCGCTACCGATTTACGACCCACGAGAGGATCGAACGGGTGGTCTTGACGGTCGTTAAGCGTAACGGCAGCCGTGAGCCCTACGACCGGGAGAAAGTTGTCGGCGGTATCGCCAAGGCAATTGAAAAGCGCGGCATCGAAACCAGCCGAATCGAACAAATGGTTGACCAGATCGAAACCAAACTGATTGAAGAAGGTGAGTCAGAGGTACCGGCCCGACGGATCGGACTCCTGGTGATCAAAAAACTGCGCCAGATTGATGATGTGGCATATCTGCGCTTCACATCAGTCTTTAAAGAGTTTAAAAACCTGACCCAATTTGAAAGAGAGTTGGAAAAAATTAAGAAATAATCCTGAAATCTGCCGATCTGATCACCCGTCAAGATCAATTAGGATAAACTTTTTCGATCGGTCAAAATTAATCAGAAAATAATTCAGAAGACAACTTTTACCAAGGAGAAATTATACTATGGCCAAACATCCGAGCGGCTACCACAAGTCAAAGTCACAAAAAAACAAGCTCGAGTCACAAATTTACTTTCAAAAAGTGAGACTGCCTAAAATCGAAATTAGAGCCGATAGTGATCTGGATCGAATCCAAAACAATAACCAGTCAAGCCCGACCGACTCGGATTCGGGTCGGGCTTGGGACCTGCCAGAACCAAAGCGAGCTTTGTCAAACCAACTAACAGGCTTGGGCCTAAAAATATTTTACGATCGTTACGCCCTAAAAGACACCAGAAAAGAAACCCTCGAACTGTCTGATATTGTCGTAACTATTGTTAACCTTTCAACTGGTCAACGTGAAATCGGACAAGTCAAATCAATATCCGGCCAAGATGTTACGGTTGAGCTTAGAGATGGTCAAGTTGTGACCAAGCCGATCGAACATATTGATAAACCAATTGAAATCAAGCCTGAACAGTTACTCGATCGTGTCGCTCAAGGGATCGCCGCGGCTGAAAAACCCCAACTCCGCTCAATCTGGCAGAAAAAATTTCGCTGGCTTCTGGACGGTTATAAGTTCGTACCAGCTGGAAGAATCTTAACCGCCGCCGGCTCTAATCAAAAATTAACCTACTACAACTGCTATGTCATTCCTTCACCCAATGACTCCAGGTACGGAATCATTGAGACCCTTCGGCAGATGAACGAAATCTTTTCTCGAGGCGGGGGAGTGGGCATTAATGTTTCCAGTCTGCGGCCGCGCTATGCCTACGTTAAAGGTGTCAATGGACGATCTTCCGGGGCTGTTTCTTGGGCCGGGTTGTATTCGTACTCAACTGGACTGATTGAGCAGGGTGGCTCGCGCCGGGGCGCCCTAATGCTCATTTTAAACGTTTGGCACCCAGACGTGCTTGACTTTATTATCTCTAAAACCGAAATGGGCAAAATCACTAATGCCAATATTTCGATCGGTATCACCGACACGTTTATGCGAGCGGTCGAGCAAGACTTGGATTGGGATTTAGTCTTTCCTGACCTTGACGATCCAGACTATGATCAGCTTTGGGATGGCAATCTTGAAGCCTGGCAAACTCGCGGTAAAAAAGTCAAGATTTACAAAACCGTCAAAGCCAAAAAAATCTGGGACTCGATTATCCAATCGGCCTGGCAGTCAGCCGAGCCGGGCGTATTTTTTGTCGAACGTTATAACAAACAGTCAAACTCATGGTACTTCGCCCCAATTTTGTGCACCAACCCATGCGGTGAGCAGGGCTTGCCAGCCTGGGGAGTGTGTAATCTAGGGGCGATCAATCTATCAAGATTTGTTGTTAACGGCGGTGTTGACTGGCAATTGTTGAAAACAACCATTTGGTATTCGGTCCGATTTCTTGACGATGTAATTGATGCGACACCCTACTTTTTTAAAGAAAATGAAAAACAACAAAAGGGCGAGCGGCGGGTTGGACTAAACACGATGGGCTTGGCCGAGATGATGATTAAACTGGGCATTCGTTATGGCTCTAATGAATCGCTAGTATTCATCGACAAACTCTATCAATTTATCGCCAGCCAATCTTACCTGGCCTCGATTGAAATAGCCAAAGAAAAAGGCCCATTCCCATTCTTTGATGCTCAAAAACATCTTCAATCAGGCTATATGAAAAGTATGCCCCAAGACGTTAGAGAAAAGATTAAAAAACACGGTGTTCGAAACGTCACCCTTTTAACTCAAGCGCCCAACGGCACGATCGGCACGATGGTCGCTACTTCAACCGGCATCGAACCGTTTTACTCTTGGACCTACTTTCGCAAATCACGCTTAGGTGTATACGAAGAAAATGTCAAAATTGTTCAAGAGTGGCTTGAAAAAAATCCGAACCAAGACTTACCGGACTACTTTGTCACCGCCATGAGCTTATCACCCCAAGACCACGTTAAGGTTATGGCGGCTGTTCAGCGCTGGGTTGACGCTTCAATTTCGAAAACCTGTAATCTGCCCAACCACTACACTGTTGATGACACACGTGTAATCTATGAGCTGATGTACAAACTAGGTATTAAGGCCGGCACAATTTATCGAGACGGCTCGCGTGACGAGCAAGTCTTGACCACCGACCAAGAACAAGCCCAAAAAGGTCTGACCCAAGTTTCAGGTTACGCCGGATCACAAGCTCTCGAACAAGACGATTTAGGACCCAAAAAATCAGATTCTTCTAAAGTAATGATCCGATCGGTGAATCTTGGGCCAAGTCTTGATAACAAGCAACATACTCCGACCCAAAACATCCCAACTATTAGACCAATGCCAGAGCGAAGAGAAGGCGTCACGATCTCGAAAAAAACTCCGGCCGGCACGGCCCATATCACAGTCAATAAGGATCTGGCCGGTCAGCCCTTTGAAGTATTTATTGAGATCGGCAAGGCCGGCTCTGATCTCAAGGCTATGGCTGAAGGACTGGGTCGTTTGGCCTCACTCCTTTTGAGAATCAGTTCGCCGCTTGAACCAACCCAAAGAGTTCAAGAAGTCATTAAACAACTCAAGGGTATTGGGGGCGGGCGATCGGTTGGGTTTGGCAAAAACAAAGTCATGTCCCTGCCTGACGCTGTAGCACAAGTGCTGGAAGAAGTATTCGAAATTAACGCCAATGATACCGAACCCCAGATCCAACAACTAAGCCTTGACTCGTCCGAACCAAGCGAAAACCACTCAAATCCTATCACTCTAGAATCCGCCAGAACGCCGTCCGACCTGTGCCCATCCTGCGGCAACGCTTCATACTTTCGTCAAGAAAGCTGTCAGACCTGCCTGTCTTGCGGCTACAGCGAGTGTGCTTGATAAGTTTGGCGAATAACTTGACACATCTGAAATTACTTGACTAATTCTTTATTAGCTTGCTATCAACAATGTCCAAGGCTCAAAAAACAATCTATATTATTTTAGCGATTGTGATACTGATCGGTCTGTCCGGTTTGGGCTTTGGCTTGCGTCAGTCAAGTAATCGATCTGGCCAACTGCCGGAGTTTGGCCTCCAATCGCCGAAGGCTCAACTCAAAACTAGTGCCAGACCGACCAAATCCCTTGATGGCAAGAAGATTGTTTACCAAGGGGTTGAGGGCGAGAACGCTCTTGAAATTTTAAAACAGGGGCTGGATGTTAAAACAAAATCCTTCGAAGGTTTGGGCGAATTTGTTCAGTCAATCGATGGTATTGAGGGGGATAATAAAATGGCGTGGATTTTTTACCTCAACGGCCAGCCGGCCAATCAGGGCGCTGGCAGTTACATCACCAAAAATGACGACACGATTGAGTGGAAGTATGAGGAGATTAAAGATCAATGATTTTACCGGTTTTCTTTCGGTAACGGTCTTTTTTAAAGAATGAATACAAAAACATTTTTTTCAATTGGTCTGATCGCCCTGGCAAGTCTGACTCGACTTCTGCCTCACCCGGCCAACGTTGCGCCCATCAGCGCGATCGGACTTTTTGGCGGGGCCAAGATCGGGCGATCGGGGATTTTAGTGCCACTGGCAGCGCTTTTAATCACTGATTCGATCATCGGCTTTTACTCGCCTGGCGTTATGATTAGTGTCTATCTTTCAATCGCCTTAACCGGGCTAGCTGGTTATTTCTTCTTGAGAAAAAGCCCAAATAGCGCCCGGCTGGTGACAGTCACTCTCTTGGCTTCCTTACTGTTTTACTTTATTACCAACGCGGCCGTCTGGTGGTTTACGCCCTTATACCCCAATTCACTGATCGGACTGGCCCAAAGCTATATTATGGCCTTGCCGTTTCTGCGCAATTCTCTCGTCGGCGATCTAGCTTATACCGGCCTGATGTTTGGCGCCTACAGCTTGGCTGAAAATTATAGAATCAAAATCGATATAGCAAATCAAATCCCAAAAACCCGGCTTAAAATTTTTTGACATTTTTGACATCGGGTCATTTTGACTTGGTTTAAACTATCGGTCTTAAAACTTATCATTAGCTTGTTCACAATCGAAGCAACTAACTATCTAATTTTAAGGGAGCATACTTTGAGCAAACTAGAATTACTCGATTTCTACGCCGATTGGTGCGGCCCATGTGTCGCGATGAAACCAATCATTCAATCGGTTGAACAGGAAATGACTGACCTGGTCAGTTTTAAAAAAATCAACGTTGATAAGCAAGCAGATCAGGCAAGCCAATACAACATTATGTCAATTCCAAACTATGTCTTGGTAAAAGATGGCCAGTCAGTTGATCAGCGCTCCGGCTCAATAACCAAAAAAGATCTGATTGACTGGATCAAAAAACACGCCGACACCAAGTCTTAGTCCAGCCCGAGCTAAGATCAGCGGCTGGGCCAACCTGATCGAAGAAGATTGGAAAAAGGTCGGTTTGATTCTGATCAAACCAATTGGGACATTGGGGCTACCTCGGAACTGTCTGGTCGGATGACTCTAAAGGTTCAACCAGGCTAAAACTAGAGCAATTTTTCCTGGGCGCTCGGATTTTCCTGATCCTGGGTCTGATCAATATCTCCTGAATCTAACTCGAGCGTCTCGAGTGGGGACAGTTGGGCGATACCCTGAATGTCGCCGTAAATTTGACTAGTGCCGCGCGTCATCCGCTCGATCTGTTTGGTTCGAACAGCCCAGATACGCTCCATGACCCGCTTTTCTCGCTCTAAATCCGACTGCATGGCCACGAATGTTTCCACCACTGATTCGATTTTCTGACGAAACTCCGGACTAGTTAAGTAGTTGTAGAGCTCTTCCATTTTGCCCTCTTTGCCCGAACGGGCAACGAGAGCCAACGCCGTTTCAATCAAACCCGAGCGCAAGGCTCTGGCCAAGCTAAGCATTGAGTTGTAATCGCTCACCCAAACACCTTTGTAATGACCAAATCTGTGACCAAAACTGATCAGACTCTTAGGTAGGACATCGGAAACTAGGATTGAAATATTGGCTTTAATTGCCCGCTGATCGTCTTTTAATTTAGTTGTCCAGTCATCGCTCCAAGCCTTGGTTCGCTTTGACTCCCACAAGATAACCCCCGCCTCAACGCCCGATCGGTTGATAACCCGCTGAACAACGTCCGCTCCTCGGATACCCTTGGGCACCTCCTCGATCCGATCGAGCGGAAAAACCTGCTTGATCCGATCCTCCAAATCAAGCTCAAGCACCTCGCCCTGGGACTGCTGCGAACCCTGTTGACCCTTGCGCTTGAGCTCGTCGATCTGGCGCAGCATGTCAGTAATTTTTTTGTCTTTTTCAGCATCTTGGAATCGTTTTTCTTCCAAAATCCGCTTGCCAACCGCCTCTTCAATCTTTTGGCGCTCTTGGTCGAGCTTGCGCTCAAGCTCCAAATTAAGCTGTTTTTTCGACTCTTCAAGCTGGCGAGTCTTTTGACGCAGTTCAAGCTCGTGCCGAGCGAACTGTTCGATTTTTTTAGACTTAATCTCAAGTTCCTGCTTGAGATCTTTAAGATCAAGGGCGTATTTGAGCTCGAGCGTTTTGCGCGCCTTTAAGACCAACTCTGCCTCTTTTTTTCTGATTGCCGCGGTGTACTTGGACTCGTACTCGGCCTTAATATCAGCCCTGACCTGCGAGGTCAGCGACTCGGTCAATTCGATTGGGTGATTACAGTTAGGACAGCGAATTTCCATAGCCGGAAAATTAAAAAGAAAAAGTCAAAAACTTGGGCTAATCAAAATTGCTTGTTCAGCTTATTTGTAGGCTAGCCCAGAATAGCTCAAACCGCAAGACAAAACTATATACATCCTACAGAAACCAAAATCTTGAGCGAGCTTCTTAATCATTTCAATTATTCCTATGTTAAGTTTCGATCCAATTCTGCTACTATGCCAATGATGCCAAAAAGAGCAAACCGGCCCAAGGCTACACTCGACCGTTTTATTCGTACCCTGGTCAAACTCAACCCTGCCCAGCGCCGGGCGGTTGAGACGATCGAAGGGCCGGTCATGGTCGTGGCTGGACCTGGCACGGGCAAGACCCAGGTAATTGCCTGGCGGATCGCCAATATCCTGGCTCGGACCCAAATGAATCCTTGGAATATCTTGGCTCTGACTTTTACCGAAGCGGCGGCCCAACAAATGCGCCGACGTTTGGAGACCACAATCGGTCAAGCGGCCTGGTCAGTTAGTATCCAAACCTTCCACTCGTTCGCCAACGAAGTGATTCAAACCTTTCCCGACCAATTCCCTTTGATTCAAGAGACAGAGCCGATCGATGAGATTAGTCGGTTTGAGCTGTTCGAGCAAATTCTTGATCAAGCCGCAACCCCAAATCTAAGGCCTCCCAGGGCACCCTACCGATTCATTAAAGATATTAGCCAAGCAATCGCCACACTCAAGCGTGAAAATGTAGCCCCGGATAAACTCAAAAAACTGGCTGCCAGAGAGCAAAGTAAACTTAAGAAGAATCCAGCCAATCGGTACCAAAAAGGACCCTACCAAGGCCAGCTCAAGGCTCAAGTCAAACGGGCGATTGAGCAACTCAACAAAGCCAAGGATTTGGCTCAAATCTATTTTGCCTATCAGAAAAAACTTGAGGGGCTGTCAAGTTATGATTTTGATGATATGTTGCTGGTTGTAATTGCCGCGCTTGAAAAAAATAAGACCATTAAAGCTTACTTACAGGAACGCTTTCAGTATATTTTGGTTGATGAGTTCCAAGACACCAATGCCGCCCAGAACCGACTGCTCGAACTTTTGACCGATCAGTTTGATCAGCCTAATCTCTTTGTCGTGGGTGACGCTCGCCAGTCAATTTTCCGCTTTCAGGGCGCCAGCCTAAGCAATTTTTTAGCCCTGAAACGCCGCTTGCCCAATCTCCAGTTGATCACCTTGGCCAACAGTTATCGGAGTCACCAAAAAATCCTGGATGCCAGTCAAGCCCTGATCCAATCATCCCAACAGACCATCAGCCAGCACCTGCCTGGTCTGGTGGAAAAACTCTCGAGCGCTCGCGGCCCAGGCCGGCTAATTTCAATCCAGCCTTATCCCACTGGACAAGACGAAATCTTTGGGGTGTGCCTGACCATTAAAAAACTGATCGCCAAAAAGGTTGACCCAGACCAAATTGCCATTATCTACAAACACAATCGCGAAGCGCTAGACTATGCCCAAGTTCTGGAAAAGCTAAAAATATTCTTCAGCCTTGATCGAGGCGAGTCGGTCCTGGCTAACCGAAAAATTCAACTCTTGATCGAAATAGTCAGAGCGATCCTTGAACCAAACGACAGTCAGGCTTTGTTCGCGGCCTTGCACAGCCCAGCCTTTAAGATTGAGCCGCTTGACTTGATGATGATAACCAGCCAACGGCCCGCCGGCCAGAAAAAAGATTTGTTCGGCTGGTTATTTGAAAACAAAGCTCTCAAAACCAGGGGTCTAAAACAACCTGATCGAGTTGACAAAGCGCTCGATCAGCTAGCCCAATGGCACACCGATCAAAAAACTAAATCAGTCGCCCAGATGATTGAACAAATCCTTGACCAATCTGGCCTGATTAGCCAAGCTATGGGATCGAAAGATCGATTGATAGCTCTGAACCGATTTGACCGATTTTTGACTGAAGCCCGCGCTTTCACGATCCGCCATCCAGCGGGCGATCTCAAAGCCTTTTTAGCCCATCTTGAAAGATCGATTGAGCACGGCCTCGAACTCAAGCCAAATCCAGTTGAATCAACCCGGGCGGCGGTTCGGCTTATGACCGGCCATAAAGCCAAAGGTCAGGAGTTCGAGACTGTCTTTATCGTTAATCTGATTGATCGGCACTGGGGCAACTCCAGACGGTCAAATCCGATTAAGCTGCCAACTTCAATCGCGACGACCGATCAAATTGAGGGTTTGGATAACGCGGATGAGGATGATCTAAGACTCTTGTTTGTCGCCATAACCAGAGCCCGTAAAGATGTTAAGATCAGCTTCAGCCAACTCGGACCCAATGGCCGAGCTCAAGCGCCGAGTTTGTTTATTGGCCAGCTGATCAGCTCAAAACAGGCCAAGCTCCAACCGATCAGCCAGACTGATCGGGCAAATAGGCTCTTGATTACCTTTCAACCACCTGACGATTCTGCTTCAAAAGGGTTTTCAAAATTTGAAACCGGGTTTCTGCTTGAGCTTGTCAAAACCAGCCCAATCACTCCGACCGGTCTCGAGGCTTACCTTAGATGTCCGCGCCACTATTTTTACCAGAATCTGCTGCGCGTCCCCTCACTGCGCCAAGCCCATCAAGCCCTAGGCACGGCAATTCACGCTAGCCTGGAGGCCTTTTTCGGCCAAGAAAAAAGATTAAAGAAAGCCCCGCCGCTTGAGCTAGTCTTGGAGAGATTCGATCGAACCTTAAGCCGTGAGCCTCTGGGGCTAAAAACCAAGACTGACTTGGCCCAAGAAGGCCACCAGACGCTCAAGCAGTGGTACCAAAAATTCGCTGACAAGGCCCAACCTGCCCTTGAGACTGAATACTCCTTCACCAGCCACTGTGTGCGGCTTGGCAATATCCCGATCAGTGGGATTCTGGATAAAGTTGAGTTAATTAATCCAGACGAACGATCGGTTCGGGTGATTGATTTCAAGACCGGGCAGGCCAGAAGCCGTCGGTCGATTCTGGGTCAAACGAAAGACAATGATGGAAATTACTTTCGCCAACTGGTATTTTATAAACTGCTGGGCGACAAAGATGCCCGTTTCCCTTACCAAATTATCGAAGGCTCGATCGCTTTTGTCGATAGAACCAGCCGATTCCCGATTCACACTTTCCCCTTAACAATCAAACAGACTAGCCAACTTGAGGTGATCATTCAGCAAGCCTATGTTCGGATGCTTAAGTTAGACTTTGGCCACACTGAACCGAAAAATAAACTGCCGGGTGATTGCCGGTTTTGCCAGATTCTGATCTGAAATGAGGCTTGAATAACGACTCAAAAGGAGTGATCCCAAATGGCCAGACAACGGATGATTCTACTGAACAAGCAGCTGGTCCAGGCTGTTTTGCGATTAATTCTTAAGGGAATTCAGGATCATCAAATCCCAACTAAAGATCATCTGGATAGTTTGTGGTATCTCTACTACAGCTTGGGCTCAAGAGACCCCAAGCGCCAGAATCGGTCGTTTAGCCAAGACTTTTGCGAGCGATGGGCTGACCAACTCGCACAACTGGCCAGCCAGGCTATCGAGTTGATCAATACAAGCACGGCTGAATTTATCGATCAAAAAGCACCTCAACTAAAACCTCAAGACAGACAATCGGCAATCATTCAGACTCATGAGCTGATCCGACAACGGACGGTTGAACAGCTGCTCGATTGGATGACCGATCCCGCGGGCTTTAACCTCGATCGGGCGCTCAAAAACCGACCACACGGGGTTTGGCTCTGGCTTGGCGGTGTTGCGGTTTCGGTAGCTGGAGGAGCGGTTGCCTTCCACTACCTCAAAAACAAGAAAGACCAATGCCAAAACGACAACGACTCAAAGTAACGAGTCGTTGTTTTTTAGACTTGTTAAGGGTCAGCGATTTGATGGCGGTGTTGCCCTGTCCCAAATAGGGGCGTAGGATTAATCAATGGACGAACCGAGGGTTATCTTTGAAGACGGACATGTCCTGGTGATCGACAAACCAGCCGACCTGACTGTCGGGGCGAGTCTCAAAAAGACACCATCAAAGACTAGCCAAAAACTTCAGACAAGATCGCTTGAGGATTGGCTTGAACGACACAAGCCTAAACACACCCAACTCGATCGGTTAGGAATTGTTCATCGACTTGATAAAGACACGACTGGCGTGATGGTGGTCGCTAAAACTAAATTGGCTCAAAAGAGTCTGGCTGACCAGTTTAAAAAACGGGTAGTAACCAAAGAATATACTACAATTGTCGTAGGCAGACTTGAACCAAGACGAGGGAGTCTAACGATCTCACTGGCCCGAGACCCAAAACGCAAAAAACCTTTTAAAGTCGTCCCATTTCAGGCTGAAATTGGGCGCGGCCGACTGCGCCAATCGACAACCCGCTGGAAAGTAGGGGAGTACTATCAGATCGCCAACAAACCAAGCCCTGACCTGGCCAAGAAAAACTTGGGCTTGTCGGATCTTTCAGCGGTCAGTATTCGAATCAAAACCGGCCGGACCCATCAGATTCGACTGGTGATGCACCACCTCGGACATCCGGTGGTAGGGGATCTGATTTATTCAACCAAAACCTCTCGTCAGATCAGCCAACTCATTAAGGCAGACCGCCAGATGCTCCATGCCAGCCGCTTGACTTTCAGTCATCCTCAAACTGGTCAATTGGCCCAGTTTGAGTCAACCCTGCCAGCCGATATGAGACGACTGATTGGCCTGATCAAACCTGCTTGAACCTTAAGCCTCAATTAAGTAATAATGAAACGATGATTGAAACGGGCTCTGATCCAATTAAAGTAAACCAACCCAAGATCTTCGTCATATCCGGCCCGGCTGGTGTGGGAAAAGGAACGATCATTCGCGCCTTGCTCAAGGATCAATCACTCAAGGTTGCCTGGAGCAAATCATTCACCACACGATCCAAGCGTTTATCTGACGCCAAAGAAGATCACTACTTTTTCGTTGATCCTAATCAGTTTAAGAAACTTGAGCGCTCGGGCGAAATCCTTGAGTCAAACTTTTACAACAACCACTGGTACGGCTCGTCAAAATCGGACCTAGAGTCTCATCTAGCCGCCGGCCGCAATATTATTAAAGAAATCGAGGTCAGCGGCGGCCTGGCTTTTCTTAAGCAGTATCCAGATCGCTCGGTCCTGATCTTTTTGACCGCGCCAATTGAGGACATCAAAAAACGGCTTGAAGCTCGCGGCCAGAACACAACTCAAGAAATCGAACAACGCTTGAGAATCGCCAAGCGCGAGCTAGCTGTGGCCCGACAATACTACGACCAGATTGTGGAAAATCCCCAAGGTAAACCAGTCCAGGCAATCGAACGGGTTAAAAAAATAGTTCTGCTGGAGAACGCTCGGACGTTTGACATTGCCCGGGTAAGATGGAAAGATGGTCTCAATGGCCAGTCAAAAAAAACTGTTTAGCCAGAGCGAGGTAGCTTCAATCCTCCGAAGATCAATAAACAGTTCAATATCTTTCAGAAAACAAAATAGTGGTTCGGTCAGTCTTGGCAACAGTTGTCAAATCTGACTCTGCCAGAACTAGACTACCCGAGACACTTAAAAATAGTCTAAAATAATTAATCCATAACCGACGAACATAGCATGAAACAAAATCGCCAACTTCATTGGTACGCCGTCATTTTGGCTGGAGGATCAGGGACAAGACTCTGGCCGCTATCGCGCCAAAAAACACCTAAACAGTTTTTAAAATTGGGCAGCGATAAATCTCTCCTGCAAGAGATGTTCGATCGGGTCGCCAAGGTTCTGCCGATTAAAAATATTTTAGTTATTGTTACTCAAGAGCATCAGCAACAAGCCCAAGTCCAACTGCCACAACTGCCTGCCCAAAACTTGATTACCGAACCTAAAGGACGCAACACCAGCGCCGCCATTGGTCTGACAACCTCTCATATTGTACGACGTGATGAACAGGCAATCGTGGCGAGCCTGGCGGCTGATCATCACATCGAAAAACCCAAGGTTTTTGCCGCTGTCCTAGAACACGCTTTTGAAGTGGCTGATCAATTTAAGCATTGGGTCGTAACTGTAGGAATCAAGCCGACCTATCCAGAAACCAGCTACGGCTACATTAGAATAGGTAAGCAAGTTCACAACGCCACCAAAAAAGACGATCGCCACGATCTCCAAGTATTTTTAGTCCGTCAATTTATTGAGAAACCGGATTACCCCAGCGCTCAAAAATTTTACAATTCATTCGAATATTTGTGGAACGCCGCATATTTTATCTTCCCAGGCCGATACATGCTCCGTCAGCTGTCCAAACACGCGCCCAAAATCTATAGTCGAATTGAAAAAATAAGCCGAGCGATCGGACAACCCGATTACCAATCAATCCTCAAAAAACACTACGCTAGTATGCCGGCTGAACCGATCGACACGGCCGTTATGGAAAAAGAACGGGCCATTATGGTCGTACCGGCTGACATTGGCTGGTCTGACGTTGGATCTTGGTCAAATCTGCACGAGATATTGTCAAAACAAGAGGGTTCGGGGTTGGTAACTCGCGCTCACCATATTGGCTACCAGACAGAAAACTCTCTTATCATGGCTCAAAACAAGCTGGTCGCAACACTCGGGCTTAAAAACGTTGTGATTATTGATACTCCGGATGTTTTGCTGGTGGCGGATAAATCGGCCAGCCAGGATATCAAACAATTGATCGAAATAATAAAGCAAAAAGTACCGGGTAAGTTTTTGTAATCCGAAACTTCAAAATGAAACGGTTCTTAAAGCCAATTTTGATTATCGGGCTTTTGACGCTAGCAATTCTGGCGCTCAAACCAAACAGCTATCTTAGACTAGGCAATTTTTTTAAACCAATTGAGTTTAGACAAGGGCTTGATTTGGCCGGAGGAACACGGCTGATTTATGAACTCGAAACTGAATCAATTCCTCGGGAGGAACGCAAAAAGGCGGTCCAAGGAGTTGTTAATGTAATTGAAAGACGGACCAATTTGCTGGGCGTCTCCGAACCAGTTATCTCGCAAACCTCAATAGATGGCAAAGACGCCGTTACGGTTGAGCTCCCTGGGGTTAAGGATGTCGAGTCAGCTATCAAAACAATTGGCCAAACAGCCCTGTTAGAGTTTCAAGAACCAAACGACACTGATCAGGATGATGGCGTCTCGAACCAATGGCGAAAAACCAGCCTAACCGGAACGCACCTTGTCAGAGCCCAGGTTGAATTTCCAGACTCAACCCAAGCAAACGCCAACGGACCGTCTCAAATCGGTCGTCCGGTTGTGTCTTTAACCTTTGACGCTCAAGGGACAAAATTATTTAAGGAAATCACAACCCGAAATCTCCAAAAACCGGTCGCGATCGTGTTGGACGACCAAATCATTTCCGCCCCAACGGTTCAAAGTATTATTGAAAACGGCAGAGCGATTATCTCCGGCTCTTTTGATATAAATCAAGCCAAACTTTTAGCACTCGAACTTAACGCCGGGGCCTTACCCGTTGAGGCTAAGCTTATTGCCCAAACATCAGTTGGGGCGACCTTGGGTGAGGCTTCGGTCAAAAACTCAATCACCGCCGGTGTTGTTTCAATCATCATGGTGATCGGTTATATCAGTCTATACTATCGGGCTAGAGGAGTGATCGCCTCGATCGCCCTGATAATTTACATCCTGTTGCTCCTAGCCTTGATCAAGTTTATTCCAGTTACCTTAACTCTGGCAGTTATTGCCGGATTGGTCCTGTCTATCGGAGCGGCGGTGGACGCGAATGTCTTAATTTTTGAAAGAATTAAGGAGGAAGAAGCCTCTGGCAGACCCAAGACGCGCGCCCTAGCCCTAGGCTTTGCCCTGGCTTGGCCCAGCATCCGGGATTCAAACGTTTCTTCTCTGATTATTGCCGCGGTCTTGTTTAGTTTCGGAACTGGATTAGTGAGAGGATTTGCCCTAATGCTGGCGATTGGCATTCTTGTTTCAATGTTCTCCGCCATCACCATTACCCAAACTATGCTAAACCTCTCACTCATAAAACCGAGACGTTCAGCTAAACAACCCAGCTATGCAAATAGTTAAGAGACAAAAAATTTGGTTTAGTCTTTCTGGTCTGGCAATTCTCTCCGGCCTAGCTTTGGTTTTAACTAGCGGGATACCACTTGGCCTTGACTTTACCGGGGGAAGTGCCCTCGAACTTAAAACTGACAAGCCTCTTGAGTCTGGACGGGCCAGGCAACTACTTGACGAGCTTGGGATTCAAGTTTCTTCGGTTGTCCAAACTAAAAAAGGAGTCCTCATTAAAACCCAACAACCCACTCAAGACCAGAACTCTAATATTGTGCGACATTTTAACCAGAAAGCCGGTTTGGGTGAGGTAAGCGAGCTAAGATTCGAGTCAATTGGTCCGAGTATTTCAAAAGATCTGACCCAAAAAGCGGTCTTGTCCATAACAGTCGCGTCGCTGGCGATTGTTATCTACATAGCTTGGAGTTTTAGAAAGGTCAATAAACCGATTTCCAGCTTGACCTATGGACTGATCGCGGTCATAACCTTAATTCATGATGTTGTGATTGCCGCTTTTGCTTTTATCTTAATATCTCGGGTCACCGGCTGGCCAATCGACACGCTGTTTATAACAGCCCTGCTGACAGTGATGGGTTTTTCAGTCCACGACACAATTGTGGTTTTTGACCGAATCCGTGAAAATGTTACTCGTTATCCAAGTAACCCTTTTGAATCAACTGTCGAGCTAAGTATTGACGAAACCTTTATGCGCTCAATTAACACTTCAACCACGACATTAGTCGCCCTGCTGGCGATCATACTCCTAGGCGGACCAACTATAAAACCGTTTGTCACCACAATGTTTATCGGTATTTTGGTCGGAACCTATTCGTCAATATTTATCGCCAGTCCGCTTTTAACCCTTTGGTTGAGACACTCACGGGCTGGCGCCAGATGAGGCTGGGGTAAGATTTAAAATTCGCTTGCCAGCGAGCCAGGGTCGGTGTATGATCTAAAAAATGTCTTAGAATCAAGTCTAACCCGTCTAGCTGATTAGCCCGAGATAAATAACTACTAAACTAGATCCGAAAACTCGATGTTTTACGCCCTTCTAGGATTAATTGGCGGACTAGCGCTTGGGTCGCTTGTTCCGCTGACAATTCCGCTTGAGTACGCTCGCTACAGCGCGATCGCCATTTTGGGAATTTTCGACTCACTCCTGGGAGCGTTACGCTCGGACCTACAGAAAAAATACGACCACACCATCTTTTTGTCCGGTTTATTTTTTAACATGGTGTTCGCAATCGCCATTACATACCTTGGTGATCGACTCAATCTAGACCTCTACCTGGCCGCAATTATTGTCTTTACAATGCGGATTTTTAGCAACATGGCAACCATCAGATATTCATTCCTGCCTCGGTTTTTGGGTCAGCGACGGGTCAAACAGGAGATTGAAAAGGAGGATTGATCAACTGATCTAATTCAAGACAAAATACAAAATCGAGCTACCAGAACAAGTAATATTCAAAATGACAGCCATAGGGTTGTTTTTTTTGTCAACAGGCCAATTTACAACCAGATCAAAGCCGGGGCAGGGGAGAGACTAAAAAAAGTAAACACAAGATCTAAGAGTTAAAATAACTCTTTTAAACCTGAAGAGAGAGGTAGATCAATCGAAAATATGTCGCGCAATGATACTTTTGCGACATTTCAAGTTAGCCCGGTGGGTGGGCTCATACGGTCGGCAAAATGAGCAAAATTTTCTAGCGGTTTAATTCCCCCATCCGCTTTCAGGACCAACATCTTAACCCCCCAATTGCGAAGTGCAGTTTAATTAACCCTGATTGAGATTGAAAATTTTTCCCTCTCTCCCCTGCTCGAGAAAAATCGGGGATATGTCGCAAAACGTATAGGTCAGTTAGGTCAGTCTTAGCATCTCGCGCCAGACTCCCTCACATTCGCACTGATTCGCGTCTATTTGTTTCGTTTCGCCGCATTGTATATTGAGTCAAACAAAAATAGCGCCACTCCCCTCATGTGGCGCTGCTAGGCTGCTAGACAGAAGATTTAAAATATTTCAAAGCTTCACCAAGGGTCCGTACGACCAATGCTCCGTCGGCTTCTTGACGGTACTTTCCGCTCGGCCGAATAATCTGAATTATCTTGATTGCGGGAAGATTATCTCTGACCAATTTTATTTCAGCCGCATTGTCATCGATCAACACAATTTGGTCATTTTTGCGAATTTTGGAGGCAATAACCTCTTTTTTGAAGGCCGGTGTAATTATAACCCTAGTAAAAAACTGTCTAATACCAGAGGCATCGATTTTTTTGTTTTGCCAGTTTGGATAACCTCGGGAAACTAGTATAAGGATTGCCCCCATCTTCTTGAGGGTCGCTAAAAAATGTTGAACATCCTGGTAGATAAACCCTCGAACGTCCTCAAGCACTTGCTCGAGTGCATGAGCGAGCGGGCCGGCCAAGTCTGGCTTGTCAAGAGCCTGGGCTAGCCCCTGGGCCTGATCTATAGGATCCCAGCCATACTCGGTTGCGACTCGAGAAACAATTTGCTGGTAAATCGTGTCAAACAGCTCTGCACTCACCCCAAACTTTCTGGCTGATTGCCTGAGCCGTTCTTTTAGAGCAGTCGTGTTAAATAGGGTGTGATCACAATCCACAATAACAGTCTTACTGGATGGCCGTAAACTAGCTTTGGTCTTGGTTGACATACCCTCTCTCCTCCTTTCTTAGGCCTTAGTTTGCTTTGTCCCTGGTGGGCTTGATGCTATCACTCGGTTTCAGTCGTCTTCTCAATCTCATGCCACTTAAATAAGATAGTCCGAAACAGCATTGGCCTTGAATCGGACAACTTCGATCATCTTCTCGGTTGTGTTTGGGTCTGGGATGGAAACAACCGCCTTAATACTGGCCGCTGGGTCTGGGTTCGATAGTGAATAATTGCTTTCGACCAGCTCTCGTATGTCTTAAGCGATTGAAACGGCGTCGATCCGCGAGAAAAGTCAAGACAAATCATATTGGGCTTTGTTGATGTCGCACAATATAAACGATTAGACTTTTTGACCGAGCCTGCTGGTCGGATTGCTCATTTTGATTTTTGTTCAATCTGATCAATCGCCTGCTCAAGCGCCAGCAAGACGAAAAAATTATTAAGGGGCGTTTTTTGTCCGATCATTTCTCGAATAATCTGTTCGATTGTTTTGTCTGGCCGAAGTTTCGTAAGCGGCTTTGCCAGAAGAGAAAATTGACTTAAAATCTGCTCGAGCGCCTCCTGATCTTGTTGGGATAAATTGGCGCCATTAATCTGACCATTAACCCTGATTGACCCAAGCGGCTGGGCCGATAAATTAGCTGGTTTGACCAGAACAAGTCTGGGACCAATGATCGCGCTCAAGGTACCGGCAGGATGGACGGTCGGTCTGGGCTCCATTTTTGAAATCGGCACGAGGGTTGCCGGTTTAATTGGACCGTCATCAGACCATTGGCTAATTTCATGAATTAAACATGAGAATGACATAGGATCAAAAATCATCTCATGAGAACTAATCATTGGGCCGGAAAACGCACCCCTAATTACAAAACAAAGCGCTATCAACTCGATCATTCACTCGCTCCTTTTAAATTTTTAAGGTAATTAATGTACAAACTATACCAGTCGTTCGGATATTAATCAATCGAAACTGACCGTTTGTCCGGGTTTGAGATCGTTGGTCTTGCCTTGGTTCGAGTCAGGTTTTGATTGGTCACTCCCCCGCCCGGTCTTGCTAGCCGCTCGATCAATCTTCCGGGTCGAATCGTTGACTGACCGATCAGTTTGACCAGATTGGTTCTTGGTCTGACTGGTAAAATCAGTCTCTTTTGGCTGGACTTTAGTCAGAGCCTGTCCCCCGGTTTTGAGTCTTGGATTCGACGATTGATCTACTTTCGGTAAGCTACCCAGTGAGGCAAACCATCGGCCGCCCGCTCGATCTATAAACTCCTGGTAGGTCTTGGGTCCAAGTGAAACGATACTTGGCTTGGCTGTTAGATTTTTTGGCTCTTGGGCGACAACGGCTTGGGCTGACTTGGCTGGTTGGCCTAGCTGAATCTTGATCGGTTTTGACCACTCCATAATATCTTCCTCTATGTCGTCTCGGTTGAGGCTGTATTTGAGGCGCGAATGCTCGATCGCCTTTTGTCTAAAATCAGACCGGTCTCGACTGGGTGGCAGAGTCATGGCGGAAAAGGGCGGCGAGGTCACGCCTTCGATAGACATTTTGACGTAAACGTTGTAGTTATCCAGATTGACTAAATCATTGGCTTCAAAAATCGGTTCAAACTCTTTGACTAAAGTGGTCGCGTCCTGGGGTCCGACCCTGAAAGAGATGATCGTGCCGACATTGCCAAAAATAGCGTCGGCCACGATTTCAGGCATTTGGGCGATAAACTGATTGGTCATAATTAAGTTGAGCCGGTATTTGCGCGCTTCGGACAAAATAACCGCGAATGAGTCGGTGGCGAAATTCTGGAACTCGTCAACGTAGAGATAAAAATCAATCCGCCGATCTTCCGGTACATTGGCCCGGGATAAGGCGGCGATCTGAATTTTAGTAATCATCAAAGCTCCGAGCAAGGCCGAGGTGTCCTCACCAATTTTACCAATTGACAAGTCAAGTAACAGGATTTTCTTGCCATCCATGAGATCGTCCATACTTATAGTTGAGCGCGGCTGGCCGACAATGTTGCGAATCGTGGCAGTTGAAAGGAATTGACCGACTTTGTTTTGAATCGGCGCCACAGCCTCGACCCGAAACTTTGGGTCGTAACGCTCAAATTCATTGATCCAAAAATTACGAATGATCGGATCCTTGATATGTTTGATCACGTCTTGTCTAAAATCCTTATCAACTAGTACGCGAGTCACACCCAACAGGGTGGCGTTGGGATAATCAAGCAAGCTCAAAATGGTATTGCGTAAAATATACTCAAGCCTCGGCCCCCACGACTCGCCGAAAATCTTTTTAAAAATTCCAACTACGCCAGAGGCAACGATCGGTTTTAAGTCAATGTCAACCGCTTCAAGCGGGTTAAAACCGATCGGGTGTTCCCTATCCCAGGGAGCGAACCAAACGACATCCTTGACTCTATGTTCGGGTATAAAATCGAGGATGTGATCGATTAAGTCGCCGTGTGGATCGACCACCGCCACTCCCCTGCCCGCCCGGATGTCGTGGATGATCATATTTTCAAGCATGGTTGACTTGCCGGTGCCTGTTTTTCCGATCGCGTAAAAATGGAGTCGTCGGTCGTCGTTTTTGACACCAAATCGGTGGACCAGGTGTCGAAAGTTTGTCTGGGCAAAGAGTGTTAAATCAGATTTGTCAACCGATCCCTCGACCGGCAAGTTGGTTGGAGGTTCGCCCTTTTTTGATCCGGCCCAGGCTATGGTTGGCGTCTCGACCGAGATATTGGGCAAATGAAATACTGAAGCCAACTCCTCAATATTGAAAACGTATTCTCGGCCCATAATTCTTTTGCGGTAGTCATCTAAAACTCCGGCGTCAGTCCGAACCGGTGAGGCAACAAAACCATTTAGATTAGTCGTATTAAATTGTTTGAACGCTCCAGTAACCCCGTTGATCCGCGCCACAGCGGTTGGGACATCTTGGGAGAAAGCCATTATTCTGATTTTGGTCGCAAAACCCAATTTGGTTGTTTTAGCCTCAATCCCTTTAACCGCCTCCGTGTCTGGACCCGAAAGCTTAGCCGGAGCGGGGTTGGATGTTTGATTTTCTTCACTTACCCGCCCAAGTGCCGTGTCCAAGGTTAGCTTTCCGAAATTGATCAGACCGTGCGAGAGCATTCGGCTAATTGCTTGCTTTGATGGATCCAGGCCTCCTTTGAACGCGTTAGCCCAGCTAATACCTCTCTCTCTCCAAGTGTCAGAAACCGGCCGAATAATGACTTGGATGTAAATCGAATCTTCGGAACTTACTTTTGAGAGTACTCCAGTAATCGAGGCTAGTGGATCGACTTCAAAATTAAGAAATGTTTTAATCGGGTAAACATCCGACTTGTTAAGAAGTAAGTCAACTGAAGCAACTGATCCGGTGGCCGGCTCTAATTGATCCAAGTCGGACGTTTCGCGGATTTCAACAGTTGGATACTGGGCATAGATTTGAGCTTCCACGAAATCCCTTAAATGGGAAGAGGTCCAAACATAAAACAAGATTAAACCCTTGCGGGCGACAATTTCAAAAGATATTTTCTCCTGAATTCTCGCTTGGGACTCAAAAATCCCATGCAAAGAGGCAAACATGCTTTCAGCTGATATCGGACCCTTCTCATTATTTTTGGGCACCAAAATTTCGAGTAAGACGTACTGCTTGCCAGTATACCAGTCTATTTTGCGCCGGCGATCGCGCAGTCGTAAAACCATGCCGATCGCGCCTATCACCGAGGCGTAAATCAAGGCAATGACAATTAATTGAACTAGGAGTGACACTTTATGTTAATAAATAAGTGTAGTTTTAGCGTCTAGACTCGGGTAACCGGAGCCGATGGATCAGGCGGAATTTCGATCTGATCAATCTTAGTCCGGTTTAAAACTTCGTCCTCGATCACTGACTTATCTTTGCCCCAAGAGAGTCGAGACAGCTCCTTAACTTGATTGGCAATGTTAGGATCTTTTTTGATTGGACTTAAAATACCCTTCATAGAAAACGGTTTGGTCGGAGTCAAATCAACTAGCAGTTTAACGTAAGTTGTAAATCGCTCGAGATTAGCCATGTCATCTATCGTCACGCCCTGAAACTCCTTGACCATAAATTCGGCGTCGGCCGCGCCCACTCGGTAAACGATCATTGTGCCGGCGTTGCCGATCACGGCATCGCGAATTTTATCGGTCAGTTGGGCGATAAATTGGTTAGTAATATTAAGATTTAAACGATACTTTCTGGCTTCAGAGAGTATAGTCGCGAACGAGTCGGTCGTAAAGTTTTGAAACTCGTCAACATAGAGGTAAAAATCTGTTCGCTCATTTTCCGGCATCTCGGCCCGAGAGAACGCGGCCGCCTGAATTTTCGAGACTAAAATTAAACCAAGCAAATTGGAATTCATCTCCCCTATCTTGCCTTTGGCCAAGTTAACTAACAAGATTTTCCCGCTGTCCATAATTTCTCTAATATTAAAACCTGACTTGGTCTGACCGATGATGTTACGCATCAGAGCGTTAGTCATAAATCGACCAAACTTGGAAATAAAATAGTTGTACATCTCGGATTTGTGAAAATCAGCCGTTTTGGCTAACTGCTGATCCCAGAAGGCTTTGACGACTGGATCCTGGACGTAAGAAATAGCCTTCTCACGAAATTTGTCGTCAGTAAACAAGCGCGGTATGTCAATCAAAGTACCGCCGTCTGGCAGACTCATAATCGTTAAGGCAGCGTTGCGGCCCCAGTGCTCCCACTGCGGACCGATAATACCGGTTCGATTGGGGTCATAAAGTTTATAAAAAATTTCAATCCATTCGGCGATTAGAAAATCTTTTTCCTCGGGGTGTTTCCAGTCCAGTAAATTAAAACCGATCGGGCGATCAGTATCAGAAGGATCGAACAAAATCACGTCTTTAAAGCGATTGGCCGGAATTTTCTGCAGAATCGACTCGACCGCGTCCCCGAGCGGGTCAACGAAACAGACTCCTTTACCGTTAGCGATATCCTGATCAATCATGTTTTCAAACAAGGTGGTTTTACCGACACCTGTTTTTCCGATCATAAAAATATGACGCCGGCGATCGTCGTCGGTAATGCGAACGCTCACTTTATCGCCTCGGTAGACAGATTCTCCTACGATTATGCCTTGGCTGGGCAGATTGACCGGCGGGGCCAGGCTACGCGACAAAAGCCAGCGAATGTTTGGTGTGTCGGTGTAGCGATTGGGTAGGTGGAAAATTGAGGCTAATTCTTCCGAGTTTAAAATCAGTGGTCTAAATTTTGAGTGAGCAGTGTTGCTGTGATAACGGGTGATAAAATCAGCCACAATTTGGCCGTTTTTAACAACACTTTTTGACCTAAAACCGTTCCAGGCCGGGGTGGCAAACTGGGCGAAAGCGTCAACAATTGAGTTGAGGTTCATTTTGGCGCTCTGACGATCTTGACCGGTCGCTATAATTCTTATGGTTGATCGAAACCCAGCCTTAGAAGATTTTTCATTAAAAGCTTTCATCAAGTCATCTTTAACTGGAGAAGTGCGCCAGGTTTTGTTGTCGGAGCTTAACTGCTGACCGCCCTTGGATTTGTTGGAAGAGACCAGACCAGACGAAACTAGATCAACAAAACCATAGACCAAACGCGAGACTGGTGATGAGTGAATGTAGGCGTGCTTACCCTCGAGTACATGCTGGGCCGCCATAGCCGGGGCCTCGCGCCAACGTTCACTCATCGGCTCAATTATTATTTGGATAGCGGCGTTTGAACGCTCACCCAGACGAGAAAGCGCTCCGGTGAGCGAGTTAAGCGGATCAGCCTCAAGGGTCTTAAAAGTTCTAATTGGGAAAATAAATCGCTTGGTAAAAGACAGGCTAGTCGCAACCACTTCGCCATCAACACCTTCGAATAAGTTGTAGCCGGACATCCGGGTAATCGAAAGGTTAGGAAAAAACGAGTAAAGCTGTTTTTCCAAAAATGGAATCAAGTCGTTGCCGGCGGCAATGTAGAAACTGATTTGGTTGCCTTGGTTGACAATTTCAAAGCTAATTTGAATCTGTCGCCGAACCCAGTCAGACAACAAACCCTCATTGTGGATTGAAGCCAGGGATGAAAAAAACTGCTCGGTTGGGGCGATTGCTTCGCGAAAATCCTTGGGCTGGTTGCCGAGCATTTCGTCGTCCTTGCGCGGAATATCCTTGGGAACCGCTATCAGCAAAGTGGTTGTGTTTCGGATCCGCTCGCGCTCGTGGCGAAGATGGCTCAAGGTCAAAAAAGCGATCAAACCGCCGCCCAGCAACCCGAAAATAATAAGGATTAATAAAACCGCGATCATTATCGAATGGAATTATTAGCCGGACCAGTTTCGTCAGGATTACCCGGAGGATTATCCGGCACGACCGGCTTTTGATCCGGCGGGGGTGGTGAATCGGCAGCCGGAGCCGGGGCTTCCGGAAGATTAGAAACAGTTTTATTAAGCGGGTCAACACCAAGCGGTTTAGCGCTCATCAGCATCTTTTTTGACGCCAAACGCGCGATGTCTGCCGGGACGCTATCTTTGTTTGTCAATTCTTTCACTTGCGTGAGCGGGTCTGGCGTTTCGGAGTTAAGGTCACCGGAGTTGGGCTTGGGTTCTGGATTGATCTCGGATTTAACAGTGCTAGATGGAACCAACAAAGTTGTTAAATTGTCTGTCGGTTGGTCTGTGCTATCTGAATCAACTGGTGGCTGGTTCGTTGATTCAAATCGCCTGACCGGCTCGGGATTTAGAACCTCCGAAATAGGCGTCAAAGAATCTGGTGACGTTTGGTTTTCTTCTGGAGTGCGAACTAGCGAAGAATCGCCATTAGATGGA
This sequence comes from uncultured Candidatus Saccharibacteria bacterium, assembly GCA_964478135.1. Taxonomy (GTDB): domain Bacteria; phylum Patescibacteriota; class UBA1384; order GWA2-35-9; family CAYZGQ01; genus CAYZGQ01. The sequence goes on from CAYZGQ010000002.1 coordinate 35,096, forward strand.
ACATTATCATTTGAAGTTGTTGGAATTAGTGTAATTAGCTCGCCAGCCTCAACCCTAGCAGTAGGTATTGTGTCTAGCCTTCGAGGGCCCATAATCCTCCTTTACTAGAAATAGCATACTCTCGCTCGAGAGGTTTGGCAACGCGCGCCAAGACCCGCCTTAAACTGATTGTTGGGCGATAGGTGTCTTAAAACAAATTTACTTTAGTTCGACAAGCGCCCCGACTGCTTCGAGTTTGGCTTTAGCTTCTTGGGCCTGTTCTTTCTTAACTCCCTGCAAAAGTTCTTGAGGCGCGGCATCAGTTAAATCTTTGGCCTCTTTCAAACCTAGTTCAGGTTTAATTTCTCGGATAGTCTTAATAACGGCGATCTTTTGGGCGCCTGTTTTAACCAAAACAAGTCTGTAGCTTGTTTTCTCTTCTTCTTCGGCACTAGCGCCGCCTGCCGAAGGAGCCGCCCCGACGGCCGGCGCGACCGGGCTGACTCCAAACCGATCTTCCAGCTCTTTGACCAACTGGACCAAATCAGCCACCTTCAACTCCTCGATCTGCTTAATGATGTCCTTAAACTTGCCCGAAGGAACTGGTTTTGACTGGTTCGATTTGGACCGATCGGCTTGGGCTGAACTGGTATCAGATTGATTGTCTTGAGCCGAATCTTGGGATTGACTCGGGCTGACGGCAGGGCGCGCTTTGTCTGATTTAGCTTGGTCAGACGAATCTTTGGATTGTTCGTTTTTTGACTCTTTTGTCTCTTCTTGGTTTGGCATACATCCCTTCTAGATAAATTTCGATTGACAAGCTCTAATCTTAGAAATTTATTGAAAATTGAGTATTGGCAATCGAAATTATTATAAAAATTATTACTTGAAAGCTGAAAATTAGTTTTAGCTCTCGGTCTGGCCGACTGAACTTGACCCAAGCCGTTGACTCAAAATCGAATGGAAACTATAAAGATTCCACTGCAGCGACCAGTTGAGCTTGACCAGCGGAGCGGCAATCGAACCAACCAATCGAGCCAGAAGATCATCCCGTCCGGGTATATTTGCCAGCTGATCGATAAGGCTCGCCCCAACTAGTTCGTGATTGATCCAGCCAGCCAAAAACTCAAGGGCTGGATGTTCTTTGGCAAATTCATTCACTAGCTTGACCGTCGCCACTTCGTCTGAAGATCCAACAATCAGACCGATCGGTTTGGCCAGCGTATCCTGATCCAATTTAACTTTAACTAGAGTCAAGGCTCGGGTTAAAATCGTGTTCTTGATAACTTTAAGCGACATTTTTTGAACGGCCAGCCTTTGACGCAAATCAGACATCTGGGCTATCGTCAGACCACGAAAACCAATCAGCACCAGCTGTTGGTTTGAGCTCAACTGTTCCCTAATCCAAGCTTTCTGTTCCTTTTTTTGGTCTAGTGTAAGCATAAAAATATTTAATCTTAGATTGCCTTGACGACTGATCGGCCCGGTCGTCAATGGGGAAGACTCAACTCTAGTTGATTCCAATGACTCTCAAATAAAAAAGTCTGCCCAACCGCAGATCTCATGGTAATTAAAATCAGTTCTTATTCTCTGGCTGATGTGATTACCGGTCTTATCACGTTTGTGCCTCGGGAGGACTTATTCGCCATCGGCGAGGCCTGCCTGTCTGCGGCTAAGCCAACGCTACAACAAACGAACCCCAAGTGTCAACACTTTTACTACTGGAACAGATGCCAGGGACTAATTCAACTGCTTTAATTTGAATTGACCTAATTAGAGTTTGAAATTTCAGACTTGATTAGATTGGTTGGCGCAATTTAGCTTGTCTTACCAGTCTGAATATCTCTTGAGAGCTTAATCCCCGGCCCCATACTGGTTGTTAGAATGATCGAGCCAACACGGTTGGGGGGAATTTCTTTCAAAAATGCCTGGATGTTGTCTCTTATTTTAGCCTTGTCCCAGCTAACTTTCGCCAGACCAAAATGAATAATTCCCTGGGGATCGGTCTTGTAGCTGATTTTACCGGATTGGATTGCTTTTTTAATCGCCTCCGGGTTATCTGAGAGCGTCCCGTCTTTGGGCGAAGGCATGAGCCCCTTGGGCCCAAGGACTTTGGCCAGAGGAGCCAGTTTAACCATATCAGCCGGCCTGGCCACCAATACGTCAAACTCTAGCTTGCCCTTTTTAATATCGTCAACCATTGACTCTTCAAACAAGCGAATCTTGGGCGCTTTAGGCGGGCCCGAGGGCAGGCTGACACTACCGCGCAGGGCCTCCTGACCCTTTTTTGAGACAACTCTAACGTGCAGTTCAATCGTGGCGTCAAACTTGATGGTCGAACTTTTTTGGGCCAGCTCTAGCGCCTGCTCAAGTGGATAACTGTTAGTTTTATCCACCAGCGCCCGGGCGCTTTTATATCGTCGGGATCGAACTCGAGTCTGACCGACTCTTGGCTTGGACGAAACCTGGCTTGGCTGGACGATTTTTTTCTCTGAAGCGAGATCTTGAGCCGACGTTTGGTTATCATCTTGGCTTAATTGCTCTTGATCGATCTCTTCGCCAGGCTTGCTCGAGGGATCGATTGTCGGACTATCTTTGGTCGTGTCTGGCTGGACGTTTGCCTGCTTTGAAACTATGCCTGAAGACGGACTAGATTGTTCGAGAGGCGTTTTTTGGAGCTTATTCGGGTTTTGGGAACGTGGACGCTTATCGGGCCATCTACTGACAGTCGGATTTTTGGACTCCTTTTCTTTTGAATCGTCTGGAACATTTTCTCCAATAATAACCGAGCGGGTTCTACCCATAATAACCTCCGGAGTGGTTCAAACCCCCGTTCTAAGCGAGGTCCCACGTTTTAGTTGAAAAATAGTCTATCAAACCAGACTCTAGCTGACAAGACTAATCTTTAGTTTAGTTTTGATTTAATAGACCAAAGGTAAACCAATATCACTAAAGAAATAATAAGGTCAACCACGAGATAGACCTGATCGAAAACGATACTGGCTGAATCGAGGGCATAAAAAATAGGAATCCGAATGAGACTAAACACAAAAGACACTGTCACCAAATACAGACCTAACAATTTGGCCCGTAAAATTAACCAGCCAGCGGCCAGAATTAAAGCGGTCGAAACCAGACCGTCTAACCCGATTAGCAAGCCGGCGGAAAATCCCTGGAAGAGATTAAAAATACCGAGTATTCCTATTACGATCAGCAAGACAGCGATAACTTTAGCTGGTTTGGGTAAAACGCCTGGATCGGCTAGACTCGCGGGTTTGACCACTTGATCTAATGGCATAAGCTGCTCCTCCTAGAAAAATTATTAACAATCCCAGTATAGCCTAATCACCCAAAATTAAAAGTAAAACAGTCCTTAGAGGGTTATGGTTTGTTCTTTCAAACCAGAACCGGCCTGGCACTGACTAACGATCAAACCAGCCGCCTGATCAACAACCCGCTTGACCAGCCGTGACTCATCCGAGCTAAACTTTTGCAATACGTACTCGAGCGGATTTCGGGCAATCCCTTCTTCCCTAGCCCGTTGGCGAGGGTGACTAATACCGATCCTAACCCGCCAAAAATTTCGGCCGAGCGTTTGAATAATTGACTCCAAACCGTTGTGACCGGCGCTCGAACCACCTTGGCGAATCCTAATCGTGCCAAGCCCTAGATCCAGATCGTCGTGCACGACCACCAAGTTGACCAGATCTTTGGAGTGATATTTTGTAAGGGCCAAGATCGTTTGACCAGATTGATTGATAAATGTTTGAGGTTTCACTAAAAGGCAGGACAGCCCTTTTAAGTCAATTTGAGCTATTAACGCTTGATCGCGCCTGGATAGCCGCCAATCAGCGCCCAATCGGTCGGCAATCGCCTCAACCACCCGGAAGCCAATGTTGTGGCGGGTTTGGCGATACTTTATACCCGGATTGCCCAGCCCAACAATGATCGGCATTGATCTTTTAGAACCCAGGAATGTTCATCCCAAGCTCTTTCATAACACCTTTGGTCTTGTCTGCCGCCACCGCTTGGGCGCGACTCATCGCCTCGGATATGACATTTTTGAGCGCCTGTTCGAGTTCACTTTTACGGCCTTGGGCCGCCAATGATTGGTCAACTGAAATACTAATCAGGTGCTGGGCGCCGTTAAAAATAACTTTCACACCCGAGCCGGCCGCTTCGATTTCGGTCTCCTTAAGCTCCTTTTGAACTTCCCGGGCTTTTTTTTGGAGCTGATAAAGTTGTTTGGCTTTGTCGAGCATATAAACCTTTCTTATTTTAGTTGGTTTCACTTTTTTTGTCAGCACGCAAGTAAGCGTTAATAAAATTCTCGAGCGCCCCGGCCAAGACTGCCTGGACATCTTTTTCTTCCCAGCCGGTCCGATGATCCTTGACCGCTTGGTAGGGGTGGAGAAAATAAGACCGAATTTGACTGCCCCACTCGACCTTCTGAAACTCACCCCTAAGCTCCTCTATTTTATGCTTGTGCTGGCGCAACTTGAGCGCGACCAGCTTGGCTTTCAAAACCGCTTGAGCTATGGCTCGGTTTTGAGACTGCGACCGCTCGTTCTGGCTTGAGGCAGTCAAGCCAGTTGGCAAATGGGTCAGCCGGACGGCTGTTTCGACCTTGTTGACGTTTTGGCCGCCGTGACCACCCGAGCGAAAAAAATCAATCTTGAGATCTTCGGGTAAGAACTCAATCTGGTCAGCCTCAACTTCTTTGAGCACCGGCACGACCTCAATCAGAGCAAAGCTGGTGTGACGAGCCTTGTCGGAGTCGTAGGGGGAGATGCGGACCAGTCGGTGAACACCCGCCTCACTTTTCAAGTGACCAAAGGCCCAAAGTCCGTCAACCTTGATCGTGGCGGATTTGAGCCCCGCCTCTTCGCCTCGAGACAGTTCAATCTGACTGACCTGCCAGCCCTTGCGCTGTGCGTAGTGCTCGATCATGCGCTTGAGCATACTGGCCCAGTCCTGGGCTTCGGTACCGCCAGCGCCGGCGTGAAACGACACGATCGCGCCAGCCTCGTCATACTGACCAATAAGAACAACCAGTTTTTCCAGATTTTTAAGCTGATCGGGTGATTGTGCCAGTTCAAACTGACTGACCAAATTCTGTAACTGCTTGAGCTCTTGGGAGAGCTGGGCCGCTTGGTTGTGGTCAAGCCAAAAATCGGGCCGAGCCATTAGGCTCTCAATTTGAGCTATTCGCTTACGTTTTAGCTCAATGCCCAAAGTTGTACCAAGTTGCTGCTTATTGATCATCTCTTATAGCTTAACACAAAATAACCTCCCTTTATGAGAGGATATTTTGTGTTAACCGGAAAATTATAAATTAATTCTCGCCAAGTCTTGGGCAAGATTCAGTTGAGCTTCTTTGACCCGAGCAACACCAGCTAGGCTAAAGAACGTAGCCGCCAGCGCGCCTAGGCTAGGCAAAACCGGCGTGGCGCCTGCTTTAGGCAGACTCGAAGCTTTGGGATCGGATTTGACTAAGG
>CAYZGQ010000002.1:40672-43810 GCA_964478135.1 uncultured Candidatus Saccharibacteria bacterium
CTGTTGCTGTTGCTGTTGCTGTTGCTGTTGCTGTTGCTGTTGCTGTTGCTGTTGCTGGAGCGAGCCGGCCGGACCTTGCTCCTGTTGCTGTTGGCCTGAACCGCCTTGCTGTTGCTGTTGTTGATTAACACTGGCGCTGGCTGTGGCCGAACCGCCGGCGGCTGAAGACGATCCGCCCGCTCCGCCGGTCGAGGTGACTGTGATTGATCCGGTTGGCCAAGTATAAGACGGGCTAGCGGATGGAGATGGCATGGGCAAAGCCGGAGATGAAGCGGCCAGCGCGACCGTTTTATCACCCACAACCACGACTGCCGATCCCCCGCCTCCACTAGCCGCGCTGGCGCTGCCGCCGGTGGCGCTGGCTGTGGCGAGAGAGCTTTGCTCCTGTTGTTGTTGGCCTGAACCGCCTTGCTGTTGCTGTTGTTGACTGGCACTAGTGCTGGCTGTGGCCGATCCACCGGTCGCACTGGCCGATCCCCCACCCCCGCCGGTCGCGCTGATTGTGATCGCGCCGGCTGAAACGGTCTGGCCAAAAACCAGACCAGCCGGAGCTATGGTCAGTAAAAAACCCAATATAAACGCTATAGGCAAAAAAAATGTTTTATTCATGGCAAAATATTATTTTAGTTTGGTTGTTAATATATACCCAAATCTATCAATCCGCAAGCCCATCGGACAATGGGTTGTTGACTCGATCCCTCCGGCTGACCTAACTCGAATCAACAACCCGCGAGTCCCGCTATTACGAGACTCGCGGTAGAAATATATAATATTAAATTTTCCAGCAGCTAGCGTGTTTGCTGCTGCTGCTGTTGTTGTGTTGGATTGGAGGTTGCGGTAGCGCTGCCGCCAGTGGCGCTGGCGCTGCCGCCCCCGCCTCCAGTAGCGGTAACTGTAATCGGTCCGGTACTGCCGCCGGCTCCGCCTGTGGCGGTGACCGGGCCAGTTGATCCGCCAGCGGCGCTGCCGCCGGTGGCGCTGACATTAATTCTTGACGGCCGGAGACTTCTGGCCGCAAAAATATTTGACGCACCCATGATCAGGGGACCGACGATCTGCTCGCCTAAAGAAGGCCGCCAGCGCTCGATCGCTTGGGCGCCAACCGAGGCTCCGCCGCCCACCAAGGTCAATCGAGGTTTTACTTGGGTGATTAAATCACGCAAGTCACCTAATACCTCGCTCACCCGACTCATGTCTGGCGCCGGACCGGTCGCCCCTTGGGCTCCAACAGGTCCTTGCAGACCTTGTGGGCCTTGTGGGCCTTGTGGGCCGACTGGCCCAGATTGACCAGTTGGACCTTGTGGCCCGACCGGACCTTGATCGCCCTTTTTGCCCTTTTCGCCCGGCCGAGCCGGCAGGCTGATCTGTTTTGGAGCGGTCCAAACCTGGTACACACTCCAGTAATGCCTGGAGGAGTCTTTTATATATACTCCGCCCTCAGGCAGATGAATAACCCCTGCCTTGAACATCTGAGCGCAGGCTTTCGCCAGCGCAACATCAGGAATTGATTTTAAAAATTTCTGCTCGGCCGAGGTTAGTGGCCGGTCAGGCACAACATTGACTACCTGGATGGTAGTTGTCGCCTGAACTTGATCGGCCAAAACCATGACTGGACAGCAGAAACCAACTAACACTACACCTGCTGCTGCTGCTGCTGCTGCTGCTGCTGCTATTTTTCTTAAATTCATTCTTTAGCCTCCTTTTCCTTTTTCAATTCCTTTTTCAAAACAGTCTGTCTGCTGGTCGCGACCAGCTTATCTCCAACATAAGCCGAAGCGGTTACTTGATATAATAAGCCCTCAATCAAATTGACCATCTTGAGCTGATTTAGCTCAAAAGTTGCATCTGGGCGACCAAGAGCAGTCACCTTGATCACAACCTTATCAACTGACAGATCGGTCGTGACACTGACCAGAGCGTCACACAACTTGCCCTGAATGGACACGTTGTATTGAATAGTTAGCTCAAATTGAATCTGTTGGATATGTTTCGGTCCAGATTCAACTAACGCAGGCGGATTTGACTCTAACCCTTGCTTCGGCTGATTCTGCGGGTTTTTATTAATTTTTCGAACCTGCTCGAGCTCCCGACTAAGTTGATCTATCTTATCATTAAGACCCTTGATCAACGTGTCGTGTTGATCTTTTTGAGATTGGGCTTGGCGCTTCAGCTCGTTATTGGCTTGCTCCAAAGCCTGCTCGAGCTCGGCCTGTTTTTGAGCTGACTCTACCAAGGATGTTTGGTGCTCTTGGATAAGCCGCTCATTTTCCTGATTAATCAGACTGATCGCCTGATCGATCGCCTGGGCGACTTGAGCCGCTTGCTGATCTTCTACTAAGCCGACCGTAAACTCAAAGGCGACGGCGGCTGATTTTTCCATTTTTATCCGACCCGATCTATCCCGGGTCGTAAAAAATGCCTCGAGATTGTAGGTCAAGCCTGGCCTGAAGATCAAAACTTGACCTTCGAAGCCTTTGGTCGGCAATGACGCCAGAGGCTGACTTAAATCAATCTCAAACGTGTAGGGCGGTCGCTCGAAAAACATAACCGGCACGCCCGACACTCGCAACTCTAGCCGATCGGCCCGGTATTTACCCGTCACCGGGTTAATAATACCAACCAGCCAGTCGCTATCCGGCCGGCGATCGAGTGTGGCGGCAATAAAGCCGTTAGGGTGGTAGTCTGTTACCACCTTGCCGGCGACAACAGGATTACTAAAAAAAACTATCAGAAACAAAAACCTTAAATTATTTTTCAATATTTTTCCTCCTTTTTTTTCAGGAACAAAAACCTAGTATAAAATATACTAGGACGATCATTGTGTCAAATTAACCAGACGCGAGTCCTAAAAATTAAATACGACACTTAAATCACAGCTTACGAGCCGCCCGATCTTCTCCAGCTTCAAGCGCGAGCCAGGACCAGGGAAAAGCGGGATCCCCAATAAAATTAAAGGGGGCGCTCCAACAGTTCCCAGCTCGCGCTCGAGGCTGGAGCCTCGAGTCCTGAAAGGAAGAAGAGCATACAAAAAAGAGCAAGGTTGCCCTCCTCTTTTTGAAATATGCTAATCCGTATCTTTGTTACCTGATTAGAGGTAACAAGGCACTATACCATGTTACCGCCTACCTGTCAACCTGT
>CAYZGQ010000003.1:0-41960 GCA_964478135.1 uncultured Candidatus Saccharibacteria bacterium
AACGGCTTTTTGCAAAATTACCGGGCCATCGTCAACCCCGCTGTCGGGAACAAAACAACATCCGGCATTCAACACCGGGTGTTGTCAGACTTGTTAGAGTATCGCTACCGCAGGATTTTGAGTCCTGTGCCCCTGCCCTCCGCCGCTCCGGACAGAAAATGTCATCAATCGTGTCAAAAGTATTTTCTGTGTAATCAGCCTCACCCGGCTAAAAACAGACTGTTATTTTGACATTAATGATCAGGCGGGGTCGGCCTGCCCCGCCGCCGGCGCTAGAGTGAATCTATTATGCCAATTATCTCTCAAAAGTCAGCTTGGGGCCTGACTAATCCAGATCAGATGAACGATTTTTGAGACGCTGTCGAGTTAGGGCTCGACACTCACTCTGGTCCACGCTAAACTTAACTCTATGAGGCGTTTTGTCGAATGGCTGATTGCCCTAACGTTTATTTTAATTCTTTTAGTTGGATTCTTTTCATTTTTTCCCAACATTTTAGCCGAGATTTCCTGCCCTATCCCGGTTGAAAGAATTAAGTTTTACTCCGACCAATATCCTGTTAAAGATTTAGCTGAAGAATTGATCGCTACTCTCTCGGTCGAGTCGGGTTGCAATCCTGAAGCCGTTTCTAGCGCCGGAGCACGAGGGATAGCCCAATTTATTCCTTCAACCGCCAAGGCAGTCTGGCAAAGTTTGGGCAATCAAGGCCAGCCCGATCTTCACGACATCGAGACCAGTCTGGCGATCAGCTCGCGCTATTTAAACGATAAATATCAAAAGTTTAACGACTGGAACAAAGTCAGGGCGGTCTATAACGCCGGCGAAGGGGGCGCGGCCGGCTATCTTGTCACTGGCAATGAGCGTATTTTACCCAGAGAGACCCAATATCACATTAAGAAGATTGCCCAGGCTCGCCAGTTTTTCCAAGAGTCGCTCGGACAGAATCTCTCGGGCACGCCACCGACCCGCTTCATGCCTCGGTCAATAATATCGTTCGTTCGATTGATTGACTTAACCAACCCATTTTCGTTTTTACTCTAGTATATATGACCAGTCAAAAAATAAGGCAAACGTTTATTGATTTTTTTGTCCGGCGCGGTCACGCTCACCTACCGGCCGCTTCACTCATTCCTCAAGGTGATCCGTCAGTTCTATTTACCAGCGCCGGTATGCAGCAGTTTAAGCCTTATTACACCAATCCCGAGGCCGCTCCGGCTAAAAACGCGGTTACGATCCAACCGTGTCTTCGCACGAGCGATATTCAGGAGGTTGGTGATCCTTCTCATCTGACTTTTTTCGAGATGCTGGGCAATTTCAGTTTTGGCGGTTACTACAAGCAGGACGCGATCAGTTGGGCCTGGCGGCTTTTAACCCACGGGTTTAAGATACCAGCCGCCAGCTTGAGAGTGACTGTTTTTGAAGGCGATCAAGATATACCTCAAGACAACGACTCGCTTGAGATTTTGGATTCGCTTGGAATCGCCCGAGCGACGATCGGCCTGGCCGGTCGTCAGGACAATTTTTGGGGTCCAACCGGGGACGAAGGTCCGTGCGGTCCGACAGTCGAATTTCATGTTAAAGTCAAGACTGGTTTGATCGAAGTTTGGAATCTCGTCTTTAACGAGTATTTCAAAACTAAAGACGGCTCGTTTGAGTTTCTTAAGACAAAAGGAGTTGACACTGGTGCCGGACTCGAGCGCCTAGCCTTGGTTTTGCAGAATAAGAAGAGCGTTTTTGAGACAGATTTATTCGAGCCGATAATGGTTCAATTAGCCAATTTGGCCGGTTCTCTGTCCGTGGTTTCTCAACGGATTATCGCAGATCATCTGCGCTCGATCGTGTTTTTGATCACTCAAGGTCTCGTGCCGTCAAACAAAGAGCAAGGCTATGTTTTGCGCCGATTAATTCGTTCGGCCATGGTCCAAGGTCGGTTGGCCGGCGTGGAGCGACCGTTTTTAGCCGACCAGATCAAGGGCGTAATCGAAATTTTTGGCTCGGTTTACCCGACTATTGCCCAAAAACAAGATCAAATCGCTCTAGTTATCCGAGTGGAAGAGGAGCGCTTTAGACAAACCTTGACCAAAGGCTTGGGTCGGCTTCGAAAAATCGAGTCAAAAAGCGGTTCTCCTCGGCGAATCAGCGGTCAAGAGGCTTTTTTACTGCAAGAGTCGTTTGGATTGCCTTACGAGCTGATTGTCGAGGTCGCCAGTCACGACGGTTTTTCGGTTGATCAAGTCGGCTTTAATATAGCTCTTGAAGCCCACCGCCAAAGTTCAAAAACATCCCAAGCAGGAGTGTTTAAGGGCGGGTTGGTTGAAATTACAGCCGACTCAACCAGACTTCACAGCGCCCACCATCTGCTCTTGGCGGCCGCGCGTCAAGTTTTGGGTAGTCATGTTGTTCAGAGAGGTTCCAATATTACCAGTCACAGGCTTCGAATTGACATTGCCCATAATTTTCCAATTGAGCCAGAGCAGATCAGCCAAATTGAGCAAATCGTCAATCAGGCGATTGCGGACGATCTCGCGATCGAGCCTAAAACAATGCCCAGAGACGAGGCGCTTAAAGCCGGCGCCTTGGCCGAGTTTGGGGCCAAGTATCCGGATCAGGTCAGCGTCTACCTTATTAAAGACAAAAGCGGCCGGCCATTTTCTTTTGAGCTGTGCGCTGGGCCCCATGTTGGGCGGACAGCTCAAATCTGTCCTAAAGGAGACCATTGTTTTAAAATTACCCAAGAACAATCCTCTGGCGCGCAAACCAGGCGAATCCGAGCCGTGATTGGTCCAAGTTAAGATGGAACATAACCAGTCAAGCCAAACAGCGCGTGATGGATTAAACTGGCTGTGCTACAATAAACAAAATGAGACTGCTCGAGGCGCTCAAAGGCAAAAATTTGGCTAATTGGGGTATAGCCTTGGATATTGGAACCGAGTTTGTCAAGGCCTTGATTTTCGAAACCCGTGATTCCAAAGGCATCGTCAAAGGAGTTGGCCGGGCGCGCCAGCGTCTGGCGGACATGCAAGCTGGGAGCGTGACCGATATTCACGGCGTGATCGGCAACTGTGAAAAGGCGCTCGAGCAAGCGGCTAAGCAAGCTAGTTTTTTGCCCAAGCAGGTGATAGTGGGCATCGCCGGAGAATTGGTAAAAGGAGCTACTACCACTGTTGCCTATAAACGGCCCGATCCAAGAATCTCGATCACGGTTGACGAACTCAAAACAATCATTGTCCAAGTCCAAAAGCAAGCCTTTGACAAGGCGCGTAAAATCCTGTCGGAAGAAACCGGTCACAACGAGATTGACGTCCGATTGGTCAACGCGGCGGTGGTTGACGTTCGAATTGACGGTTACAAAGTGACCAACCCGCTCGGCTTTAAGGGCAGTAGTGTTGAAGTGGGTATTTTTAACGCTTTCGCTCCGATCGTTCACCTTGGGGCGCTCCAGACGATCGCCCAAGAGTTAGAGCTTGATCTACTCTCGGTTGCGGCCGAGCCCTATGCCGTAGCTCGTTCGCTCGAAGACGAAGAGTCGGTTGATTTTTCGGCCATTTTTATAGACGTGGGCGGAGGGACGACCGATATCGCTGTCGTTAAATCGGGCGGGCTGGTCGGCACAAGAATGTTCGCCTTGGGCGGCCGAGCCTTTACCAAACGATTGGCCCAGATTTTTGGCGTTCCATTTAGCCAAGCCGAGGAAATGAAGTTGGCTTTCTCGGCCGGCAAATTGGCCAAAACAAAACACGAGCAAGTCAGTCGGGCGCTCGAGCTTGACCTGACGGTCTGGTTAGATGGAGTCGAGTTGATGCTGGCCGATTTTGGGGAGGATGACCTACTGCCTTCCAAAATTTATTTGGTTGGCGGCGGAAGTGCCTTGCCTGATCTTGGCGCGGGACTGGAAAAAAGCAGCTGGCACAAGCAGCTCCCTTTTGCCCGAAAACCCCAAATTCACTTCATTCAGCCAAACGAGGTTTCTGGCGTGATTGATCAAACCGAAACACTTAAAGCGCCTTTCGATATCACGCCCATGGCTTTGGCTAACCTTGGGATTGAGCTGGTCGGTCAAGCCGGGGTGGTTGACACGATTATGACTAAAATAATCGGAACCCTTAGAATCTAGTATTTCTAGACTGGTTGTTGGAAAATGGAAAGTGGCTGTGAAATTGAGTCCTGGAAATCAGAGTTTGGTTTGACTGGCCGACCGGCCGTCCATTGCTTTGGTCGGTGGTTGGGTTCGATTGATCAATTGCGGTTGATTGTTTCTCTTTCAAGAGCTAAGGCGTAAAAAATGAGTCAGCAGTATGAATTAATTTATCTTGAGCCGGACGAGGAAATCCCCTCGATCATTGATCGACTGAAAAAAACTCCAGCCAGTAATCTTCGTTTGGTTACGGTTCGGGGTTCGATTCTGACTCAATCACAGGTTAATCTTCAGCTTTTGATCAACCAAGCCCAGCGGCTTGACAAAGCCGTCTCACTGGTAACATCTGATCCAGTTGCCCAAAAATTAGCTTCACGTGTCGGACTGACAGTCTTTGGCAAACCGAAAGACAACCTGCCTCTTGAGTTCAACCAGGCTAAAAACTCAAGCCAGGATTCGAGTCAAGCGAGCGAGCGGCCGGCCGACCGACAAGATCGCCCGAGCGATGAGGAGGCGCGAACTCAAGATTACGACCGGCCGGATCTAAATTCTGGATTTAAGGTGACTCATTTTCAGCATTCGGGCGATAAACAGGGCCAAAACGGTCAGTCGGACCAAGATCGGCCCAGTCAGGCCATGCTTGAAGCGAGTCAGCTCGAACGCCCGTCAAGTCAGCCGGTTTCAGCCGGGTCCAAGCCGCGCCCACGGGCTTGGCGAGTTTTGGCGGTTTTGTTGGTCCTTATATCGGCAGGTCTAGTGCTTTTGGTCTTGCCCCAAGCGAGCGTCAGTCTCCGTGTGATCGGCCAGCCCTTTGAAACCGTGACTCGGGTGACCGTTCTAACCGACAGTTCGAGCCAGGACCAAGCCCCGACAGTTTTAGGAAAATTGGTCGAGATCAGCGCCTCGGCGATCGAAAAGGGTCAGGCGACCGGTCAAAAAAATGTCGGTACCAAGGCCAGCGGCACGGTAACTTTGTTCAACGCTTGGTCATCCGAGGCCCAGACTTTGGCCGCCGGTACGAGCCTCGTTAAGGATTCTCAAGAATATGTCTTGACCAGCGCGACTACCATCCCCGGGGCAACTGTGACCCTTGTCTCTGGTAAGACGGTGACAACTCCCGGTCAGACCACTGGTTCGATCGAAGCTAAACAGGCTGGAGCGGCTGGAAACGTTAAGGTTGGTCGGTTTGTGATTCCTAACCCTGATTCTGACCGACAGGAGAAAATTTACGCCGAGATTTCTAAGGCTCTTTCAGGTGGTTTGGACAAGTTTGTCACAGTTGTTTCCCAAGCTGATTTGGAAGGAGCGAGAATTTCCAGCCAAAACAACGCCCAGGCCCAGCTCAAACAAGAAGCGGCCAAACAACTCAAGGAAACACTCGTCCTTGACAAGGCTTCAAAGATCGAAGTAGTGGACGAAAAATCGAGTAAAAAAGAGGGCGATGAGGCGAGTGAGTTTGATTTTACAACTCGGTCAAGTATGAAAGCGATAATTTTCTCGGCCAGCGATTTTCGACCGGTTTTTCTTAAGGCAGTTTCGGGTAGTGCCGGGGAGGGCAAAGAGTTAATTATCGGCCCGGATGATGAAATTTCGATGGTGGTTGAGAGCCTTGATTTTGAAATAGGCCGAATGGTTGTTTTGGGTAAAATCAAAGCCCAAGTGGCCGACAAACTCGACACCCAAACCTTAGCCAGTTTGGTCGCGGGCAAGTCAAAAATCCAAGCCAAGCAGATTATCGAAGATCAGACCCAAACCGAAGATTCCGAGATCAGGCTGTCTTACAGTCTACTCTCACGAATGCCTTTTTTGGCCAGAAATATAAAGTTTAGCGTTGAGCATAAGTAGTTGACCGACTGATCAGAAAAACTATTTTAAATGGCAATTTTGGGTATTGATTATGGTTTAAAGCACGTTGGCCTGGCCATTTCTCGGTCAGGCTTTTTAGCCAGCCCATTGGGAGAGGTTGAATATCAGGGCCAAGAGCTAATCAAAGAAATTAAGCAGTTAGTTGAGCTCGAGCAAGTGAGTCTGATAGTGGTTGGCCTGCCCTTGGGCGATGATGGCGCTGAAACAGATCAGTCAAAACTGACCAGGCAATTTGTCCGTCAGTTAAAAAAATCAATTAATATAGAGCTTCACTTAGTTGACGAATCAAACACTACTTTTGAGGCGGCCCTACAAGCCGGTTCAAAAAATATTCACTCTCATGCCGCGGTCCTCATTTTACAAGACTATCTTAACCAACAAACAGACTAGGCTCGGTTGGGCCTTGACCGCTCTGGCCGGATCAGTCCTTGTTATGACAGGGTTTTGGTATAGATTGGCTCTGGCGGCCCGACCTCAAGCGAGCCAGCCGATTAGTTTTCAAGTTGAATCAGGCGCAAGCGCCCGCCGAATCGCCCTGGAGCTCAAAAAAAGTCAATACCTCGTTTCACCAACCGCTTTTGAGTTTTATGTCCGAGCCAATCGAAAGATTCTTCAAGCTGGCTACTATCGTCTTGAACCAGGAATGTCTTTGGTCCAAGTGGTTAACAGGCTTTCAAGCGGCCAGGTGTTTGAAAAGCAAATAACCATTCCAGAGGGCTGGCGAGTCGAGCAGATTGGCCAACTTCTTGATCGGGAGGGACTGGCTGATTACGATCAGTTTATCAAGACCGCCCAGGGCAAAGAGGGATTTTTGTTTCCTGACACTTACCGGATCGGGCTTAACTGGTTGGCTAAAGATATAGTTGATCTGATGGAGAAGACGTTTTTCAAGCGGACCGATCAACTCAAGCCAACTAGCCAAGAGCTGATTATCGCCTCGATCGTCGAACGCGAGGCCAAACTGGACGAGGATCGTCCTAAAATAGCCGGTGTTTTTTTTAACCGTCTAAAAATTAACCTGGCTCTTGAGGCCGATCCGACCGTTCAGTACGCTCGTGATTCTGATCAGATTAGGGCTCTTGATTCTAAGCAAATCGCCCCCTACCAATTTTGGCGCCCGACCACCTTGGAGTTAAATCGCTCATACGACTCACAATACAATACTTATCTCGTTCGAGGTCTTCCGCCGGGCCCAATTTCCAACCCGGGCCTAGCGTCGCTTCAAGCGGCCGTCAATCCGGCCCGGCACGACTTCTTTTATTTTTTCAATCTCGCAAACGGCACGACCATTTACTCCAAAACCCTAGCCGAACACAACGCCAATAAGGCCAAACACTTGCGTTAGCTTGATCGCTAGACTCTTACCCTTGTCAAGTTCCAGGGCCTAGCTGTAACGGGGAAGGTTTAAAGAGAGTCTTTTTTTGGCAACCAAAAGAGGGCAAAAGTTAATTGAAAAGACCTGGTGTTAACACCAGGTCTTTGTTTGATGGACGGTTTCGTACGAGCATCGTCTTGGTCTCGTACGAAACCGTTTCGCTCAAATATCTATAGTTTCAAACACTCTCACTGGACTCCGCCAGAGTTTAGCCAGAGTGTATTTTTACAGATTTGGCCGCTTCTTTATGTTCGGCCAATGGCCAAATCAATGGCCAAATTTTAGCTTAATAATTTACCAGCACCGGCCGGTCCAGCGGGCCGGGGGTGGATCGCCAGGCATTAGAACCTGGCATTTTGGGCAGGGGGTGAGCTTATAGTCAGCGTCGTTGTCCAGAGTGATAACTATCGTATCACCCGGGATAATTTTGGTAGCGCTGACACGATCGAGGTCATTGTCAGCCAAGATCTGGTTAACCCTTGGCCAGAATGCCTTTGTTTCGAGGTGACTGACCGTGATTTGGCTGATCGTTTCACCTTTAGCAACCGGGTGGATGGCTGTGAAACTATCGACCCGATTTCGGGTCATCAGGTGAAATGAGCGAGACTGACTGACAAGGGCCTGTTGACCCTTGTTATAAATAAATATTGTTATAAAAGGGAGAGACGATAATGCCAGCAGGTTAACTATCCAGCACCGCTGGTCTCTCCTTAAATTTTTCGCACTCGCGATTTTCAGTGCGAGCCAATGCTGTATGTTCATCTGTGCCTCCTTTTTGTTAATTTGCAACGATCAAATATAGTCTATCTTGAGTTAAAGAGCAAGGGCAATAGGCATGGGGTAGATGATTGACCTTGCTGTTGGTTCGCGTTAGTTTAAGCGAGTAATGATCAATCGAATTTTTGGGGCGTTGAGCCACGATATCGGAATTGACCTTGGGACGGCCAACACACTGGTCTATGTTCGCGGGCAAGGCATCGTCATCAACGAGCCTTCGGTCGTGGCGATCAATAAAAAAACGCGTGAAATTCTGGCTATCGGCCAAGAAGCGATGCGTATGGTCGGCCGAACGCCGGCCCACATCGTGGCGATTAAGCCGCTTGTTGACGGGGTAGTTTCGGATTTTGAAATCACCCAAGAAATGCTCCGTTATTTTATTTCTAAGGTTCATCGAAGGCGTTTTCTTTTGGCTCGACCGCGCATGGTGGTCGGGATTCCAAACGGCGTGACCGAGGTTGAGCGCCGGGCGGTTGAAGAGGCGGCTATCAATGCCGGGGCCAGGGATGTTTTTTTGATCGAGGAACCGGTTGCGGCCGCGATCGGCGCCCGATTACCGATTCAGGAGCCGGGCGGTTCGTTTATTGTTGACATCGGCGGCGGCACGACCGAGGTGGCGGTTATTTCGCTCGGGGGGGTGGTCGCTTCCAGATCTCTTAGAGTGGCCGGTGATGAAATGAACCAAGATATAATCAATTTTGCTCGAGACCAGTTTAATATGCTGATCGGTGAAAAAACGGCCGAGGATATTAAGATCAATATCGGTACGGCTCTGCCGGAAGAGAAGAAGCGATTCTTTAAAATGCGCGGCCGCGATTTGGTTCTGGGTCTACCCAGAGAAATAGTGATTGAGAGCGGCCCGGTCAGCCAAGCGATTCAAAAATCAGTTAATTCGATTGTCTCGGCTATCAAGGCGACCCTTGAAGAAACTCCACCCGAGCTGATGTCCGATATTCTCGATCGAGGGATCGTTCTGGCCGGAGGCGGGGCTCTTTTGACCGGTCTTGATCGTTTAGTGGCCGCGGCCGCCGCCACGCCGGTTCACTTGGCCGACGATCCGCTGACCTGTGTTGTCCGCGGAACAGGCGTGGTGTTGGAAGATCTGGATAGTTTGCGAGAAGTTTTACTCCCAACAGCCTATGCTAGATAGGACGGGTCGAAACCGCCCAGTGATCCTAGGGCTGACTCTTGTTTTAGCCACTTTGTTCTTGCTAGCGCCGCCGGGTTTGGTTTTAATGATTCGCGGCCGGGCTGGTCTTGTTTTGTCTCCCCTAGCCGGTCTTGGCCAATCACTAGCTAGTCCGATTACCGGGCCGATTGAGTTTATTCGCCAGCTCGCTGTTTTAGTTCAAGAAAACCAAGCCTTGGTTGAGCGGGTCCAAGAACTCGAAGCCTCGACGGTTGAGTTGGCCGCCCTAAAGGCTGAAAATGAAAATTTGCGGCGTGAACTCAAAGCGTCTGATCGGCCGGCCGGCCGGGAAAAATTGGTTGCCGCGGTGATCAACCGAGATCCGATTTCGCTCGGTCAAAGAGTGACACTCGACGTTGGCCGGGTCAACAATGTCTCTCTAGGTCAAGGGGTGACTGCTCAAGGTTTTTTGATCGGCCGCATTTCTCAAGTGAGCCAATACTCGTCTCAAGTAGAGCTCATTACCAGTTACCGATTTCGCCTGCCGGTCAGATTAGTTAAAAGCGGCGCGATCGGTTTACTAAAGGGCGGTTTAGGCGGCTTAACGGTTGAAGACTTGCCCTCGGATCTAGTCTTTGAACAGGGCGAGCCGGTCGTGTCAACTCAGATCGAAAATATCTTGCCCGAGGGTTTGCCTATCGGTCAGGTCACAAAGATTCAAGAATCTTCGAACATCTTGCGGACCCTTGAAGTTGCTCCTTCTGTTCAAGCCGCCTCGGTTCAAATCGTGAGTCTTATTTTAAGCCAATGATATCTTTAATAAAATTAATTTTTTTGGCTCTGATCGGGCTTGAGTTAAGTTACTTTATCCTCTCCCTGTCCGGGTTAGGGAGAGGAATCTTTGACGGAGTCTTGTTTTTAGGTTTAGTTTTAGCCTTGCGCGCTCGCTGGCTAGACAGCTCGGTCTTGATAGTTTTGAGCGGTCTTTTAACAGATTTGTTGGGCGATCACAAGTTTGGAACTGGACTGGGGTTCGCTTTTTTAACGGTTGTGTTTTTAGAACCGGCTTTCAAACGTTATGTCCCGGAGGGCAATTTCAGCCTTGAGTGGTTGGCGCTTGGTCTGGCCTACGTCTTAGCCAAGACCCCGATCGCGTTTGGTGATTTTGGCTTGACTGGATTAATTTTGATCAGCGCCGGTTTGAGTTCGCTGGCGGCGGTTGTGACTAGTTTTGGTCTAAAATTATTCTTTTCTAAAAATAAATAACTTGTTTTAAGGTGACGCCAAGAGGAGACAATCCATTTGGGGATCAACCATCTATCGGCTTAGCCGGAACTGATCGCTCGGATTTTGTTGAAATAAACACCGGTCAGGCGATTAAATCATTGCCTGTTAGCTCAAGTCAATCCGGTTTTCGCTGGTTAATCGCCTTGGTCCTTTTTCTATCTTTGGGCATAATGTTTCGACTATTCAAATTACAAATTGTCGAAGGCCCTCGAAATTATGTTTTAGCCGAAGGCAATCGTGTTAGAACCAGGGTCCTGCCCGCCCCCAGGGGTTTTATCCTCGATCGGACAGGCCAAGTTTTGGCTGACAACATCTTGGGTTATGAGTTGAGATTTAGTCCAGAATTTTTGCCCAAAGACGGCCTTGAGCGCCAAGAGGCTTTGGATAGGATCAGTCAACTGACCGGTATGAAAATAGAAGATCTTGAAACTTCCTATCAATCGGCCCGGGCTTCCAATTTTGATTTTGCCCGTCTTAAGCCGCTTGAGCGCGAACAGGCTATCCGGCTAGAAATGGATCTGGTTGATTTGCCAGCTTTGGTGATCGCGCGTTTACCCAAAAGACGCTACTTAGATTTTCCTGGATTGGGTCATATTTTGGGCTATGTCGGTAAGGTGGCTGATCAAGATTTTAACAAGTTTCCGATCGAACGTCTCGATCGAATCGTTGGCAAGACTGGTCTAGAGCAGATTTATGAGACTACCCTTCGGGGCGATGATGGCGGAGAGGATGTCGAGGTTGACGCCCAAGGTCGGATCAAGAGGCTGATTGGCCAAAGATCGGCCAAAAGAGGTTTTGATATCGAGATGACTCTGGACGCTGATCTCCAAAGGGTGGCGGCCCAAGCGCTCGAAGACTCTCTTAAATCAAACCAGGCGCTGTCTGGTTCTGTCATAGCGATCGAGCCTGGCACAGGGGCGATCAGGGCCCTTTATTCCGCTCCGAGTTTTGACCCAAACATTTTCGTCGCGGGCGAGTCAAATCAAATCGAGGCTTTATTAAACGATCCAAACGAGCCACTGCTTAACCGAGCGATCGGCTCGCGCTTGGCGCCTGGATCAAGTCTCAAGCCGTTTATAGCTGTGGCCGGTCTGTCCGAGGGCGTGATCAATCCAGCCACAACCCTTGACACTTCAGACGGGGAGATTATTATTGGTGATTTTCGTTTTCCCGACTGGAAGATTCATGGTCTGACTGATGTTAGCCTGGCGATCGCCCAATCGAACAACATTTTTTTCTACGCCCTAGCCGGCGGTTGGCGCAACATCAAAGGTCTGGGTTTTGATAGATTAATCAAATGGCTTAAAAATTTTCGTTTCGATCAGACGACCGGGATTGACCTGCCGGCCGAGCAAGCTGGTTTTGTCCCGGACGTCAAGTGGTTTGAAAAGAATTACCAGCACCGGCCCTATCTGGGTGATATTTATAATCTTGGCATCGGTCAAGGCCCGATTTTAGTGACACCAATAGCGCTCGCCCAGGCAACCTGTTCAATCGCTGGTACCGGAATAGTAGTTAGGCCTAGACTGGTTGATAAAATAAAGGATCAGCAAAACAAACAAGTCAATCAGATTAAACCCCAAGTGATCAGTCAAGAGATCGCTTCCAAAGATGTTATTCAAGAAGTGGCTCGAGGCATGAGACGAACTGTTACCGAAGGATCGGCTCGATCGCTCGATGATTTAACTTGGCCTGACGGTCAAAAGGCCAATCTGGCCGGCAAAACCGGCACCGCCCAGTCGAATCGGAAGGACAAAAACCATGCTTGGTTCACGTCCTTTGGACCGGTTGAAGATCCCAAGTTGTGCCTGGTCGTTTCGGTTGAGTATGGCGGCGAGGGTCACGCCGCGGCTGTCCCTGTCGCCAGGGCAATTTGGCAAAAGTTCCTGACCCAGCCAAGGTCCTGATTGAGCCGAGTTGTCTGATTAATCTGATTAACTTTAAGTTTCAAGCAGGCTTGGCTCGTTTTGACTCGGTCTGGAGTGTCAGTTGGCAAAGTCGATTAAGTCGCAGGACCGATCAGCCAACTCGTGGGTGACTAATTTGGCTTGATTATTTTGGCCCAAAAGGGCCAGCCGAGTCAGCCTATCAGTCTATGCCACTCAATCGGCGCTCGGTTTTTCGGGGTAAAGCGGAGTCAAAATCCCAAAGTCTGGTTTTGAATTAGTTTAGAGTCTTGACAACCAGTATCGGCCCGATTAAACTGGCGGCAGGTTTGAGTCGTCTTTTAAGATATTTTTAATTTTTGTTACAAAATGAAACAAGTTGTTGTCACAAAAGAAGGTCTTACTAAAATTCAGAAAGAGCTTGACAAGCTTAAAAACGTTGACCGTCCGAGGGTGATTGAGCGGATACGAGAGGCTCGATCACTGGGTGATTTAGCTGAAAACGCCGACTACGAAGATGCTAGAAATGAACAGTCTTTCATTGAGGGTCGGATCGAAGAACTTGAGTCAGCGATCAAGCATGCTCGGGTGATTGAACACGCTTCAAAAGATGTGGTTGAGGTTGGGGCGAACATTAATATTACAGGCGAGACTGGTTTACGAACTTTCTCGATCGTCGGCGCGGCCGAGGCCGACCCGACTCAAGGCCGGATTTCTGACGTTTCACCCCTTGGTCAAGCACTACTTGGACACAGAGCTGGCGATCAAGTCAAAGTCAAAACCCCTAAAGGCGAGATGACTTACACGATCCTATCGGTGAAATAGTTTATCCGAGCTTCCTAGCCCTTTGCTAGTTTCATCCTAGCTGGTATGCTAGACAGGTGTTCTGGCTTGATTCAGTAGTCAAGAAACTATCTCTTTTAGCCAAGGATAACTTCCTGGTGGCCGATTATTTTACGCCATCCGGTTGGGCCCATGTCGGCCATTTGAGAACAGTCGTCATGCACAATGCCGTTTATGAAGGACTGATTAGAAAAGGTAAAAAAGCCAAGTTTCTCTATGGTTTTGACGACCTCGATCCAATGGATGGATTTATTCCTGGACTGCCGGAGAGTTTCAAGGAATTTATCGGCCGACCGCTTTCCCGCGTTCCTTCACCTTTTAAAGGAGGCAAAAGTTTAGCCGAATTTTTTGCCAAAGATTTTATCCAAGCTCTATCCAACTTGAGTATTAAGCCCGAGTATCTTAATATGTCTTCCCAGTATCAAGCGGGCGTGTTAGACCAAGCGATCAGAACCGCCCTCGATCAAGCTGACAAAATTCGTTTGATCTATCACCAAGTGACTGGTTCGCCTCGACCAGACAGTTGGTATCCTTTTCAAGTGATTTGTCAAAATTGCGGTAAAATCGGGACGGTCGAAGTCAATGGCTGGGATGGTCAATTGGTTAGTTATTTCTGTCGGAGAGATCTTGTTCGGTGGGCCAGTGGTTGTGGCTACAGCGCTCGGGTTTCGCCCTTTGGCGGTCGAGGCAAACTACCCTGGCGAGTTGAGTGGGCGGCCAAGTGGTGGATCTATCAAAACGACTACGAAGGGGCTGGCAAGGATCACTACACCAAAGGCGGTTCGAGAGATTTTGCCAGGCGGGTCGTCCAAGAAGTTTACCTCGGCCAAGAGCCGCTTGGCCTGGCGAATGATTTTTTTCTTTTGGGCGGGAAAAAAATGTCCTCATCTTTAGGGATTGGCCTGTCAGCCCTAGAGTTAACTAAACTCTTACCCGAGGAGCTGATAAAATTTATTATTTTAAGAGCCGCGCCCAACCGCCAGATTGAGTTCGATCTGGCCGGCCAGATGGTCCCCCGCTTGTTCGACCGTTTTGACTCGGCTGTTCAGTCTTGGGTCCAGCAGACTAAAAATAACGACCCCGATGTCGCGGCGCTCGGCCATAGTTTTGTGCCTGGACTCAAGCCTAAGCCAGGCTATAGGATGCGTTTTAAACAAGTGGCCCAATTGATTCAGATGCCTCATATAGACCTTAAAAAGCAGGCCGTCCAAGAGGCGGGCCGGGGTTTGAAAACTTGGGAATTGACAGAACTTGAAAAAAGGATTGATCTGGCTAAACTTTGGCTCAAAAACTGGGCCCAAGATGATTTTAAAATGGTTATTTCGCCTAATCTGCCGGCAAGCTCAAAAGATCTATCAGCTAAACAAGTCAAATTTTTAGTCTCACTGGCTGATCTTTTATCCAGCCGCGAAAGTTGGACCGGCCAGGAGGTTCACTCAATGATCCACCAACTCAAAGGAGACTTGACGCTTTCGCCAGCTCAAGCTTTTGGGGCAATTTATCGCGTTTTTTTGGATCGTGACAGCGGCCCTCAAGCCGGCTGGTTTTTAGCCTCGCTCGATCGAGACTTTGTGATCAAAAGATTGGCCCAGGTTAAATCATCAACTGACTGATATGAGAATTATTATAAAAAGCAGACAGATCGAGCTTGATCAGGATTTGAAAAAGTATGCCCTAGACAGACTCAATCGGTTAATCAAACTGATTGTTGAGCCGGCTATTGTCGAGCTTAATTTTGAAGACGAGCGGGGTGGACTGAAACAAGGTCAAGACAAAAAAGTTCAGCTGAATCTGATACAGGTCGATCGTTCAGAGCCGATTCACGCCAGTCGGCTAAGCGATTCTTTCAAAGCGTCTTTTGACTTGGCGCTCGATCGGCTCGAGCGCCAGCTCCGGCGCGATCATTCCAAGGCAATCAAGCGATCAAGCCCTAGTTTAAGAAACTTGTTTGATCGGGTTTAGCGTATTTAATCAAAAAAACCGGTCTGGCTTGGCTGACTGTTCAATCAAAGCGATCGGACAATGTGAGTCGATATAAAAATAGTCCCGCCAGGCGCAGGAGCGGGCAAGCGCCTGGCGGTCTTATGGACGGGCCAAAAACAAGCCTGGGCCCGCCTAAGAGTTGCCGCTTCCCACACCCTCATGTGAGAAACGGCTTTTTAATAACGCCCTTAAACTACAAGGGCGTATTAGATTATCTTGAATTTGAAGTCTGGTGTCAAGTTTTCAAAGAATATACTTTACCGATTTTTTCTAGCCGGCTGATGACGCGGCTCCAATTTTTTGCTACAATTTCAAAACTAATGATCAAACGTTTTTTAGGCAAGTTACTT
The DNA here is from genome assembly GCA_964478135.1 of uncultured Candidatus Saccharibacteria bacterium. Taxonomy (GTDB): domain Bacteria; phylum Patescibacteriota; class UBA1384; order GWA2-35-9; family CAYZGQ01; genus CAYZGQ01. Next base: position 15,630 of record CAYZGQ010000003.1, read on the forward strand.
GATTCCAATGAGTCAAAACTGGCGGCTTTAAAGCCTCTGGTTGATAAAATTAACAAATTTGAACCGTCCTTGGAAAATCTGTCCGCTGATCAGCTAAAAAACAAAACTATCGAGCTGAAACAAAGACTTGTCCAGGGGGATTCTTTGGACGATCTTTTACCCGAGGCTTTTGCCTTGGTTAGAGAAGCGGCCAAAAGATCAATCGGGCAAAGACACTTCGATGTTCAGCTAATGGGCGGGATCATTCTTCATCAAGGGAAGATTGCCGAGATGAGGACCGGTGAGGGTAAAACCCTGGTCGCAACCCTGCCATTGTATCTTAACGCTCTCGAGGGCAAAGGATCGCACCTGGTGACGGTTAACGATTTTTTGGCCAAGTTTCACGCCCAGTGGATGGGCCGGATCTATCATCTCCTGGGCCTTTCGGTTAGCGCTATCGGCCACGAACAGTCTTTTGTCTATCGGCCTCAAAAGCGCGATATTGAAGATCAAACTTGGAGCCACCTCTGGCCGATTACCAGAAAAGAGGCCTACTTGGCTGACATTTGTTACGGCACTAATAACGAGTTTGGTTTTGATTATTTGCGCGATAATATGGCTTCTTCTTTAGAGTCAAGGGTTGGGCGCGATTTGAATTTTGCCATAATTGATGAGATCGACTCGATTTTGATTGACGAGGCGCGCACGCCGCTCATAATTTCCGCCCCCTCGGTTGAGTCTGCCAAGTGGTACCAGCAGTTTGCCGCCCTGGTCCCAAAACTTAAAAAAGTCGAAGACTTTAGCCTGGATGAAAAACTGCGCTCGGTTAGCTTGACCGATCAAGGTATTAAAAAAATGGAACGCTGGCTGGGAGTCGATAATTTATATCAACCAGCCTATGTTTCGGTCGTCCATTACCTCGAGCAGTCGCTTAAGGCTAATTTTTTGTATCACCAAGATAAAGATTATGTGGCCAAAGATGGCCAGATCGTGATCGTGGACGAGTTTACCGGCCGGCTGATGGAAGGACGGCGTTATTCCGAAGGCTTGCATCAAGCGATCGAGGCTAAAGAAGGACTCGAGGTTAACAAAGAATCTATAACCCTGGCGACAATTACCTTTCAAAACTTATTTCGCCTTTACACTAAACTTGCTGGCATGACCGGGACGGCCGAAACAGAAAAAGAAGAGTTTTATAAAATTTATCAACTCGATGTGGTTGTGGTTCCAACTAACCGGCCAATGATCAGGCTTGATCACCAAGACCAAATTTTCAAGACAGAACAAGCCAAGTTTCAGGCAGTTGTGGATGAGGTCAAAAGACGCCACGAGCGCGGTCAGCCTCTTTTAATTGGTACCGCTTCGATCCAAAAAAACGAAATATTGTCCGATCTCCTTATTAAGTCTGGCGTTAAACACAATGTTTTGAATGCTAAAAATCATTATTTGGAGGCTCGGATTATCGCCCAAGCCGGAGCCAAGGGCGCGGTCACATTAGCGACCAATATCGCTGGTCGGGGAGTTGATATAATTTTAGGCGGCACACCACCCAGTCAAACCAGTAGTTCGGGTCAGGACGACCGCCCAGATGAAGGCTCGTCCGAAGATCAGGATGCTGTTGGGCTAGAAGTATTTTCTTCTCGAATTCGAGATCTGAAAGGGTGGGAAAAGGAACACCAAGAAGTGGTTGAATTGGGTGGTCTGACGGTCATTGGGACCGAACGTCATGAGTCGCGCCGGATTGATAATCAGTTGCGCGGCCGAACCGGCCGTCAGGGCGATCCGGGCGAAACGATTTTCTATGTTTCTATGGAAGACGATCTAATGAGAATCTTCGGCGGCGATCGAATGAAAGGTTTGATGGATCGACTTGGTCTGCCGGATAATCAGCCGATCGAACACAAATTAGTTTCAAGATCAATCGAGCAAGCCCAAAAGAAAGTTGAAGGCCACAATTTTGATATTCGGAAGCACTTGCTTGAGTACGACGACGTGCTGAATCGTCACCGAGAGGCGATTTATCGCAAGCGCCGTGAGATCTTGGAGTTTAAGGGTCGGGACGGACAGGGTCAGCCGATTTCTCTCCACCAAGAAGGGCTCGATTTTTTGGCTGATCTGGCTCAATCTTACAGCCAAAAAATGAAATCATATCCGGCTGATCTAGTGAGAAAGTTTGAGCAGGCGATTTATTTAAGAGTCATAGACACTCTTTGGATTGAGCATCTGACTTCGATGACCTCTTTGAGAGAATCGATTGGTTTGCGCGGCTGGGGTCAGAAAGATCCTTTAACCGAGTATAAGCACGAGGCTTACTCGATGTACCAAAAACTTCTCAGCTCGATCGAATTTCAAGTCGCTGACTCGCTCAAGAACCTCGAAATTGAACCTCTTGGCGAGTATGTCCGACCGGTTAAAGCTGATCAGCCCGCGCCAATCGAGAGCCAGGGGTTAAAGCGGTCAGCCAGCCCGTTGGTATCAGAGCAAGATGGGACTGTTCCGGCCACCCTTGAGCTGACCGGTCAGTCCCCTGCTCCCTTGACCGGTTCTGGTAATGTTGTGGTGACGGTCCGTCAAAAAGGTCAGACCAGTCCACTTGCAACATTTGGTTCAAGTTCAGGGCTGACCGGTTTTGGCAAGGTCGGCCGGAATGAGAAATGTCCCTGCGGCAGTGGCAAGAAGTATAAGAAGTGTCATGGAAGATAGAGTTCAAATGAAAAATGAAAGTGGAACCCCTTTCATCAAGTTTTAACCGATTCAGAATCGGAACATAGTAGCATGCAAGATCAACTTTTTATTCCGATAATTCTTGGGACAGGCCGACTTGGGCGCTCAAGCGAAAGAGTGGCCGGCTGGCTTTTGGATCAAATCGAGCGATCGGGTTGGTTCGAAACAGACTTGATTGATCCGAAAGAGTTTGATTTGCCGAGCGATCTGTCAGCCAAAGACACCCCTAGTCTTAAAAAATGGCAGGCCCTGGCCAGCCGGGCTGATGGCTACATTATCGTTAGCCCAGAGTACAACCATGGTTATCCGGCCGGGCTCAAAAACATGCTCGACTATCTTTACCAGCAGTTTAATCAAAAACCAGTCGGTTTGGCCGGGGTTTCGGCTGGGCAAAGCGGCGGTATTAGAGTAGTGGAACAGTTGCGCCTAGTCGCCATAGAACTTCAGATGGTGCCGATTCGCTCGGCCCTTTACTTTGGATCGGTTAAGGCGCTTTTTGATTCCCAGGGCGAGCTTACGAATCAAAACCAGGCTGATTACAAAACTAGATTGGACAAGTTTTTAAGCGAGCTGATTTGGTATGCCCAAGTCTTAAAACAAGGTCGGGCTAGTCGGCCAAGGGCGTGGTGATGGGCTGGCTCCAGCTTTCTTCCAAAGTTCTAGTCAAAAATCGTTGGCTTAAGGTCCGACAAGATTTAGTCGTCCGATCAGACGGCAGTCAGTCCGACTACTATATTGTCGAGCGACCCAATTTTGTCTTAATCATTCCTCAAATAAAGGATAACCGTTTTTTGATGGTTGATCTTTATCGTTACCCGGTTGATCACAACTCGCTCGAGTTTCCGATGGGTATGACAGAAGGTCAGGATCATCAAACCGCCGCTAGGCGCGAAGCCGAAGAAGAAACAGGCTGGCGTCCCAGCCGGTTGAGCTCGCTCGGCTGGCTTGATTTAGCCAACGGACTGTCAACCGAACGGTTCGAAATTTTTTTAGCGACTGGTTTGACCCATGGCCGCCAGCGGCTTGACCCGGGCGAGCACGGCATGGTGGTTCAGGAGTTGTCCGGTCGCCAGATTGAGACTAAAATAGCCCAAGGCAAAATTATAGACGGGCCGACCATCGCCGCCTGGCAGGTCTATAAATTAAAACAAGCCAGATCAGAATTTGGCCAGATCTCTCCAAGAGGTAAAACTAGGATTAAGTCAGACAAGCACAACAAGTCAGAACAAGTAAATTCAAGCGACAACGGGTGAGATCCAGACCAGAAAGCCAAACATTAGTTTGGATCGATTGGTTTTGATTCTGACAAAATCGATGACAGTTCAATGACTGATTTAACCAAGCCCTGGCGCGATCAGATCGAAGCCGTCGTTTGGCTCGGTCTTTAAAAAGTCAACATCGACTCGATTGTGTCGGGCAGAATTTTTGTTACCAAGCCGCCCGCGGGCAAGTTTAGACCATAAAAATGTCTCTCCGAAATCAAAAGTTTAAGATAAGTGATTCGTTTTTTGCTATACTTGTGTCATGATCAGAATCGGAGCTCATCTGTCCAGCGCCGGTAGTTTAACCGGTGCGCTTGAGCGAGCAGATTCAATTGGCGCTAACTGTATCCAGATTTTTGTCGGATCGCCCCGTTCTTGGCTAGGTCCTAACATAAATCCTGATCAAGTTGATCAGTTTTTAGTCCGATCAAAACAACTCGACATAGCGCCAGTTTTTATCCACGCGATTTACTTGATCGGTTTAGGTTCGAATAATCCAGTTCTTACAGCCCGGAGCATAGAGTCTTTAATTAACTCACTTAAGGTGGCTGACAAGATCGGTGCGATTGGAGTGATTACCCATTTGGGTTCAAGTCAGGGGGCTGATTTTAAGTTAGTCCTGGCTCGGCTTAAATCCTCGATCAAAACAATTCTCTCGCGCGCCCAAACAAGAGCTAGATTGATTATTGAAAACAGTGCCGGCCAGAAAAACGGGATCGGCTCGAGACTTGACCAGCTAGCCGAGATATTGGCGATTGATCCCAATTTGGGACTGTGTCTTGACAGCGCTCACGCCTTCGCGGCCGGACTCGATTTGAGCGGTCAAAAGACGCTGAACGAGCTGGTTGAACAAATTGATCGGTCAATCGGGTTAGACCGATTACTGGTGATTCACGTCAACGACTCGAAAGTTGGGCTGGCCGGTCGGGCCGACAGGCACGAAAACATCGGTCAGGGCGCGATCGGGCTGGACGCCTTTGGCCGGATGCTCAATCACCCTAAATTGCGCGGCAAGCCGTTTATTTTGGAAACGCCCGGCTTTGAACCCAAACACAAAGGGCCGGATCGCCGGAATGTTGATCTGCTCAAAAGTGTGGTACGACTCAAATGATCTCAACCAAGCTGATTAAGATTGATCCCGTTAAACCAGACCGAAAAATTATCCAGCAGGCCGCCCGGTTGATCAGGCGCGGCCGCTTGGTCGCCTTTCCGACCGAAACAGTTTACGGTTTGGGCGCCGATGGACTCAATCCTCGGGCGCTCGAGCGAATTTTTCGAGCCAAAGGCCGGCCGGCCGACAATCCGATTATTTTGCACATCAGCCGGCTGGCCCAACTCGATCGGTTGATTCTTACTCAAAGCCGGCTGGCCAAAAAACTGGCCAAAGTTTTTTGGCCTGGACCCTTAACGATCGTGTTAGCCAAGTCAAAGATTGTCCCTCAAGAGTTGACCGGCGGTTTGGAGACTCTAGCGGTCAGACTGCCGGCTCATCCAGTTGCCCAAGCGCTCATTGAAGCGGCTGGCGGTCCAATCGCCGCGCCCTCGGCCAACTTGTCCGGTCGACCGAGCTCAACCAGAGCCGACCATGTCTTGACTGATCTTGGGGGAAAGATTGATTTGATTTTAGACGCTGGCGAGAGTCAGATTGGTCTGGAGTCAACAGTTTTAGACATTAGGGATCAACCGACGATTCTGCGACCCGGTTCAATCACTAAAGTTCAATTGGAACGTTCAATCGGCGCTCCGGTGGCTGAACGGTTCGTTTCAAGCCTCGGGCCGGCCCGATCACCCGGTACCAAATACACTCACTACAGCCCAAAGGCTCAACTTATTTTAGTCAAACCGACCCTACCCCTCGTATCCGCCAAACCAATCAACCGGTTAGTCTCTTTTTACCAAACTGGCGGCAGACGAGTTGGGGTTTTGGCGACTCTTGAAGTGCTCAAGAATGTTAAAGGGGCTGATCTTAAAGAAAGTTTAGCCGATGGACCAGATCTAACCCAAGTGGGAGCTAACTTGTTTGCTGGCTTGCGATCGCTCGATCGTCAAAGAGCCGATCTTATCATCTGTCAGTCTTTTGTCCGGCGAGGTCTGGGCCGGGCGATTATGGATCGGCTTGATAAAGCGGCCAGCTCTAGTGTGACAAAATGAGACTCGAGGTAGTCTGACCAAAGTTTGATATGACCAATCAGCAAATCGCCCAAATTTTATCCCGAACAGCCCAACTGCTCGAACTCAAAGGGGCTAATCCATTTGAGGTTCGAGCCTATCGGCGGGCCGCTCGAGAGGTCGAGTCGGCCCAAGGGTCGATCGAACGCAACTACCGGCGCGGTGGTGTTGGCGATCTGACAAAACTCTCCGGGATCGGCCCAACAATCGCCAACCAGATTAAAGAGTTGATTGAAACCGGTCGGCTGGCCAAATATACCAAGCTCAAACAATCAATTCCCAAAGTCGAGTTGGAGCTGATCGAGATTCCGAGTCTTGGTCCAAAAACCGCTCAAAAAATAGTCTCTGTTCTAAAGCTTAAGAGTCGGGCTGATTTGGTCCGGCGGCTTAAAAAGAGAGATCCCAGAATCATCCAAAAACTAGCCCAACTGTCACTCAAAGAAAAAACACTCCAAAACATAATCCGCGGGGCCGATCAGATTGGCCGTCAGACCGCCCGGCTGACCATTGCCGAGGCACTCCCGATTGCCCAGACCTTGCTCACGGGTCTTAAAAACCACCCGGGCGTGATTCAGGCTGACGTTGTCGGGAGTTTGCGCCGATGGCAGGAAACGGTCGGAGATATTGATCTAGTCGCGTCAGTCAAAAAAGGATCAGCCGTTAGGGTGATTGATTATTTTGTCAAGCTTAATGGAATCAAAAGAGTTTTGGCCCAGGGCAAGACCAAGGCTGTTGTTATACACAGCTTTAAGTCAACCCGGATTGATTTAGAAATACTGGCTCAAAAAGAGTATGGCTCACTCCTACAACACTTGACAGGCTCAAAAGAGCACAACATCGCGTTGCGATCCTGGGCGGTTCAGCACGGCTTTTCGATTTCCGAACATGGGCTGAAGATACTCAAGACAGGCAAGACCAAGCACAACAAATTAGCTCGAGTAAAAACGAGTCAAGATGGGTTGGTGACATGCCCAACCGAGGCCAAGCTTTACCGAACTCTTGGGATGGACTGGATCCCGCCTGAACTGCGTGAAAATCGAGGCGAGATTGAGGCGGCCCTAACCCATAAACTGCCCAAACTAATAGAGCTGAAAGATATTAAGGGCGACCTTCACGCTCACACCAGGCTTTCGTTTAGCCGATTGGGCCCGGAAGAGATGGCCCGGGCCGCGATCGGACTGGGTTATTCCTATCTTGCGATTACCGATCACTCACAGGGACTAGGAGTGACCGGGGGTCTGGACCGGCGCCAGATAATTGTGCGAAGAAAAATTTTCGATCGGCTCAACGAGAGATATAAGCGCCATAAGTTTCGCCTCCTACTAGGTGTTGAACTTAATATTAGAGCTGACGGCCAGCTTGATTTGGACGACCAAACGCTTAAATTATGTGACTGGGTCTTGGCTGCGATCCACTCGAGTTTCAATCAATCCGGGCGAGTCTTGACCGAGCGTTATTTGAAAGCGATCAACAACAGGTACGTCCATGCCTTGGCCCATCCCAGCGGTCGTCGGCTCAACAAGCAACCAGGCATGGACATTTTCTGGCAAGACCTGTTTACAGCTTGCCGCCAAGCCAGTGTCGCCCTTGAAATCAATAGCGCTCCTTATAGGCTTGATTTACCAGACCGACTGATAAGGCAAGCCAGTCAGCTGGGCAATAAATTCGTTATTAACACCGACTCTCATAGCCCGGATCAGTTAGGTTTAATGGGCTTGGGAGTTGCCCAAGCGGCAAGAGGCTGGTTGACCAGCGAGCAAGTTCTTAATACACTGGATTATACCAAGTTAGCGAGCGAGCTGGTTAGATAAGCATCAGCCAGTGCTTAACATTGGATCAATCTTAAGGAGGGTTTTTTGTCAGCCTCAATTTTAAAACGTGTTGTCGGTTCTCTTATTAGTCCGTCCGAGCCGGTTAAGGCGCCGCAGTTTAACCCAAGGGCTTTAATTGAACTAAGGGACGTTTCAAAGTACTACCAATCTATCCGGGCCGTTAATAAAATTAGTTTCTCGATTAGCTCGGGCGAGTTTGTCTCGATAGTCGGGCCCTCCGGGGCCGGCAAGTCAACTCTGGTTAAGCTCTTAATTGCCGAGGAGAGTCCAAGCTCGGGTTCAATTTTAGTCGCCGGGCGCGAGATCATTAACTTAACAACCAACGAACTGCCTTACTATCGGCGCAAGATCGGGGTTGTCTTTCAGGACTTTAAACTCCTGCGCCAAAAAACCGTTGCCGAGAATATCGCCTTTGCCTTGGAAGTGAGTGATTTTTCCAACCAAGTGATCGAGGATCGACTGGACAAAATTTTAAGACTGGTTGGCTTGGAGTACCGGGCCAGCAACTACATTCTAGAACTCTCGGGTGGGGAAAAACAGCGCGTTTCAATCGCCCGGGCACTGGTTCATCTGCCCAAGATTTTAATAGCGGACGAGCCAACCGGTAACCTTGACCCTGGCAACGCCCAGGATATTATTAAATTGCTGTTAAAGATTAATTCTCGAGGCACGACCGTTATTTTGGCGACCCACAACAAGACGATAGTTGATAGTTTACGCCGACGGGTCATCGCCCTTAAGACCGGTCAACTTGAGTTTGACCGGCCGGTCAGCCGTTATATGGGCTAACTACCATGAGTCTAACAACCCTTAAACGAGTTTTGAAATTAGGACTGGTCAATTTTACCCGAAACTTGTGGCTGGAGTTGGCTGGCGTTTTAGTGACCGCCTTGGCCTTGGTAATGATTATCACCTTTTTTATCATCCACAAGTCAGTCGGGACTGTCTCGGACATTATTAAAGACAAAATTGATTTTATTGTTTTTTTCAATGATGAGGTCTCCGATCAGGAAATCAAAGATTTACAGCTTAACTTAAAGGCCCGGAGCGGACTGTCAGAGGTGACATATGTCGGCAAGGAAGAGGCCTTGGCCCTGTTTCAAAACCGGCCAATTCCAACCAGTATCAAGCAATTGGTCAGCCCGACCAGCAATCCTTTGAGACGAAGTCTTAAAATCAAGTCTTCTGAGACCCAGCTGCTCGACCAACTTTACTCTCAATTGAGTTCATCTGACTGGCAAGCCAAAATCCACCGGGTGAGCTATGAAACCAATCGATTGGCGATAGAAAGACTAATCGCTATTATTAATGTCGCCCAATCAGTCAGTTTTAGTTTGGTCGTCCTTTTTGTCTTAATCGCGGTTTTAGTTATGATCAACACAATTCGATTAATCATTATCTCAAGACTTGACGAAGTTGAGGTTATGCGGCTGGTTGGGGCAACCAGCTGGTTCATCCGACTGCCATTTTTAGTCGAAGCGGCTGGGGTGGCTGTTTTGGCCAGCCTACTCGCGATCGCTACCAGCGCTCTAGGGGTTTCGTTTTTGGCGCCTTACTTGAGCCGTTTTCTTTTAGAAGCGCCCGAAGGTTTAGTTAGAATTTTTGTCTCCAACATTGTTTTCTTGGTCAGCATTTCCTTGGTTACCAGTCTTGCAATTACTTTCGGCACCAGTATGATAGCGATACGACGACACATTAGACTCTAAGGAGGCTAAATTGTTCGATTACCTGCGGTTTTCAAAGTTTTGTTTCGTTCTAGTGATTGGGCTGGGTCTAGTGCTGTTAGCTCAAGGTCCTGTTTTAGCCCAAAACTCTGATAAAATTAATGAACTCCGACAAAAAAGAGAGACCCTAGCTCGAGAAGTTGAAAGAAATCGCCGCCAAGCCGAAGTCAAAAAACAGGAAGCCTTACAGCTTAATAAAGATGTTTCCAAACTTAACGACGACATAGAACTAACCCAAAGAAAGATCAACCAAACCCAAGAGGAAATAATCTCGGTTCAGGAACAGATTAACGATTTGAGCCAGCAGATCAGGCAAAAGGGCGAACAAATTGAGGTTCAACGGTCCTATCAGCGCGAATTGATCAATTATTTGTACGAAATTACCGGAGAGTCAACTCTAGTCCAACTTCTATCAGCCCAAACCATCTCCCAGGCGGTTATTGAAACAACCGACACCTCGGTGATTGAGCAAGAGATCGAAGACACAATCAGCGCTTTGAAAAACGTTCAAGCCCAGCTTGATCAAAATCGGGATTTGCTCAAAGGCAAACAAAGAGAGCTTGATTCTTTGAAATCCCAGCAAGAGGCGCGCCGGCGGGGTCTTGAGGCCCAACAGTCTAGAAAAACCCAGCTGGCCCGCAACAGTCAAGAGGCGCAAAAGGAGTTTGAACAACTGCTCGAAGAAGCTAGACGGGCCTACCAGGATGTTACGAGTGAACTGTTTCGAATCACTCAATCGGCTCGCAATCGGGGCCGATCATCCGGTGTTAAAAAAATTGGCAACCTTGAGTTTAGTCCGCCTTTTGTCGGTCTAGTGACCACCGAATGGGGCGAGCCAACTTTTGTTCAGGATTTTCACACAGGCCTTGATATTGATTGCGCGATCGGAGACTCGCTCCGAGCTGTTGCCGATGGCAAGGTAATATCGGCCGGCAGTCGTTATGGCTATGGTCAAACTGTTGTCCTAGATCATGGCTCGGGCGTGACTAGTCTATACGCCCACGGGTCGGTAATTTTAGTATCAGAATCCCAAGAGGTTAAACGGGGTGATTCAATCTTGTCGTGCGGCAATACTGGATTCGCCCGAGCGATCTCCCCGGGCGGCGACGGGAGCCATATTCACTTAGAACTTCGCGAGGACGGTGTCCCGGTTAACCCTAGGATATATATTGATGTTTAAACCAGGAATAAATAACTAAATTGGTTTATACTGGATAAGTACAATGATTAAAGTCTTTGAGAAAGAACCGGCTATCATCAAAGAAGTTAGACGTAATCAAAAGGTGATATTTTGGGTTCGCAAGCATATATTCGCCCTAGCCGGCCCGATTTTAATGGTAGTTTTTTCGGCCATCGCGGCCAGCGCGATCCTTATTTGGATCACAGGAGCGATTTCTTCGCTCCTAGAACCAGGGAGGATAGTTGTTATTTTAGTCGGTTTTTTGATCCCATTAGTCTGGGCGACCCTGGCCTTTATCGCTTTCGCCGAATGGAAGACGTATTTTAACGATGTCTTAATCGTGACCGATAGTTCAGTTATCGCCATGATCCAAAAAACTGTTTTCTATCTTGAAACTATTCAGATTTCAATCCATGACATTCAAGACGCCAATGCCATTCAAAAAGGTCTCCTGACTCATCTGTTTGGTTTTGGGACGGTTCAGCTTGAAACTGCCGGGCCGCAGGAGTCGATCACGATATCTCATTTGCCCTACCCCCACGCGGTCGCGAATCGGATAATGGCGATCAGACATGGCTGGCGCAACGGTTGAGTCAAAACAGGTTGCCTGTGTTATGAGAGCCGATGGTAGTTTGGCCTGCCATGTCAGGGCCAAGACATTTCAAGATATTTTAAAATCTTTGGTCGAGCTAGTCAAAATTGTTGAACCTCAAACCAAGTCTGATCAAGGTTTTTTTGAGCACTCGGTCGAGGTGGACGGGCTTGATCAAGAGACACTGCTAGTCTCTTTTTTGATGGAACTTATTAACTGTATGGATTGTCAAGGCGGGATCGTGAGCGCGATCAAGATCGAGACTTTGACCGATCAGTTGATTAAGGCCAGACTAAAGGGTGTCAAGCTCGATCGGATGCCGGAAGTTTTTGATCGAATCAATTATGACCTGGTCAAGCTCATCCACGCTGGAGGGCCGAGCGCGGAGATTGTTTTTAATTAAAACGAGCCGAACTAGCCCAAAGAAAGCCCTGTTTTTAATCGCTCTTTTAGGCGCGATTTTAGCCAAACCCGATCGGGTGGGAGCGGTTGTGATCAACGAACTTAATTGGGCTGGTTCATCCAGCTCAAGCGCCGATGAATGGCTAGAGTTGTATAATCCGAGCCAATCAGCTGTTGAGTTAAGCGGTTGGATGATCGAACAGGCCGCTAGTTCTAAGAGAAACTTGGTTTTACCCGAGGGCTCGTCAGTTGGCCCAGGGGGGTATTTTCTAATCGCCAACTTTAAGCCCGATTCGATCAAGACCCTCTTGGCGATTCAAGCCGACTGGGTTACCAGTTCATTAAGCCTGGGTAACAGTGATAGAAAATACCAACTGATCAACCAGTTTGGCCAAGTGATTGATAGTCTTGATGATGGTCAAGGTGAACCTTGGGCGGGCTTAAATGGTCGAATAATCCGATCAATGGAGAGAGTCGATCCCAAGACCAGCGGAGCTGAAAGTTCTAACTGGCGTTCAGCCCTAAACGTCCTTAATTTTAAAGAACAGACCGGTCATTTTGGCACGCCAGGGGCGAAAAATTCAGCCCTTCAAGTCTGGCCAAAGCTGGTCATCAGCGAAGTCTATGCTAAGCCTGCTGACTCAACTCAAGAATATATTGAGCTGTATAATCATACCGGTGAAACGGTCAGTCTTGATGGCTGGCTGATTGATGATGCTCCAGACGGTTCTAGGGCCTATCAATTGCCCAATCACGATTTACAACCGAATCAGTACCTTAGCCTGACTAGAACTTTGACCGGTTTGGCCTTGAATGACACGGGTGATTCGGTCAGACTAATCGCTCCTGATGGTCAAGTCGTTGACCAGACCGACTTTCCCTCGCTTAAGACTGGTTTTGTCTGGGCTTTAATTGATCGAGTTTGGCGGATCAGCCAAACTCCAACCCCGGGTCAGGCGAATATACTTACAATCGTTCCCGAATGTTCTAGCGGGCCTGACTCTTGTTTGGCAGTTTCGGCTGTGATTGGCCAGCTAGAAAGCTTGATTGGCCAAAGGGTTAGATTGATTGGTTTTGTTTCCCGTCGGTTCTCAAGCGGTTTTTATTTCAAAGACGAGACTGGTGAGGTCAGAGTCTCATTTTTAGCTAGCCTTGGGATTGTCAAACAGAGCCTTCAGGTTGGCGATAAAATTTCAGTCGAAGGTTTGGTCGAGTTAACCGATACTGGATTGAGAGTTGTCCCGGATTTTGATCAAGCGGTTCAAGTGATCGAGTCGGTTCGTCAAAACCAAAGTTCTGATTCAGGTCAATCTCAAAAATCAACTGACCAAGATCAACTAAACCAGGAGACATTAAACCAGTCAAGCCAGACTCGGTTGAATCAGTCTGACTTGCGTGATCTTGAGCCTAGAGTCTTGGTTAGTCTGTTGGAGACCCACGATCAGAGCGATCGCCAATTAATCAACAGACTAGCTATTGGGCTTGATCTGCCCCGACCGATTGATTTGGATCAAGCCTTGTTTTTAGCCAAGGCCGATCGAACTTTTGGATTAATTGGTTCTTTAAACCCGAGTCTCATTATACTGACTTCGACTTTTTTGCTCGGGTTAGTTATTGTTTTAACACCTCCATTAAGTAATTATGACTAAAAAATACTTGATAATTTCTCGCCAGAACGGCTATGTCTGGGTTCGGCTGACAAATGATTTGAGTCTGGTTGGTCGATCTCGGGCTGACACAAGGGTTCTTACCTCAAAGCTTGACCGATCGCTCGTTGGAGCGATTAAATCTCTGGCGTTCAAGCAAGCCCCAAAAGACTATACTTTTATTAAAGCGATAATCGTTCAATCAGGTTTAGGTTCGTTTACTCAAGACAGGCTAGCTGTGGTAGTGGCCAATAGTCTTGGCTGGGCCGGTAAATGGCCGGTCATTTTATACGAACGAGATGCTAGTCAAGCCCGGTCGTTCGTTCACAAGCAAATAAAACAAAATCGGGTCAAACTCGCTAGGGTAAAATATGCGAGCGACCCGAATCTCTAAAGGTCAAGAATTAGTTTTAAGGTTAGCTTGGTAAGACTGGGAAGATTGTCAAAATGGGACTGTTTAGTCCAGAATCAGTGACTATTGCCTTGTCCGGGTCGGTTTGGGTTGTTTGAGTTGGTTGATAGAGTGTCTTGAACGCGATCGTAGCGACAACGACAAGGGGAACGCTATTGGGCAGAATTAGTCCGTTTTGACTCAAGTCTAGATTTAAGTCCAAGACACTAATTGTCTGGACCACTCTTAACCCTTTTTGGATCAGTTTTTCAGAGTTAAAACAAGGTATTTCTAGCCAAAGGGCGATAATTTTTCCAAAATCCGAGTCGTCTGGATTAAAGACGACTAAGTGACATTTTTTATCCTCTGTCAGACTGTTGAGGATCGGTCCCAAAAGCGCGTCCAAGACTAACTTCAAGTTGCGGTTTGGATTTTTAAGGGTCAGATCGACTCGCCCTTTGTTTTGGGTTAAGAGTTTTAATAGATCATCCCAGGCCTGGTACAATCGGTCACTATTCCTAAATTCTGACAAGAGGGTTTTGATCATTTTGGCCTCCTTTTTCAGGTGTTTTGGAAAGTTCGCCTCGGGCTGGCCCAAGGCTTTAAAAAACGGCCAGACGGCCGTTTAACGGATTTCTATCGTTATAGTATCGTTCTCTTTTGAATTTTCATTTAAGTCAAAACTAGCTGGTTTTGACTTAGTCTGTCAAGATCGGAAAATGTGGAAAACTCAATTTTCTCCTTAATTTGCCGGTTCACGTTTTTGGTTTAACATGCTACAGTTAAATTGAGATGTCCCAAACTCGATACCAAGAGTCGCCAACGGGGGACGATTCAGATATTTCTCCAGACAGACTAACCAAGCTGTTAGTCAATAAACAAACCAGGTGGCGCAAACGCCTGGCTGTTTTTGCTCTGCTCGTCCTGGTCGTTTTTTTGATAGTTCTGGTAACTCCGATTATTAACGCCCTTTCTAAAATTACGGTCAGCAACATGACCGGTTTTTCGCCGCTCTTGCGCCGAGGTATTGAGCTCAAAGGAGAGGGGCAAAACCGAATTAACATCGTGATTTTAGGTATGGGCGGAGTTGGTCACAAAGGAGGTTTACTGACCGACACTATCATCACGGCCAGTTTAGACCCGTTTAACAAACAGGTCGCGTTTTTAACTATTCCTAGGGATATGGTGGTTAATTATCCTAAACCCCTAACAGGATCGGGTAAAATCAATAATATATACTCATTAGCCGAACAAAGTAAAAAATTTGTCGGCGGCGGACCGGCGGGACTTAAGAAAGCTCTTGAGACTGTTTTAGACATACCGATTCACTACTTCTTCCAAGTTGATTTTGAGGGTTTTCGCAAGGTTGTCGACGCTTTAGGCGGGATAACTCTTGAAGTCGAACGAGATATATACGATCCCCTTTACCCAGCCGACAATATGGTTGATTTTGAACCATTTTCAATTAAAGCCGGCAGCCGTAAACTTGACGGAGAGACCGCCTTAAAGTACGCCCGATCGAGACATGGTTCAAACGGCGAGGGCTCTGATTTTGCTCGCTCGAGAAGACAAATCCAAGTCATTCAATCTGTTAAGGAGAAAACATTATCCAGCCGGGCTTTGGTTAATCCTAAAAAACTGGTTGAGCTAGCAAGTGTCGCCGGAGATCACATTAGAACCGATTTAACACTTTTGGAGATTGAGCGATTGGTTGAACTAGTCAAAGATATTGAACCAAAGAACATTATTATCAAGGTCCTTGACTCATCCATCAATAGTCCTCTTCAACCCGACTTAAACGACAACCGGGCCTACTTGCTGGTGCCTAAACTGGGATTTGGAAACTATAAGGAGATTCAAAGAATCGCCCACGAAATATTTACCGATCCGGCTCTCGCGCTAGAGAAGGCAAGTCTAGAAGTAATTGACTCAACTGGCCAGCCAGGTGCGTCAAGTGAATTGATCAAAGATTTAAAGTCTTTCGGTTACGCCCTGGCTACTCAAAGTACTGGGCCGACAGTTCGCTCAAAAACTTTAATTGTGGACCACACCGGTGGCAAAAAACCGCGGGCGCTCGAATTTTTGGCCAAAATGTTTCAGGTTGGTTCGAGCGTCGACTCTCCCCCGGAAGTAAGATCGAAACCGGTAGCTGATCTAACTATTGATATCGGTCAAGATGCCCTGGCATTGAGTCAAAGCGGTCTTAGGATTTTAAATGAATCACAAACAACAATCAAGGCTCAAGGTCCATAATTAAAAGATATTGAAGGTTAATTCATGGGGTTGACACTGGTTTTCCTATTTATCACGACAGATTTGCTCTTTCTAGTAATCAACAAAGGTGGCTTGAACACGATCTTGGCTTTACTTGCCATTGGTATGGTTTTTGGTTGGTCGTTTTTTTTCGATCAAACCCGGGCTGGTCTTAACTGGGGTCACCATCACGAACTCCAGCTTATGTCATTTACGATCGGTTTAATCGCGCTCGAGTTGGGGCTCATACTTGAGTTTTGGCCGATTGCTCAACTGGTCAAGTCGTTTGTTTTGGTTGCTAGTTACTGGCTAGCTAATCAAGCGGGAGAACTGTTCGCATCAGGATCAAAAAAAAGCTTTCTAACTTGGGCGATTGTTTATCTTATATTGATTGTTGTTATAATGTCTTCGTCAGTCTTTCAAATAGTCTAAAGCCCTAAAGCCGTGATCAACTAGATTAGTCTATCGTTTTAAGAGATTTTTTAAGACCAGAAAATGATTAAAAAATTGGTTAAAACATTAGTCAGATTTAACAAGGCTTTCTTGGTCAAAGCTCGGCTTTTGTTTTCCAAATTTAACATTTTACCTGGTTTAGCTAGATCAGCTCAAACAGTTCAAATACCGATTAGCCGAGCTAATTTAATTTTGGCTCGGGCTCGAGGCTGGCTGATTGGTTTTATTTTCGGCCTGTATCTAATTGGTTTGTTGGGTGTCAGTTGGTTATATTACCTCAAGGGTAATATATCACCAGCTGTGATTAACGCGTTGAGAATTTATCCTTTGCCGGCTGCTTTGGTCAACGGTCGAGTAATCTCGGCCGCCGGTTTTGAGAGAGAATATTTATACATAGAGCAGTTTTCATCCAGAACCGGCCAGCCAATAGAGCCATCTAAGGCCCGGTCTGGATTAGGTGACCAACTTGTCGAGAGGGTTTTACTCAATATTCAGGCCGGCCAGTCCGGCATAAGGGTTAGCCAGGCTGAAATTGACCAGGCTTTTAACGATCTGGCGAAGGATAACGGGGGAGAGACAGAGGTTAAGAAAGTATTGTTTAACCTCTACGGTATGTCGGTCAAAGATTTTAAGAGATTGATCGCGGCCCAGCTGATTAAAGACAAGGTCCGCCAAGAATTACTTATTCACGTACAAGCCAAACATATTGTGATCAACAATGAGAAGAAAGCCAAGGAAGTTTTAGAACGAGCGATCAAAGGTGATAACTTCGACGACCTGGCTCGTGAGTTTTCCCAGGATATAGCGAGCGCCGATAAAGGGGGCGATTTGGGAAAAGTCGAGCGGGGCCAGCTGGTTAAAGAGCTCGAGCAAGCTGTTTTTAGTGCTCCAGTCGATCAAGTTCAGCCTGAACTAGTCAAAAGCGAGTTTGGTTTTCACGTTATCAAAGTTGAGCAGAGAAGCGGTCGGATTGACAAGACTTTCGACGATTTTTTGAAAGAGCTCAAAGACAAGGCTAAAGTAAGGAAATTGATTAATTTTTGATTACTCTATCTCCAGACAGGCGGTGTCTGTTTGATAAAATTCTCACCGAACTATCAGGGCTTGGCCTGCCATGAAACTTCGGGTACAAGTCGGCGGGCGAAATGACTGCCCGACCGAAACTTTTTAGTCAAGGCGAGTTCTTGCAAGGCTGGGTTTTCAACACCTTGTGTTGATTACCCAAAACAGCGAGAAAAATAGATTTCCGATGAGGTATGCGTATTGAAAATTAAAAAAATATATATGATTAAAATTTTTTTGCCCTTATTGCTAAACGTATTTCGTTTTCGTTCCAAAAACGATTTGAAATACTAGCTAAGTCAGCAAAGCCTTAAGGCGACTTGTTCAAACTTGACAAGTCCCGATTGGCGGGGCCGACCGGATTCGAACCGGCGATCTTCTCCGTGACAGGGAGATGTGTTAACCAGGCTACACCACAGCCCCAAGCAATAATACTATACTGTCGGTAATTTAATTTATCAAGTCGCTTGACAAGTCCGGTCAATCGGAGCACTATTAAATTAAATTGATACAATTTATTAGCCTTCATTCGAGTTAATTTGCTCATAAGGCCTATTAAAATAGGAGGTATTATGGGTTCTAACCAACAGGTTGTCGGAAAAGTCATCCATTACTACGGCAAACTTGGAGTGGGTATTGTCGAGCTATCCGGCTCGCTCAAGACCGGCGATCAAGTTCAGATCAAGGGTCACACGACCGACATCAGCCAAACGGTCGAGCAAATGCAAATCGACAAAAAAGATGTCGAAAGCGCCAAAAAGGGTGATGTGATTGGTCTGAAGGTTGACGACAAAGTCCGCGAGGCTGATGTCGTGACACTGGCCTAATATCGTTCTTTTTCTACTCGGGCTAATTAACCCGCGCTCGGCTCTTTTGGTTATTCTTGTTCAAAAAAAATGGCCTCTTTGGCCCATGTATTTGTTTGTAAAACCTCTCGTTTTGTTAGTACCTTGCGGTTGATCATCATTTCCATCTCCATGCGTAAATTGGTCCGGAGCATTTCTGGACCATCAGTGTTAATGGTGAATTTAATTCTGTGCGATTGAAGAGTTTTAATCATCGTTTGCCGTTACCGCAGGTTGACAACTAAACCTAGTTTTAAGTTCGATACCACCAACTTCTATAAAGGAAAGGCCAAATCTGTCCAATCTATCTATGGTTCCGTTTTAGATCATATCTCTTTTAGATTATATCTCTTTAAGCGTAACCCCCTCCCCAAAAAATTAGTAGATCATTCTAATATTCTCAAGAATATCAGAATATTACGAGAATTTAATCAAACACACGTTTATTGAGATATTCTGTAATTCTTAAGAATATTAGAATATCATCAGGATTTATTGTCCAGGTTTCACTAGGTTATTAGCTAATTTTTCCAACCAGCTATTGAGTATTACCTTAGCCGGAGTGGCTGTGGCGGCGTTTTTTAAGTTCAGTCAGTTTGAGTCGAGCGAGTGAGCGCTCGAGCGCGGCGGTAGCGTCGGCTAAGGCGATCTCATCGGCGACTTGATGCTTAAGTTGATCAGCCCGCTCCATCGCCTGTCTGGCGCGCAGTTCGTCAATCTCATCGGCCCGCTCGGCCGCGTCAGCCAAAATCCTAACCCGATTGCCTGTTACTTCGGCAAAACCACCCGAGACTACCACGTGCTCGAGCTGATCGTCTTGATCGGTTGACTTGAGTCGGAGCGAGACTATGCCCGGTCTCAATATTGTAACAAGCGGGATGTGATTGGGCAGGATCGCGATCTGGCCATCTTTGGCTGGCAAGATCGCCTCGTAAATTTTTTGGGAAAATAGTGTCCGATCGGGCGTAATCAGTTCAAATATTATTCCTGATTCCATTGAGATTTTTAATTTCTAGGATTCTAAAATTCAAAGGGGATCAAAACAAAGATTAAAGTTTTGAACATTTTTTTATCATGATTTGAGATTGATTTGATTTCTGGTTTTGAAATTTTAAGACTCTAAGTTGTCACTTAACTTGCTCTATCGTCCCTTTGAGATAAAAAGCCTGTTCCGGTTTGTCGTCATGTTTACCCTCCAGGATTTCTTTGAAGCCCTGAATCGTGTCACCGATGGCGACATAACAACCTTTTTGACCGGTGAATTGCTCGGCCACATGGAAGGGTTGCGATAAAAATCGTTGAATACGGCGCGCTCGAGCGACTATTTTTTTGTCCTCTTGGTTTAATTCTTCGATCCCTAAAATAGCAATAATGTCTTGCAAATCCTTGTAGCGCTGAAGGACTCGCTGAACCTCCCGGGCGATTTGGTAGTGTTCTGATCCAACCTCTTGGGGGTCCAAAATGGTCGAGTTTGAGTCAAGCGGATCAACCGCTGGATAAATTCCCAATTCAGCCAACCCTCGACTCAAGACAATGGTTGAGTTTAAGTGCCCGAAAGTGGTGGCCGGGGCTGGATCAGTCAAGTCGTCGGCCGGGACGTAGATTGCTTGAACCGATGTGATCGAGCCTTTGTTGGTTGAGGTGATTCGCTCTTGCAGTTTACCCATTTCACTTGCCAAGGTAGGCTGGTAGCCGACGGCGCTTGGTAGGCGGCCCAGCAGGGCCGAGACTTCCGAGCCGGCTTGGGTGAACCGAAAGATGTTGTCAATAAACATGAGCATGTCTTTGCCCGAGTCTCGGAATTTTTCGGCCATGGTCAGGGCGGTCAGGGCAACCCGCAAACGCGCTCCAGGCGGTTCGTTCATCTGACCGAAAACGAGTATTGTTTTATCAAGCACTCCTGTCGAGATCATTTCATGATATAAATCATTCCCTTCTCTTGTTCGCTCGCCCACCCCGGCGAAGGCCGATAGCCCGCCGTGACGAGTGGCGATGTTGTGAATCAGTTCGGTCAGCAAGACAGTTTTCCCAACCCCGGCCCCGCCAAACAGACCGACCTTACCGCCTTTTAAGATTGGGGCGATTAGATCAATCACCTTAATGCCTGTTTCAAAAATTTCGGATTTGGTTTCTTGCTCGGTCAGCTTTGGTGGTTCTTGGTGGATCGGCCGGAATTCTTTAGTTTTAGGTTCTGCCTTGCCGTCGATCGGCTGGCCTAGAACATTAAACATTCGGCCTAACGTTGCGTCCCCAACCGGCACTTGGATTGGCTGTCCGGTTAGCTCGATCCTGTCACCCCGACGCAAGCCATCGGTCGAGCCCAGGGCAAGACAGCGCGCGAGGGTGTCGGAGAGCTGCTGCTGAACTTCGAGCACGAGTTTGCCCCGGCCGCCGAATGTCGAGTCTTCCAAACTGACCTCTAGGGCGTCGTAAGTATTGGGCAGATCATTTGGATCCTTGAACTCGACATCGACCACGACTCCGATTATTTGCTGAATTGTTGCTTTAATTTTTTGGGTCATAATATTGGTCTAAACCGCCCTAACCGCGGTAGAAATTTCAGTTAGCTCCTGGGTGATTTTAGCTTGACGCAGACTGTTGTAGCTTAAGTTTAATTGGTCGATAATTTCCCGGGCGTTGTCAGAAGCATTTTTCATTGCCACCATCCGAGCCGATTGCTCCGAGGCGATCGCTTCCAGAATTTTTTGATAGATCTGCACCTCGATTACTCGGGGCAGTATGAACTTAAGCAGTTCGTCTTGGGTTGGTTCGAATCTGTACTCGAGAGTTTGTTTTGCTGGTTCAACACTTTCTTGATCGCCTGATGATCCGGTAGTGGCTAATTGATCTGACAAAACAACCGGCAGAATTTGACTGACCATTGGTTCTTGTTTAATCGTCGAGTGGCAATGGGTGTAGGACATATACACCGCGTCGTATATTTTTTGACTAAAACCATCAATGGCCAGCTTGGCGATCGGACCGACATCTCGGATTGTCGGGTGGATCGGAAGGTTGGTAAAGGTGGCTCTTAACTTGATTTTGGTTTGGCGAAAGTAGTCTTGGGCCTTTTGGCCGATCGTCACGACCTCAAAGGCGACTCGGTCGTTGTTAGTTAAAAACAGACTGGCTGTGCGTGCCAAAAGAGAGTTGTAGGCGCCGGCCAGACCGCGGTCCGAACCAATTACGATCATGAGTCCCCTTTTGACCAGTCGTTGATCGAGCAGTGGGTGTTTTGTTCTATCAAGACTGGCGGTCAGACTGGAAATAGTGGTCAGACTAACTTGGGCGTAGTCTCGGGATTTTTTGGTCTGTTCTTGGGCCCGGCGCATTTTTGAGGCCGCCACCAGCTCCATTGCCTTGGTAATTTGGCGGGTGTTTTTGATTGACTTGAGACGCTGTTTGATTTGTTGGAGCGAAGGCATGGTTTTAGAGAATTAGATGCTTGTATCAGATCGGGCGGATCCGTCGATATTGGTCGTTTGTGTTTGATCGGTTTTTTCCGCCTGGTTTGGGCCGTCTTGATTGGCTGGTTGTTTAGGCGTAATCTGGCTGACTATCTGTTTAATTTTATTTTCAATCGTTGGGCTAAGCTGGCCTGTTTTTTCAATTTCGTCCAGCAGTTTTGAGTGATCGGTTGCGAGCCGGTCAGCCAATTTCTGCTCGAACAGCTTAACTTGTTCAACCGGCAGGCTGTCGAAGTAACCATTAATTACGGCGTAAATTTTGACCACCTGAAGCCCGATCGGTTCTGGTTGGTATTGGAGCTGTTTGAGTAACTCGGTCATTCGTTTGCCCCGTTCGATTTGCTGTTTTGTTTGCGGGTCCAGATCTGTTGCGAATTGGGCAAAGGCCGCTAGCTCCCTGAACTGGGCCAGTTGGAGTCGCAGTTGACCAGCCACCTGCTTCATAGCTTTAATTTGGGCCGTTCCGCCGACACGCGAGACAGATAGACCAACCGAAACTGCCGGTCGAATCCCTTGGTAGAACAGGTCGTTTTCCAAAAAGATTTGGCCGTCGGTGATCGAAATTACGTTGGTTGGAATGTAGGCTGAAATATCGCCGGCTTGGGTTTCGATGATCGGCAGGGCGGTCAGCGATCCGCCGGAGTTCTTATCGCTTAGTTTGGCCGAGCGTTCGAGCAAGCGCGAGTGAAGATAAAACACATCGCCCGGGTAGGCCTCCCGGCCGGGCGGGCGCTTGAGCAAGAGTGATATTTGCCGGTAGGCCCAGGCGTGTTTGGAAAGGTCATCATAAACAATCAAGGCGTCGTCACCACGGTCGCGAAAGAATTCGCCTATGCTCGAGCCGGCGTAGGGCGCCAGGTATTGGAGCGAGGCCGGATCGGCGGCCGAAGTCACCACGACCACGGTCCACTCCATAGCCCCTTCCCGCTCTAGCCGATCAATAATTTTGGCAACCCGAGAGCGCTGCTGGCCGATCGCGACATAGATTGAGTAAACCGGTTTCAAGCCCGATAATTTGTTTTCTTTAATTCGTCGGTTGATTCTAGTCTGGTTGATAATTGTGTCAATCGCCAGGGCTGTTTTGCCGGTTTGTCGGTCGCCGATGATAAGTTCTCTCTGACCCCGACCGATCGGGATCATCGCGTCGATCGCTTTAATGCCGGTTTGCAAAGGCGTATTAACCGATTGGCGTTCGATCACCCCCGGGGCAGCTTTTTCAACAGGACTGATTTGGTCGGTTTTGATCGCTCCGGCGTCATCAAGCGGTTGGCCGAGCGGATTAACAACTCGGCCCAGCAGAGCCGGCCCGACCGGCACCGAGAGAATCCGGCCGGTTGTTTTAACCCTCTGGCCAGCTTTGAGTCCGCGCTCATCCGAGAGCAGGATAATCCCAACCTCATCTTGGGCAAGGTTGAGCGCCAAACCAAATCGGCCGGATCCGAAATCAATCATCTCGCCCGCTTGGGCTTGGGACAGCCCCCAAACCTTAGCCACCCCATCACCAATTTCGGTAATGATCCCGCTTGTTTCAACTTGGACGGTCAGTTTTAAGCCTTCAATCTCTTGTTTGAGAATTTCAGCCAAATCTGATCCGAGTGTCACGTTACTGGTCATAATTTATTGAGTTAGTGATGCTTCTAGATCCGAGAGTTGGCGGGCGAGACTTAGATCGATTATTTGATCCCCGATCGTAATTTTAACTCCGGCGATCAGATGGTTGTTTCGAACCGATCTGATGACTGGGTTTGGAGCCAGAGCCAGATTGATGATTTTCCTTCGAACAAGCTCTGATAACTCGCTTGTCAGCTCAAGCGGGGTCTCAACAACCACTTCCTGGATACCTTGCTGGGCGTTAATCGCCCGAGCAACGGCTTGGTAGACCCGATCCGGTTTTTTGTCAAAGCCGCTCGCTTTTAACATCTGCCAGAATTTGTTGGCGTAACGTTTTACTTGCTCCGGCTGGCCTCGAACAAGTTGGGCGAAGGCTTGGGCTAAACTGGATAGTGATGAGTTGATCATCGGATGGCCTGATCAAGGGCTCGTTTGATTATTTTTACTTGATCATCTTGATTTAGCGATTGAGTCAAAATTTTTTGAGTCGTCGCTACGACCAATTGGGCGATCTGCCGGCGAGCCTCTTTGATCATTGATTCTTTATCAGCCGCCAGACGGGCGGCGTTTTTTTGGCGCTCGAGCGCCTGTTCTCTCTTTAGAGTGTCAAGTCCGTCTTGTTTAAATTTGGCCGCCTCATCTGTGGCTTGCTTTATCATTTTTTGGACCTGGAGTTGAGCCTGGCTTAATATTTGGTTACTTTGTTTCTCCAGACGCTGGTGAGATTGTTCAATTTCCTCGTTCCTTTTAATTGATTGCTCGATCAACTGGCGTCGTTTTTCCAGAGCCGCGATGATTGGCTTATAAGCGGTCAGTTTCAGGATTAGGAGTAATATGGCAAAGTTAACTATCTGGAAAACGATTTCCTTGGTGTTAATACCTAAACTGGCGATACCATTAAGCTCGTGGACTGACATTCAATGGCTAAATAGTTTATTCATCTTGGCCGATCGGCTAACCCGGATTAATCGCGATAAGCCATCTTTTTTGAGTCGATCTAAAGCCGGGTTTAGACGAATTTTATAGTCAAGGCGATAACGAGCGAATAGATCGCGATCGCCTCGGCAAACGCGATTGCCAAGATCATGGCCGTCTGAATTTTACCGGTCGCTTCAGGGTTGCGGCCGATCGCTTCGACCGCTTTGGACGCCATCAGGCCGATCGCCAGGGCCGGCATAACTCCGCCCAGGGCGATTGTGGCGCCGGCAGCGACCGATTTGATTGCTTCCTCTGTCATATTGATTCCTTTCTACAATGTTTTTACTTTTATTGATTTATTTAATTATAGCCTAACAATTACAATAAGTCTTGTTTTATCCGTCATGGGCGGTTGCGATTTTCAAGAATACCAAGGTTAACATCCCAAAGACCGTCGCTTGAATAAAACCGACAAATAATTCCAATCCGTAAAATGGGACTGGTGCCACGAGCGGCACGATCGCTCCGATTGATACCAGCAAGACCTCGCCGGCAAAGATGTTGCCAAAGAGTCTAAACGAGAACGAAACCATTTTAGTCAGCTCTGATATGAATTCGAGCAGGCCGACAAAAAATAAAATTGGATTGGAGAAGTTAAAATATTTTTTCCAGTGATTAAAAAAGCCGAGTTCCAACATGCCGTAGTACTGGGTGGCTAAGACCGATATTAGGGCGATCGCCAGTGTCGTGTTCAAATCGGCCGTGCCGGCTCGAAACAGGGCTGACCGGCTATCTTGGCCGTTAACCAGAATCGAGCCGACTCCAGGCAGTAGTCCAAAGTAGTTGTTAAAGATCACAAAAATAAAAATGGTGGCTACGAGCGGAAAATAACGGATTGCCTGGGCCCTCTGGCCCAAGACTTGTTGGCTGACTGTCAGCAGGCCCTCGATCAAGGCTTCCCAGGCGTTGGCGATACCTTTTGGAACAGCCGTTCTTGTCGGTCTGATCAGAATCGCGATCAAGGCGATTGCGCCAGTTACGACCAAACTTGAAATCATTGAGTTAGTGACTGGAATGCCGCCAATTTGGCTGATTTTCTCGGCGGCCAGAGAAATGTGAATGTCTGGCATAATAGTGAAACTTGAAAATTAATAGTTTAAGACTGGAGGCTTAAGGGTCTTGTCTTGAGCTATAACCAACTTTTGATCCGATGATAAAGTGTCGTGCCAGAGACGATCAAGGCTAGGACTAGCCCGACAAAAACCAGAACCGCCCGAACTCCAATTAACTGATCGATCGCGTGACCCAGCCAGATAAAAAAAACCAGCGGCAGAGCAATTATCAGGCCGGTCGCGCTCGCCTCTCGTGCCAAAAACCAAGCGTTAATTTGAGTTTTCTTGTGATTGGTTACTGGTGGGGTCATAGTTGTAGCCTGAACGGCAAATTAGATTAGTTCGATCTTAACTTTCGATCTTAATTCGAGCTACTTAGCGCTACTTACAGCCTGAACCAAAATCAAAATTCCGTCAAGACTCGATAGTTGACAGGTTTAGCGGTTTATGTTAGCCCTTGGCACATGCCGAGGATCGGGCTAAAATTAAATCGCTCGATCGGGTTTTCATTCCGGCTGGAACAGACCAAACGCCCGATAATTTAGCGGGATTAGTTCAGTGGTAGAACGCGTGCTTCCCAAGCACGAGGCGCCAGTTCGATTCTGGTATCCCGCTCCGCAAACAAAGAGAACGATTTTTTGGCGGGATTTTGGCGGGCAGAGCTTCGAGCGTCCCATCAAAAAGTTGGTCTCATGTCTCTAACTCGGAT
>CAYZGQ010000004.1:0-37793 GCA_964478135.1 uncultured Candidatus Saccharibacteria bacterium
ATAGAGTATACCCTTATCCATTTTTGTAAACAACGCTAGTATATCTTACATATTACCCTATAAATTAGTTGCCTCGCTTTGCTCGGCAACAGAACAAAACTTGCAATTTCCGATGTGGTGGACCCGATCGGATTCGAACCGACGACCTCTTCCATGCCATGGAAGCGCGCTACCAACTACGCAACGGGCCCGGATTTTCAAATCCTCGGTCAAGACTTAATCGGATTTTAGCTTTGATTTTAATAAGAGTAAAGCCTCTGATTTTGTTTTGACCGTTCCGTCCCAGACAGCTTCTTCAATAATTTTAAGTAATTGACCGATTTTCGGACCGGGTTTGAGAGAAAACTGATCCATTATTTCATGACCGTTAATTAATTTAAGGGCTGGCGGGGGCTTGGCCAGTTCCAGTTTCATTAAAGCGCTAACCGCGTGATAAGCGTTTAGTTTAATCTTTTTTTCTTTACCAGAGGCGTCGGCTCGGTGCAACTCAAGTAAATCTGGCAAGCGAGGATCTAATAACCAGCGCCTTTGCTTACCCGGTCTCATTTCTAGAATTTCATGAATCATCATATGGTGATAGACCAACCAAACAATCTTTTCAATTCTCTGGTTGGAAAAAGCCAAGCGCTCAAGCAGTTTTCGGGCTAGTTCTGCCCCAATTTTATGATGGTTGTAAAAACCGATTCTTTCACCACCCCACTTCTTATCTGGCACACTTGCCTTAGTGGCTGGTTTTCCAATATCGTGGAGCAGGGTCGACCAGACGGTTTCTAAATTTATCCCTACGGGCAGTGCCTCAAGCGCCAGCAGAGTATGATTAAACACGTCACCTTCGGTATGAAACTTCCATGACTGATCAACTCCTTTGAGCGACTCAACTTCAGGTAATATAACAGCCAAAATCCCTGATCGAGAAAGATCCTCGATCGCTTGTCCTCTTTGAGTCAGGCTAAGAATTTTGTCTAGTTCGTCGGTTACTCGTTCACTCGAGACGTTGGCTATCCGATCGTGAAGCTTTGTAACTGCTCGCCAGGTTGAAATTTCGTATTTTAGATCTAGCCCGTTTTTAAATCTGATCGCTCGAAGCAAACGGAGACTATCCTCTTCAATCCTCTGGTCAGGATCTCCGATGAATCTTAATATTTTTGCTTCCAAATCCCTCTGACCGTTAACGTAGTCAATAACCCGTTTTTCTTTGACGTCATAAAACAGTCCATTAACAGTGAAGTCGCGCCTTAGGGCGTCTTCTTTCTCATCTGACCAATCGACCTGTTCTGGATGACGTTGATCGCTAAAACCGATCTCACGCCTAAATGTGGTGATGTGAATTTTGTGATCGTGGCTGATAATTTGGACCGAACCAAACTGTGCCCCGAAATCTTTGGTCCGAGGAAATATTTTTTTAATTTGATCCGGTCTGGCCGATGTCGCGATATCGATATCGGCCCTTGATTTGCCCAGTAATAAATCGCGTACAGCTCCGCCGGCCAGATATGCTTTAAAACCAGCCCGCTCAAGCTTCGAAATAACTTCGTCAAGCCATGGCTCAAGGGTCATTTTTAGATTATTAAACAAATATCGGGCTTTCCGACATTTGCTGAGGCGGACTCAAGCCTAAAATTTTCAGGACCGTTGGGGCTAGATTGGCGTGGCCAAAACTAGGCCCAAGACCCAACTCAACCAGTCCCTTAGTTTGAACTGACGCTAGATTAACTTGACCAGCAACATTGATCGCCGGTACGGGTGAAAGAGTGTGGCTCGGCATAGCACCCCAGCGATCAATCATTTTTTCGGCAATACCATGATCTGATGTCAAAATCAAATGGCCGCCTCTGATTCTAATCAAATCATAAATCTGCCTGATCGTGTTATCGGTCTGGCTGATCGCCTGGCTGGTCAGTCTCATGTCGCCCGTGTGCGCCGCCTGATCAACTAAATCAATGTAGCAAAAAATTAGATCGGTACTCGAAAGCCATATTTTTCTAAGGATATTCATGTATTGGGACAGCAATCGGGTCCCCGACTTGATCGAATGTTGATCTATCAGATAGTAGTGCTGATTTTGGCAAACTTCCTGGAAACCATTAAAGTAATACGACAAAGCCAGTCTCTTGGAGGACGGTCCGATTATGGCGATTGTTTTCTGATAGGCTAGTAGAGTTTTGACCAGTGAGCCATCGATGGCCGATGGTCTCCATAGATAAGGATAGCGACCCAATATCGGACTGTAGACCAGACTTAGCAGATCCAGATTTTTAACTTTTTGTCTTGAGTGATTCCCTGAATCAATTTTAACAATTCTGGCTAGCAGGTGCTCTAATGTTTCGGGCATCGGTTCGGCCAAAAAGAGACTATCCGAGTCTTTGAGATAGTAATGACTATCAAAGGTGAGCGTTATAGGCCCAAACTCGCTTTCGAGCCAGCCACGTTGATAAGCTTTGGTTAAACCTTGGCTTAATCCTTCAGTTTTTAGATTAGAATTTCCTTTGATAGATTCGATAATCGAATCTATCAGGCGCACTTGATTGAGAGACTTGGTCCCAAACATTGAGACTGTTTTAGAACCAGGATAGGCTTCAATAAATCTCTTGAACTCATAAAGTTGTGATCTCAAGGCGCTGTCTTTATCATGACCTCGACCCAAAATTAAATGCCAACTGATCTCAAAGCCGAATTTTTTTGCGTAAGTCACGGCAAAACGGGACACCTCGATTAAAAAATCAGGCTGACCTACCCTAATCAGTATATGGAGTGGTCTACCTGCACTGGCTAGTTTTTTTGAGTGATTTATGAAAATATGTTCAATCTGACTTGATCTAGATATGAGCGTTTGAAGGCTCCGAATACCTATTGATTCAAAATGCCTGCCAGAACCAAATAGGGTCATAGCCAGACAGGCACTCGGGTAGTCAGTCGTATTTTCAGGCCATTTAATTAATCTTGTCGGAAAATTCTTCCATAAGAAGTTAATCATCCTAGGATTAGCAAGCGAAAAAGCATTGCCTGACCAGACGCTCGATACCCCCCAGCCACTGGCAATAACCACAACTAATGGCCCCCCTTGGGTCGAGGGACGTTTGGTTAAATCTAGTTTTGGCTTAAGCATAAATTGTTTAAAAGCCATAAATTTATTACCTCAAGTGATACTATCACAGACATTCCGGGTTGGTAAATCAATTTTTACTAATTAGACTCTGACCGGTCATTTGACTCGGTTTATTAAGCGCTAGTAAATCAAGGATCGTTGGAGCAACATCTGACAACTGGCCCGCACTTGGCAGATCGATCACTCGATGATCAGGACTAATCAGCCACAATGGGACTCGATTAGTGGTATGTTTTGGATCAATTTGTCCGGTTATTGGATCAACCATTTGTTCGATATTACCATGATCGCCAGTGATAACCAGATTGTTTTTAAATTTCTTGGCCGCCTCTATCAGCTTGATTAAGGCCGAATCTAAAAATTCGATCGCCGACACTGCCGCCTTGAAATCGCCGCTGTGGCCGACCATATCCGGAGCGGCAATATTGCCGCAGATCAGTTTGTATCTGTTCTTGGAGATCGCGCTAATCAAGTAATTAATAATTTTAAACGTTTGCATAGCCGGATCATCGCGGGGCAATTTTTTCTTTGATTGAATCAAGTCTCTGACCACTCCCGGCCAAGGATCTTCCCGTCCGCCTGAAAAAAAATAGCTGATGTGGGCGTATTTTTCAGTCTCGGCCACTTGGTATTGATTAAACCCTGACTTTGATATAACTTCCGTCAGGCTATTGACGATCGGCTCTGTTTCAACGATTGTTTTTATTTTATCTTGATCTAGACCGTAGTTTACCAGGCTGGCGTAATTGGCCCTCGGTTGAGCGGCAAGCATGGCTCTGACAAGTTGTTTCATTCGGTCGGGCCGAATGTTGAAAAAAACGACCGTGTCTCCGTCACTTATTTTCGTCTGACTTGACCCAAGTGGAAAAATAGCAATCGGTTCAAGGTATTCGTCATTTTGATTAAGATTGTAAGCCTGGGCCAGAGCTTCTAGGATCGAGTTGTGACGGCTAGACGAAATTTTGCCCGTGAACAAATCAACCGCCCTGGCGGTTCGATCAAAGTGTCTATCTCGATCCATCGCCCAGAAACGACCAATTAGACTTGCAATTTTAAGATAGGGCTTATTCGAAATGGCCGAGGACAATCTCGAAGCCAAGACAGAGGCGTGATTGGCTGGGCTGTCGCGTCCGTCAGTTATGAGATGAAAAAAAGTCGGTACTTTTGAATGATTAAAAACATCAGCTAGAGCGATTAAATGATTAATCTGACTGTGGACACCGCTATTCGAAAGTAAACCAATTAAATGAACCTGTTTAGTCTGGGAACGATCAGCCAGCTCCAGGAGCGGCGGCCATCTTTTAAGAGCGTCTTGATTAACCAATTGACTGACCTTGGTTGAGTCTTGGATAACGGCTCTCCCGGCTCCGATAGTGTTATGTCCAGCCGCGGAGTTGCCAACTTGACCCGAATCAAGGCCAACCGATGGCCCGGCGGCGCTTAACTGGGAAAATCCGGAGATCGAGTTCAGTGAACCCAAAACCGGAGCCTGGCTCATAGCAACGGCATTCCCCCCCCATGCCGGAGCTATCCCAAAACCGTCAAGGATCACTAGTACTACAGGCGCAGATCGGTCCA
Source organism: uncultured Candidatus Saccharibacteria bacterium (assembly GCA_964478135.1). Taxonomy (GTDB): domain Bacteria; phylum Patescibacteriota; class UBA1384; order GWA2-35-9; family CAYZGQ01; genus CAYZGQ01. Next base: position 4,685 of record CAYZGQ010000004.1, read on the forward strand.
CAAATCCCCTCCTTGATACTCGAGCGATCGATCGAGCTCACTGATTCTTATCAACTCGTTATATTTGGCCAACCGCTCACTTCTTTGGACAGCCCCGGATTTTATAGCGCTGGCGTGCGCCCCGACAGCCAGATGGGCGATAAAGGTATCTTCCGTTTCTCCAGAACGGTGCGAAATAACCGCCTTAAAGCCAGACTTATGGGTTAGGCTGATTGCCTCAAGCGTCTGCCAGAGCGTTCCTATTTGGTTGAGCTTGATCAAAACAGCGTTGGCACTCCGCTTGGCAATTCCTTGAGCAATCCTTTGAGTGTTGGTGACAAACAGATCATCCCCGATTAGGGCGATTTCATGCCCGAGTCTGGCTGTAATCTGTTCCCAGGCTAGCCAATCATCTTGAGCAATCGGGTCCTCGACTGATTTTATTTGATATTTTTTGACCAAAAGCTCGATATTTTTAATCCAGTCTAAGGGGCGATAGTTTTGATCGTTCTGGCGATACCAACCATTCGAGTAAAGCTCGCTGGCGGCGACATCAAGACCAAGGGCAACACTCTTGCCAACTTGATACTTAGCCGCCTTAATCGCTTTGACTATTAACTTGATCGCTTGTTCATCTCGGTCAAGTTTTGGGCTGAACGCTCCTTCATCTGAAACATTAGTTCCAAGCCCTTCGGTTTTAAGTTGAAGCTTGAGTTTGTGAGTCACCTCACTGGCACAGCGCAAGGCTTCGAGCAAGTTTTTAAAGCGGTAAGGAATTATTAAAAATTCCTGGATGTCAATTTTCGAATCGGCGTGCGCTCCGCCCCCGATTAAATTAACCATCAGGGTCGGCAAAGAAGGCTTGACCCCGGCTAGATCAGCAATATATCGAAACAAGGGTTTGTTTTGACTGGCGGCACAAGCTCGGGCGAAAGCCATTGAAACGGGCAAAATCGAGTTTGCGCCCAAATGTGATTTATCGGCCGTTCCGTCAAGATTAATCAGGTGCTGGTCAAACTCCGCCTGACTGCCAAAAGAACGCTTATTGATAGATCGGGCGATAATCGTGTTTATATTGCTTGTCGCTCTAAGAACGCCTTTACCTAAATATCGATTCGGGTTTTCATCTCTTAATTCGAGCGCCTCTAATCGTCCTCTTGAAGCTCCGGCCGGACAAGCCGCCCGACCCAAAGATCGGTCGGACAATTCTAGATCAGCCTCGCAGGTGGGGTTACCTCGTGAATCTAAAATTTCCCGACCGGCTACTTTTGTTATTTTAAATTTCATACAAAGAATAGTTGAAAATCAACTTTTAGTCAGTTGACTTTTAAGAAAATCAATAATCTCAACCGGTTCCGGATCGACACCATTAAGCAAGGCGCAATAATAAGAGGTGTAATCGCCAAACACGATCACTCGAAGCATTTCAGATAGTGAACTGGGCGAGTCGTCAAACCCGACAATTTGATGTTCGATTTTTCGCTTTTGGAGAATTTGAGCGCTAATCCTGACTCTGGTTTTGTTTCTAGGATTGTCAAATTGACTGGCCAGCAATACTACGATAATGTTCTTGCGGATTATTTCTGGGAACTGGGTTCCAACAACTGAATTATGATTCAGCTCGGGTAAGATTTCAAAATAGCTGGTCTGCTTAGCGTTTTCGTTAAATTGACCTTTGTACCTTCGAGCAACAGGGGCTAACGGGCCAGAACCGTATATAATAGGAATTTTATCAACTATTCTTTGAGCAAGTTGTTTGGCTGGATTGCGCACTGTCGGGACATCGGGTGAGTTCTTAACAACCTCCTTTTGAACCATAGAGACGGCCTGGGCTAAGTCAGAACGAGTCAGCTCGACCAAATCAAGTTTGGTAAAAATCCCCAAGAGTGCGGTTAAACTCCAGCCCAAGGCGGCCCGTGGCTGGGCGCCGTAGTTGATTTTAAAAAACGGGCATCGGTATTTTCGGGACAGCGATTCCAGTTGTCCGCCCGAAGAAATACAAATAAGTTTTGAGCCTCTCTTGGCCGCATGTTCAAATGCGCTTAAGGTTTCTTCTGTCTTACCGGAATAGGAAGTCGCCACTGTTAGGGTGTGTGAATCTACAAATTTTGGTAGATCATAGTCACGGTAAACTTCTATTGGTAATTTAGAATGCTGACCTGCTAGAGCCTTAACAAGATCGTTCCCCATGGCCGATCCACCCATACCTAGCAGGACGACATTTTTTAACTGAAGATAGTGGCTTGGAAGAACCAGTTTATCAACCGCTTTGGAAGCCGATATTATTTGATCAGGCCAGTCGGCTATATTTTGGATCATGCCTTGTCGATCGATCGCCTGATAGTTTTCAGGTTGATCTAAATCAAATGCCATAATACTCCTTTAAGATTAGTTTTGTGGACCAAGGGGGAGTTGAACCCCCGACCTCTGCCATGCGAAGGCAGCGCTCTACCGCTGAGCTACTGGCCCACTATTTTAACGTCCTCATCTAAAATCATAACCGACTTGGCTCAATTTCACCAGCCCGACTGATTTTTAGTCAAGTTTTATTTCGGATTGGTTTTGTCTTGGCTTTAAATTCTGACAAGCGGCAGCCTACGAGGTCGACCGTTAGAAAACAAGATCTGAACAACCATCGCCTCGCCCGAGCGAAAGCCAGCTGTCCCGCCCTGAAGGTAAAAACGCCACATTCTGACAAAAGACTCATCATACATCTGTCTTATCTTGTCAACATTTTGTTCAAAGGCTCTCGACCACAGATCAAGCGTGAGGGCGTAATGAAACTTCAAATTTTCCAGATCGATAATGAATAATCCTTGCTGTTCGAGCGCTTTAAGAATTTCAGAAATCGTGGCAATGTAGCCACCGGGAAAAATATATTTGAGTAAAAACGGGTTGCCAGGGCGCGGCTGGACGGTAACAATTGAGTGGAGCAAACCAATCCCGCCCGGTTTCAAAACTGCCTTGATGCTTTGAACAAAAGGCTCTATATTGGCTTGACCAACGTGTTCAAACATGCCAACAGAAACCCAGCAATCATAACGGCCGTGCCAAGTTTTAGGGAGTTGACGATAATCTAGGAGTCGAAACGATGCCTGTTTAGCTTTTTCAATCGCCCGTTTTCTATTAGCAAAACTATATTGCTGACTTGACAAGGTAATACCAGTCGCCTGGGCGCGATAGTGCTTGGCCGCTCGGATAACGAGCCCGCCCCAGCCAGAGCCTACGTCGAGTAACTTTTGGCCCGGCTCTATCCCAAGCTTTTGAAGCGTCCGGTCTATTTTCTGGAGCTGGGCTTGATCAATTGTGTCCCGCTCGGTCTTAAAGTAGGCGCATGAGTAGACCATACGTTTATCAAGCCAGAGTTGGTAAAAATCATTACCCAGATCGTAGTGATGGCTAATATCAGCCCGTTGCTGACGAATTGAAGTCGAGCGAACCAGCCGCTTGGCCAACCTGCCCCAGAGCCGATCATGGGCTATATGGGCCAGAGCGCGTTCGTTTTCGATTCCAACGCTGATCAGTTTTTCAAGACTGCCTTGAACATCAATCTGGCCGTTTATGTATCCTTCGGCAAATCCAAGTGAAGGTGATTTAAGTATATTTCTCACGACCGAAGATTTTTTGATTTCAAACTTAAATTGAGATCGGCCGGTGCCGACTTTTGTTTTTTGGCCATCCCAGAGAGTAAACTCAAAAGGAGTTCCTTTAAGTTGAGATAGGACTTGACGGGTCCAGTCGGCTGTCAGGATTATTGGCATTTGTTACAATATTTAGCATATAACATCTGGGGTCTGCAACAGTTCAAAAACCTCAACCCCTGATTGTCAAGCTACTTGGTTAATTTAAACCCTGATGATACAATTAGTCAAAAATGACCCACGATAACCCTATCAAAATTGAAAAAAAGTGGCAGGCCTATTGGCGCGAAAATAATATTTTCAAGCCATGTGACTATGAGCCAAAGAAAAAGAAATTCTACCATTTAGTTATGTTTCCCTATCCTAGCGGTAGTCTTCACATAGGTCACTGGTATAATTTTGCTCCGGCCGACAGTTTTGCCCGCTTTAAATTTATCCAAGGCCATAACGTATTGAGTCCGATCGGTTTCGACGCTTTTGGTCTGCCGGCGGAAAACGCGGCTATCGCCAAAGGAATTGATCCGAACAGCTGGACCGCTCAAAACATTGCCAAGATGCGCCAGCAACTTGAATCAATTGGCACGATCTACGACTGGTCCCGCTCAATTGACACTTCAAAGCCAGAGTACTATAAGTGGACCCAGTGGATTTTTTTACAACTCTTCAAAAAAGGTCTAGCTTACCGAACCAAAGCCCCGGCTAACTGGTGTCCGAGCTGTCAAACAGTCTTGGCTAATGAACAAGTTATCCAAGGCAAATGCGAACGTTGTCACACATCGGTTGAAATAAAACAAATTGACCAGTGGCTATTTAAAATCAGCGCCTACGCTAAACGTCTACTTGATGATATTAAGACCCTAGACTGGCCGGAAAAAACTAAAACAATGCAGTCCAACTGGATCGGTCGGTCTGAAGGGCGGCTGTTACAATTTTCAGTCGTCGGTTCAAGCAAAGCGATTGAAGTTTTTACTACCCGGCCCGACACGATCAAAGGCGTTAGCTACATAGTCTTAGCGCCCGAACATCGACTGACTGAATCAATCACAACCAAGAATAACCTGACCAAAGTCAAGCGCTACCTTAGTCAGACAGCGAGTAAAAGTGATCGTGAGCGCCAAATCGGGGCTCAAAACAAATCCGGCGTCTTTACCGGTGCTCGAGCGGTTAACCCTCACACCAAAGAACATGTCCCAATCTGGGTCGCGGACTACGTCTTGGCTGACTACGGCACCGGCGCGATCATGGCTGTACCCTCTCATGACCAACGCGATCTGGCGTTCGCCCAAAAACACAACCTGGCTATCGGTTCAGATGAATTAATCAATCCTAAGGGTTTAGGTCGGGTCCAGATCAACTGGCGTCTTCGAGATTGGTTAATTTCTCGTCAGCGCTACTGGGGCACCCCGATTCCAATTGTCCACTGTCAAGCTTGCGGCCTAGTCGCGGTCAAAGATCAGGATTTGCCAGTCACTCTACCGAAAGTTCAGGACTATCTGCCCAAAGGAAAACCACCGCTAGCAACCGCCCAGGATTGGCTTAAGACCGAGTGTCCTAACTGCGCTGGTCCGGCTAAGCGGGAAACCGAAACAATGGACACTTTTGTCGATTCTTCCTGGTACTTCCTGCGCTACGTTGATCCCAAAAACAGGACCGATCTAGCAAACAGAAGGCTGATTGACTACTGGTGCCCGGTTGATATGTATATCGGTGGGTCCGAACACACTGTCATGCATTTGCTCTATGCCCGATTTATTACTAAAGTCCTTCACGACTTGAAACTAATCGGGTTTGACGAACCATTTCCAAAATTACGCCATCAAGGAATAATACTAGGACCTGATCGACAAAAAATGTCTAAATCACGGGGCAATGTGCTCGATCCGGATGAACTGGTCAAAGCCTATGGTTCAGACGCCCTTAGAACGTTTTTAATGTTTATGGGTCCTTATGACCAAGGTGGACCGTGGTCAGTCAAGGGTATACTGGGGACGTACCGATTTATTCAACGAATTAAGAAAACTGTTAAAAAATGCTGGATCAAAGAGCAGGATGATTCAGATCCAGAACTTGAAACCGACTTTTCGATCTTAGTCGCCCAGGTTGCCAATGACTTGGAAGGCCTTAAGTTTAACACCGCGATTGCCAAAATCATGTCCTTCACCAAAGAGCTTGCTGTCGCTAAAAAGGTTTCAAGCCAACTTATCAAAAATTACTTAATTATTTTAAGCCCGTTTGTTCCCCACACGGCTGAGGAGCTCTGGTCTCATTTGGGAGAAAAGAAAAGTATATTCTTTCAAAAATGGCCAACTGTTCCAAAACAAACCCCAGTCTCAAGCGACTCAACTATCGCGGTTCAATTCAATGGCAAAACCAGAGGGACTATTCAACTTAATCCAGGAGCGGCCCAATCCCAAGCCCAAGCGATAATAAAACAAGACCAAAAACTCAACAAATACCTAACAACCAGACAAATAGACAAAATAGTTTACATTCCTGGCAAAATAATCAACTTTGTGATAAACTAAAAAAATATGTAAGCTGACAAATAATGGCCGAGCCTAAAAAACAACTTACTCGCACACGGCGAGGCAACAGACGTTCACACGATGCGATAAAAATCAAAGTTTTATCTGTTTGCGGACAGTGTTTAGTTAGCAAACCCCAACATAAGGTTTGCCCCAATTGCGGCTACTACCGAGGACAAAAGATTGATTTAAAGGTTTAAATTTTTGCTTCGACAAGATTAAACCGCGCGTTTTAAAAATATGTCCGTTAATCGACATCTATCTAGAATCGTGGTAATGCAGTCAATTTTCGAGTGGGACATGAGGCAAGGGGCTGACCAATCAGAAATTTTAGCCCGCAACTGCGCTCTATTCGAGCGAGATCTTGACAAGTCTTACGTTATTGAAACCAGCACTGGGATTAAAAAAAACTTGTCTCAAATTGACCAAGAAATTTTAAAATACGCCCCAGACTGGCCGATCGACCAAATTGCCGGTGTCGATAAAGCGATTTTAAGGGTTGCCGTATACGAACTTTTGTATAATCTTGAAATTCCGCCTAAAGTCGCCATTAACGAAGCGGTCGAACTAGCAAAAAAGTATGGCGGAGAGACTTCTTCAAAATTCGTCAATGGAGTGCTAGGATCGGTTTATCGAGCCAGCCCGAGATTCGACCAAACCCAAGAACAATTAGACCCAAATTAAACTAAAGAGTTATGCCCCAAGACTTAAGCCAAGATCAACTCCATAAGATCGAGCAAACAATTGGAATTTCCTTCAAGAGCGAAGATTTGCTAAAACAGGTTTTTATCCACAGATCTTTTTTGAACGAGCATCCGAACTTTAAGCTTGATAACAACGAGCGGCTCGAATTTTTAGGAGACGCTGTTTTAGAGTTGGTCGTGACAAAGCATCTTTACAAAAATTTTGACCAACCAGAAGGTGTTCTGACCAACTGGCGAGCCGCGATCGTTAGGGGTGAACGCTTAGCCCAAACAACCAAAAAATTAAGCCTGGGAAAGTTTTTGCTTATGTCAAATGGAGAGCTCCAAAGCGGGGGTCAGGAAAGCCCGGTTTTGCTGGCTAATTTATTCGAAGCCTTGGTAGGCGCGATTTACCTTGAACACGGTCTTGATAAAGCCCAACAATTTATCAAAAAAGTCTTACTCGTTCAGTTCGGTGAAATTTTGGAAAAAAAACTTTATCTTGATCCTAAGACTCAACTTCAAGAAAAAATTCAATCAACCCAAGGAGTAACTCCAGTTTATCAGGTTATCAGTCAATCCGGACCAGATCACGATAAACACTTTTTAATAGGAGTATATATCTCAAAATCTAAAATCGGTCAGGGTGAAGGTAAATCTAAACAAAAGGCTGAACAACAAGCAGCACAAAATGCCCTAGAAAATCTAAACTTCAAAGCTGGGCCAGTCGAAGGAACGAGAAGCCCACTCAAATAATGCTTTAGCTGATTTAGCCGAGGCACTAGGACTTTTCTCGAAAGTATCTAGCACAACCGTCACCAAAATCCGGCCGTTTACCTCGGAGGCGACCGCCAAGGAGTGTCCAGCCACTAGTGTGAAGCCGGTCTTGCCGCCTATTGAGGGGGCGTAGTATAGCTCATTACTTGAATCAATCAAACGATTAGAAGTTTCGAGCTTGTGAGAGATTTGGCCGTCAATCGAGTAAATCGTAGTTTGGGTCGTGGTCACAATTTGCCTGAACAAATCTTTTTTGAGAGCATAGGCGAGTAAGAGCGCGATATCTCTGGCGCTTGATCGGCCTTGATCATCGTTGAGACCGGCCGGATCGGCAAAAACTGTTTGGTCCAAACCAAGTTGGCTCGCCTTATCGTTCATAACTTTTACAAACGACTCCGGAGAACCGTAATGTTCGGCAATCGCCATTGCCGCGTCGTTACCCGAAGCGATTAACAAACCTTTCAGCAAATCCTTCAGCCTAACCCGTTCATCTGATTGAAGATTGATCGTATGACCTATCTGACTGGCCGCGTTTTTGCTAACCCTGACTTCCTGATCAAGATCCATTTGCTCGAGCGCGATCACCCCCGTCATAATTTTGGTTAACGAAGCGATCGGAACCGATTCAAAACCGTTTCGCTCATCAAGCAAGTTGGCCGAGTTAACATCCAAAACAACTTGCCGACGGGCCAATACTGGAGCTTTGGCTGATTCGGACCGTTTAATCGGAGCGGGTGATAGGTCCGGCAGTCTTAATCCTTGACTCGTTATAATTTGAGCTTGCCCCAAAACCCTCTGGCGGTTTGAGTTTTTGAGTCGCCGATTAAAGGGTGTTTGTACGACTAGAACCAGGCCAATAAAAATTAAAAAAATAATTGGTCTGGGAACGGGTTTTATTTTCATTTAGAACCGATTCTAATTTTAAGATCCTTAAGCTGACTCGGGTCGAGTTTACTCGGGGAAGTCATAAGTAAATCACGCCCGTCACCTGTCTTGGGAAAGGCGATCACCTCCCTAATACTGGGCTGATTTTCAAGCAACATCATTATTCGGTCTATTCCTAGAGCGATCCCGCCATGGGGCGGGGCTCCAAACTCAAACGCCTCGAGTAAGTGCCCGAACTGGTCTTGAATAGCCTGTGGCGTATGACCGAGTAGTCTAAAAACTCTTTTTAAAATCTGGGGGTCGTGGATTCGAATACTCCCCCCGCCTAACTCTAAACCATTACAAACCAAATCGTACTGTTTTGCCCTCGCCTTCAGTGGCTGCTTGTCAAAATTATCTAAAAACTCGTCTTTCGGGGCGGTAAATGGGTGATGAACGCTATCGAGTCGGTTCTCCTGGGCCCGCCACTCAAACATCGGATAATCGTTAATCCAAACAAATGACAGCTCATCTGGATTTTTTGTCTCTTTTCTTAAATCAGGTTGGTCAATACCGTAACGGTCCTTCGACTGATCAAAGGTCAGTCTTGGAAAAGGTAAGAGTGTTATCCTTTTTTTAGGATAGAGCGAGTTGACTAGCTCGATCATCAGCCTTTCAATCAACTGGGTGATTTCTTGCTCTGATGTGAATGCCAGTTCAATATCGAGTTGGGTAAACTCCGGTTGCCGATCACCCCGGCTGTCTTCATCTCGAAAACAGCGGCTGATCTGAAAATAACGTTCAAAACCAGCCACCATAAGCAGTTGCTTATACTGCTGGGGTGATTGGGGTAGGGCGTAGAACTTGCCTGGGTTTAAGCGTGATGGTACTACGAAATCCCTCGCTCCTTCTGGGGTAGATTTTGTCAGCAAGGGGGTTTCTATTTCTATAAAATCATGCTTGATCATAAAATCGCGGCAGAATTTATTAAAGCTGGATCGACGGGCTATTCTCTGGCGCAACTCGTTTGACCTCAAGTCTAAATAGCGGTACTTCAAGCGTAACTCTTCGCCTACCTGAACAATATTAGAATCAAATGGTTTATCGGCAGACGGACCCAAAACCTCTATTGTTTGAGCCTTGAGCTCAACATTACCCGAAATAATCTCGGGGTTAATCATTTTTTCCGGACGCCGACAAACCTCGCCGGAAACCATAACTGTCGACTCTAATTTAAGTTTTTCCGCTATTTGATTAAGTTGACCGCCCGAGGGCACAACTACCTGAACCGTGCCGGATCTATCACGGACGTCAAAGAATAGGATTTTACCGTGGTCCCGTCGACCGCAAACCCAACCGTAAATGGTCGCCTTTTGACCAACTAAATCAGATATATCACGGGTTAGAACTCGATCTGGCATAAATCTAAAACTTTTACCAAGGCTATCTTATCACAGCCTTAAAATCAACCACCAATTTCTTAATGATCAAATTCATTATCTTGTCCACCTGAACCCTGGTCAGTCTTTTTTTAAGATCATCAAAAATGAGATGAAAAGCATAACTGTCTCTGCCTGAACCAATTAAGGCGGATCGATAATGATCAAACATCTCGCACAGTATGACAGTTGGACTGACCGATTTGATCGCGTCGGCTATTTCTTTGGAATCAAACTTTTGGTCTACCATTATAGAAATGTCTCGGGTCACCGGGGCAGAGCCTGAAAACTGACGAATTTTTTTCTCTCCCGTCTCAAACGCCAGAGGACTGAAATCTAGCTTAGTCACATTATTCAATTTCAAAAATTGACCGATTGATAACTCACACCAAGTGATCGGCCGCCTTAGCTTTTCTAACTTGGCCAACGGGCTAGCTGGATTGAGTTCTTGCCAAGGCAGTTGGGGAATTTTCTGGGCGATAGATCTTGGACCGGCTAAAATAATATATTCTTCAATTTTGCCCTTCCGGAAGATCTGACCTAATTCAAACACAGCCTGATCAGCCATCCAGCTGTTTAGAACTAACGTTCTAAGACAACCAATCAGTATGGTTGGTCTGAAATATTCATGTTCAGGCGAGATCGTCTTGACGACCCTGACTGATTGTTCAGGCCTAAACCCAAGGGCTTTGAGTTGGGCCCTAGAGACAAGGCTGTAACTCAAAATCTCATTCATACCCAGATCAAGGCTCAAAAATTGTCTTATTTTTTGTTTGACCAGCCAACTCCCAGTCGCTCGACCGCTCGGCTGCTTGGATGGTTTAATCGCACTGCTTATCTTAATGATTTTATCCAAACCAGCCAGACGAATCACTTCCTCGACTAAATCTTGGGCTAGGCTAATATCGCGTTGCCTCCAGGACGGAACGCTGACCCGCCAGTTTTTGTCAATCGAAAATCCTAGTCGTTCAAGGTTCAATCGGCTAAGCTCGGGCTCAACACGCGCTCCGACCATTTTAGAAACCAGATCAGGCTCAAAAGAGATTGAATTTGTCCGATCATCCTGTCCGAAAGACAAACGACGTCTAACCCTTGCCTTAGCCGAACTCTGGCTAATGAGATTAAAGGCTAGCTCGAGCGCTCCTTTGGCGGCTTGAGTGTCAACCCCCCTTTCAAATCTATACGAAGCCTCTGTCCCAAAACCGATAGATTTGATTGCCCGTCTTATCACTCTTGGATCATAACGGGCGGCGTGAATTAAAACTCGACTCGTCTTGGGACTGATTGAACTGGCTAAACCGCCCTTAATACCGCAAAGATCAACTAATTTAGCCCCAGACTCGGCCACTAAAACATCCTTTGGTAGTTCTTGCCTAACTCGATCGAGGGTTGTGATTAGTTCCCGAGGTTTGGATAAGCGAAACTTTAGCTCGGGTTTATCAAATTGATCAAGATCAAAGGCATGCAATGGAAAGCCAAAATGAAACATGGCATAGTTAGTCGCGTCAACAACATTATTAATCGATCTGATTCCAACTTTTTTGAGACGTTTAGAGACTAAAGCTGGCGACTTCTTAATCTCAACATTTTCAATTATCACAGCCCGATAGGGCCAAAAAAGATCCGTCCGATCAAACTTAAATCTAAAACCTTGACTCTGGCTGGTCCAGCTATGATCCGACTTCTGGTATTGAGGTAACTTTATTGATTGATCGGCCGCCAGCTCCCGAGCAATCCCGATTATGGAGAGCCAATCAGGTCTGTTAGGAGTAACCTCGATTTCAAGTATGTTTTGGTCACTAGATTCGACCAAAGCCCCAAGGTCAGTTAAACGTTTGACGATTTCATACCGGTTTGACTTGACTAAAACAAATTCTTTGAGCCAATCAACGGGAACTTTCATTTATTTATCGGCCGGCTCTTGATAGAGCTGGGCATACTGATTGATTGAAACTGCTTGAGAAATCGAAAATCATTTCGGTAACTATGCCTAATGTCATTAAAGCCATATTTAATCATGGCCAGTCGATCAATACCCAGCCCAATAGCGAAACCCTGATGATCTTTCGAATTAATAGCCATACTTTTAAGCACGTTTGGGTGAATCATGCCGCAACCTAAAACTTCAAGCCACCGGCCCGATCTAAACAGATAAGCGTCCAGGCCAGGCTCGACAAAGGGATAGTGATGGGGCACAAATTTTACCTTTTGATCAGCCTTGAAAATAGTCTTAAACATCATCTCGAGGGTCCCTACTAGGCTCGATAGAGTGGCTTGGGGATCGACCGCCATTACCTCGAGCTGATAAAATTGGGATTCGTGCGAGCTGTCGGTCGCTTCATTTCTAAAACATCGTCCAGGCACGACCGCTCGAAAGGGTGGTTTTAATTTTTGTCCAATCTTAATTTGCATTGAAGAGGTATGGGTTCTCAAAAGACGTCCGTCCTCGAGCCAAAAAGTGTCTTGGCTGTCTCTGGAAGGATGATCGACCGGTATACCAAGAAGGTCAAAGTTGTCTTTTTCGGTCACGATTTCTGGACCCTCGACCACCTCGAATCCCAAATCAAGAAAAAAATTAACCAGCTGGAAAAGGAGCTTGTTAATTGGATGAATTTGACCGCTCATGGTTGAAATTTGGTCATAAAATCTGATAAAGCTTTTAGATCAGGCTTAGACTGACTCAAAAACTCTAGCAGGACAACGATTATTACGAGAATTATCGCTTCGGACAGACCCAAAACTCGGACCGTTCTCATTGCCAGCAGACCAACTAAGCCAGCGGACACCAGACCGGCCTGACGGATTGAAATAGGCAGTTGAGCGTACAAAACTTCCCGATTGCTTAAACTGACTCTCAAGTAAAATATTATCAATGTTAAAATACCAGATAACCACAAAAAAGTGCTGGCGAAAAATCCAATAATTTGCAGTTGGTCTTTGAGGTTAGGTTCAGAATAAAATACGATTGTCAGAAATGAGCCAAAGGCGAGCAGGCTAATCCCAAAGATACTAAACAAACTGACCCGTAAGCGATTCATGATACTGTTTTATTTTTATCGTTTAATAATAAGCTGTTTAACCGATCAATGTTTTGAAATGACCGGTCAAACTCGAAAGAAAAATTGGGAGTATGTTTAAGCCGTAATTGTCTAGCCACCCTTTGACTCAACCAATGTCTTTTGGCCTCAAACAATTTGGCGACAGCCTGTTGAGTCGCCAAATTGTTTGAGATAGTGCAAAACCAAACCTTGGCTTTTTTAAAATCTGACGAGAGTTGGACCCCTGAAATAGTGACCAGGCCGTACTCGTCTTCTTTAATCTCTTGTATCGCCAGAGCAAGTTCGTCCTTCAGAGCATGCTCTATCCTGTGGTGACGTCTGGTCATTTGAATGCATAGTATCTTTTTCAACAATTAAGATCAAGCGAGCCGATTATCATCGGTTCGACTCGAGCCCTAATCGTTGAAAAGACTAGTCCGAAAGCACGAAACAAGTCCGAAACCGATTAATGTCCTTTTGACGATATAAGCCTCGAAACCGAGACAGTTGGCCGAAAGACGAAAAATAGAGTCTTACTTTTTTGACCAAGCGCTCAAACGACTTGACTTGGACGCTTTCGGAAAAAAGTCTCTTTTAAAAGATTAAATATGACCGGCAGTTCTAAGTAATCTATACTAATCGCCAACCAAGTTAGCCAACTGGGTATTAAAGTGTCAAATCGGGCAAACGCATCTGCCAGAATAATTTCGTCTGTTATCCATAAGATATGAAGCCACTGGCTGTTTAACAAAATTAAATACAGCCACAATTTTTGATTCCTTTCATTTGAGGCTAGCTTTCTAAAATATACTATCGAAGTTAAAATGATTGCCGGAATCTCTGTCGTGTCAGCCAAGGCTAAAACAATGTTTAAAAGACTTGAATCAACAAAAAAATAGCTTCTATCCAAAAGCTTCAGGCCAACAACATGACTCGACAGCCAGTATAGATGGACCAACTGCCAACTTAACAAAATGGCTGAAACACGGTCAAACAGTTTTGACCAGCTTGAGACCGATTCTCTCTTGACCATAGAAGAATTGTAAGGTATTTTTTAAAAAGCTGCTAATAACCTCTAGTATCCGGGATTGTGAATAATCTTTCTCTTTTTACCTCCGAATCTGTAACCGAAGGCCACCCAGATAAAGTAGCCGATCAAATATCTGACGCGCTAGTTGACGCTATGATAGAGGCAGACCAAAAATCTCGGGTCGCTATTGAAACTTTACTCACCAACGGCATCTGCTTTATTGCGGGCGAAGTCACGACCAGCGCCTACATCGACATAGCTAAGGTCGCGCGCGAGACAATCCGGGAAATCGGCTACACTGATGCCAAGTTCGGTTTTCACTGGCAAACTTCGGGCGTGGCTGTGGCAATCAAAGAACAGTCGTCCGATATCGCCCTCGGAGTAGACGCCTATAAAAGAGGCCTTGGTGGCAAGATAGTGAGAGAAGACCTGACTAAACTCGGGGCAGGCGACCAGGGTTTAATGTTTGGCTACGCTAGTAATGAAACGCCAGAGTATATGCCACTGCCAATAGTTTTGGCCCATGAACTAACCAAACGACTCTCCCTAGTCAGAAAAAAGGGGATCGTGACTAATCTTAGACCTGATGGCAAGTCACAAGTAACTCTGGAATATAACCAATCCGGCCAACCATATCAGATCAACACGATCTTATTGGCGGTTCAGCACGACGAGAATAAAAAATTGGCTAATCTGCGACAGGAGATTGAGCAAAATGTGATCAAACCAGTTGTGTTTGACCCAAAATTTAGCTCTTATCCTTGGCAAAAAAGAACGAAAGACAACTGGTCAAAGGTTAAAATAATCATTAATGGGACCGGGCGCTTTGTTATCGGCGGACCGCAAGCTGATACAGGTCTGACCGGGCGCAAAATTATCGTTGACAGTTATGGCGGCATGGGCCGCCACGGCGGCGGCTGTTTTTCCGGTAAAGATCCAACCAAGGTCGATCGAAGTGGTTCCTACGCCGCGAGATGGGTTGCCAAAAACGTCGTGGCGGCTGGTCTGGCCAGTCGTGCCGAGGTTCAAATAAGCTACGCCATAGGCGTTCCGCAACCTTTGAGCATTCGAGTTGACAGTTTTGGATCGGCCAAGCTTGAAGATCACAAAATCGCTCGAGCGATCGGTCAAGTTTTTGATCTAAGGCCCGGACTTATTATTCAAACATTTAATCTTAGACGGCCGATATATCGTCAGCTTGCCAGCTACGGTCACTTCGGTCGACCTGATTTAAATTTGCCCTGGGAAAAAACAGATCGAGTAAAACAACTTAAACAAGCGATCAATCCCTAGAACTTTGATCGTGGACCAAATAAATCATCGCCAGGACCGCCAAGACGCTCACTAATAAGGCGTAGATAAGTTTGGCCCAAATAGTACTTTGGTCAATCGGGACAAGTTCGTCAATAATCGTTTTGATCGCCTCGTTCCAGGCGAGCGCAGCGACCAAGCCGAACGCGGCCGCGATGTAGCCGCTCGTTTTAAGCCCGATTTCTCGGCCAACCTTCAAGCCCTTATTCTTTAATTTAAATCCTAAACCTGTTTTGGCCATAGTCTAAATTAAAAATAGTTCTAATGAACCCAAAAAGCAAGACCTATAAATCTCATCTAGAAACCACAATTGATATTTGGTGGCTAGATATTTTTGCAACTTTCAGCCGGCTGGAGTAGACTAGTTTCATGCTTAACACATTTGGATTTATCCTAATGCTTTTTGGCCTAGCAATTTTGATTAAACCTGAAATATTGGCCTGGATTTTAGCGATTCTTCTGATCGGTTCGGGTCTCTCAATGATTGGTTTTAACAAACGCTTTAACAGCTTTATTAAAATTAGAAAACAGTAGTTCCAGACAACATTATATTTTGATATCAAATCTATTCCCGGCCATACCAAGGACACTCAAAACTTAAAATTATGTCCAGAAAAATCAAAACAGTCGGACTAAAATTTGTTTTGATCAATTGATTAGCTCGACCGCTTTAGATCAATCGCGAGGCCAGATCTTATCCCTTGTCAAGGCTCTAAACTAAAAAAATCAACCTGGCTGGCAGTTAGCCCAGAGATTCAAAACAATTTAAAGACTGCAAAACAAAAAAATAGTTACTGGTCAGTTGTGACATTCAAATCATAACCCAAACCCTGGGCAGGCACAACAGTTTCTAACTAAATTAACGCTTTTGCCATTGAGGGGCCCGACGGGCTTTTTTAAGACCCGGTTTCTTGCGCTCAACTTCCCTTGGATCTCTGGTTAAAAATCCGGCCTTGCGCAAGGTTGGTTTGAGCTTAGGATCGTAGCTTACGAGCGCTCTGGCCACACCAAGACGCGAGGCTTCGAGCTGACCGGTTCGACCCCCGCCGGCAAGATTAATTTTGAGATCAAAAGACAACTCATGACCGACCAACCTAAGCGGATCAAAGACAATAGACCAGGCTTGATTTTGATCTCGACCTTGATCTATCTTTATAACCTGACCGTTGACCCAAAAATTACCAGCCCCGCGATAGAGCCTGACTTGAGCCCTAGACCTTTTGCGTCTTCCTAGGCCGTAATAGTATTTACTATCTGATTTTGGACTGACCGTGTTTTTCTTTATCATTTTAAACTATAAGATTTAATTATCATTTATTGGCCTGAACTGGACTCGGGCGAGACGATCGCCAAAACCTTAAGTCTTTTTAACCAGCGTTTTTTAAGCCGATTATCAGGTAACATACCCGAAATCGCTCGACGCAAGGCAAAAGATGGTTCGTCTTTCATTTTTTTAGCTAGACTACTAGTGCTCCAGTGCCCAATGTAACCGGTGTGTTTAAAATATTTCTTACCGGTTAATTTACGTCCGGTAATTTTTATCTTTCCGGCGTTATAAATAGTCACCCAATCACCCATATCCCAATGGCTAACAAAACTCGGCTTGTGCTTACCCCTAAGTAAAACGGCCGCCCGACTGGCCAACCGGCCCAAAATTTGATCAGTTCCGTCTAACTGGTGGTGAAACCTTTCAATTGTTGGTTGACGGTAAGGCATGGGTTGAATTAGCTATTGTTAGAACTAACCGCTTTGACGGTTGGTTTTGACCGTTTTTCTGGTTTGGTCGAATCAGAAACTGGAATTATTGGTTTGACGATATCCGGTTTGAGTCTGACCAAAACTTGACTGGCCCGATCACCCTGACGTGGGACCAGAGGATACATCTGAACAAAGCCTCTATAAGGGCTTTGTTGGGCGTTGGGGACAATCACTTCAAACAATTTCTTAATAGCCAGCCGGTCGTAGAGTTTAGTCTTGGCAAAACGTCTCTTGGCCAAATCCAGATCAAGACTGCGACTGATTAGCCGGTCAATACCGGTCGCGACCGACTTGGCCCGAGGTCGAGTTGTTATTATCTTTTCGTACAATATGATATTACTGATCAGGTTTCTAACCAGTCCAGCCCGTGCGTCCTTTCGTCTTGAGTGTTTGTATGGTTTCATTGATCAAACTAGTCTCAACTTTTCTTCGATCCGGTTTTTTGATTAGATTGTTTTTTGACCGAGCTATCCTTGCCAGAATCAGCGACCAAACTGTCGTCAGATTGGCTGGCGATCAAACTATAGTGTTCGAGTAAAATAGTAGCCGCTTTTTGAAGGGCGTGAGCTGGCGTAATTGTCTTGTCGCTAGTCAAATCAATAACTAACTGATTGTAATCGGTTCGCTGTCCGACCCGGGTGTTTTCAACGGTAACGTTTATTTTTTTGATTGGAGAAAAATTGGAATCAACTAAAATCCAACCAATCGGCAGTTTTTGATCTTGTTTCGCCTCAACTGGAAAATAACCCCTGCCCTTAGTAATGATCGCCTCTATCTCTAATTCACCAGCCTTATCTAAAGTCGCGATCTGATGATCGGGATCAACTATCTCAACATTGACGTTTTTATGAAAATCTTTGGCCATGACTTTACCGGCACCTTTTTTAGTTAACTTAATCGTCACAGGTTCATCAGAAAGGAGTTTTACTCTCATTGATTTAAGGTTTAAAATAACCTCGATCGCATCTTCTTTGACTCCTTTTATCGGACTAAATTCATGGACGATATCGTTGATTTTAACCGCGTGAATAGCGTAGCCTTCGAGCGAAGATAAGAGGACTCGTCTTAGTGAAGTTCCAAGAGTTGTGCCAAACCCAGGCAAAAGAGGCTCAATCACAAAAACCGACCGATCGTCTTGAATCTTTTTTTGATTTAAGCTTACCAAGCCCATCTCTGGTAGTAGCGTCATTTGACTCCTTACCCTTATGAGATTAATTTACTTAGCATAAAACTCGACGATAAGTTGTTCGCTAATATCTTCGGGGATGTCTGAACGAGTTGGCAATCTGGTAATGCGCGCTCTAGCTTGTTTATTAGACAGCGTAATCCAATCGGGCGTGATCGCGTTTGACTCGATTTTCTGGTGATCATCTCGCTCAATCACATCATTTACTTTAACCTGAATTGAACCAAAAGATACTTTACGCCCGTTCAAACGTATATGACGGTGACTAACAAGCTGTCTGGCTTGTCGTATAGTTGAAGCCAAACCGGCTCGATAGACCACGCTGTCTAAACGTCGCTCAAGTAATTTTAAAAGATTTTCCCCGGTTGGCCCAGGGGAGAAAACAGCTCTTTGGTAAAACCTTCTTAAAGCTTTTTCTCGTAAACCATAACTAAACTGAACTTTTTGCTTTTCGGCCAGCCTTATGCCGTAGTCGGTCGGTCGTCTCCTTTTTTTTGGCCCATGAACGCCTGGAGGATAAGGTCGTTTCGCAATGTACTTGCCAGACTTTTCCGTTAAACGCATCCCCAAGCGGCGCAGTCTTTTTATTATCGGTTGATATACTTTAGAATGTGCCATTGGTTAATAAAACTTAAAACTTAAATTCAACTTAAACACGTCGGGATTTTTTAGCTCTCGGACCGTTGTGGGGTACCGGAGTGATATCTTTTATAGCCGTGACCGCTAAACCGCTTGATCCAATCGCCCTGACTGCGGCGTCCCGACCCGATCCAACACCGCTTACAAAGATCGAAACATTTTTGACTTGATAGGGAGCGCCAAGTTCGAGCGTTTTGCGAGCCGCTTGACTGGCCGCGAACGGAGTCGCTTTCTTGGTCCCCTTGTAACCGAGTCGGCCGGCCGAGCAACTACTTAAAACATTGCCCCGTTCATCTGTTAGTGTAATTAGGGTATTGTTAAACGAGGCGTTAATGTATATTCTGCCCTTTTCTCGGGTTGTGATACTTTTTTTCCGAGTAGCCATGTTATTTTAACTCAATCGATCTCTTACCTGATCCGACAGTCACCCTCTTGCCCCTCTTTGTTCGAGCATTGGTCCGTGTTCTCTGGCCCCTGACTGGCAGTTTACGCGAGTGTCTTAATCCTCGATATGCTCCAATTGACTGCAATCTCGAAATATTAGACTGGATTTGGCGCCTTAAATCGTTTTCCAAAGGCACACCTAAATCTTCTATTACCTTCCTTAATCGAGCGACTTCACTGTCAGTTAAATCCTTGGTTCTTTTAGTTGGCTCTATTTTGGCCTGATTGACCACCTTGGCAGACCTAACAAGACCGATCCCAAAAATTGAGCGCAGACTGTACTGAACTAATTTATCGTTGGCTAACATAACACCAAAAAGTCTTATCGCCATAATTTATCCTTGCCTTTGGATGTGCTTTCGGATATCACACACAACCCGCACCACCCGCCTCCGTCTGATCACTCTACAACGGGTACAAATTTTTTTAATCGATGATCTGACCTTCATAAGCACTATTATCTTAACTTTAACAGCTATAAGCGGTGACTAATCCTGCCCTTGGTCAAATCGTAGGGGGACATCTCAAGGCTAACCCGATCTCCGGGTAATACCCTGATGCGGTACAGCTTTAACCTTCCAGCCAAGTGAGCCAGGATAACATCACCGTTGTCAAGTTCAACTCTAAACATAGCGTTAGGCAGGGCTTCTACCACAACGCCTTGCTGAACCACAACATCTTTAGCCATCTGACAAGATTTTACACTTTAGTCTTAAATCTGTCAACCCTTAAAGCAAAGGACTTTTAGTCAAAACCAGAGGACCGTTTTTAGTGATCGCTACCGAGTGTTCAACGTGGCAGGTCAAAACGTCCGGGCGATCCGGTATTATCGACCAACCGTCTTGACCGGTCTTCATTTTGGCCGGCTTGGTCACTACCATAGGCTCAATCGCTAAAACCATACCGACTTTCAGATTAATTTTATCCCAGCTGGTACCGGTAAAGTTGGGCACCCTGGGATCTTGGTGAATTTCTCGACCAAGACCATGGCCGGTTAATTCCCTGGCACAGTGGTAGCCTGCTTGCTCAACAACAGTTTGAATCGCTCGGGCGATCTTGCCAATCGAGCCTCCGGGTACGGCTTGACTAATACCAGCTTTTAAACTTTTCTTGGTCGCCCGAAGCAGGCGAGCAAACTCTACGGATGGCTGGCCGACCGATACTGTCAGGGCGTGATCGAGCGCCAGACCATGATAAAACAGACCCAAATCAATTCCGATTGTGTCTTGGGTTTTTAGTTTTCTATTATCAGGTTTCCCATGAACTAAAACCGAGTTAACTGACAAGCAACTGACATGGGGATAACCCTTATAACCTTCGAATGAGGGTTTTAATCCCAGTTGGGCGATTTTTGACCGGGCAAAACTATCTAAGGCTAGAGTTGTCTGGCCGGGCAAAACCTTTTCAGCCATTTGTCTGACAATGTCCGCTAATATCTGCCCGCCTTCGAGCATGAGCTGAATTTGATCGCTTGTTTTGAGCTCAATCATCCTATCGATTAAGATCAGAAAACCTCGGCTCCATCTCAACTAAACTGGACCAAATGGCTTGACTAACGCTTTTAATATCTGGCCGACCGTCAACGTGCTTGAGGGAAAACTTTTCATCAAGTCGGTCAATCACCGGCACGGTTTCGTGTAGGTAATTTTCAAGACGTTTTTTAATTGACTGACTGGTCTCGTCCGATCGAACAATTAGAATACGTTGGCAGTTAGAACATTTTCTTTGATTCGATCGACTAATATGACCGCAGTTTTGGCACTGCCGACGGGAAGATAATCTCCTAAGAGATTCTTGGACGGACAACTCTATCACTATAATCCCGACAAAATTGAACTGATACCGCTCGAGCGCTCGATCAAACAGTTCAATTTGAAAATCATTCCTGGGAAAGCCATCAATAATCAATCCTTTGACTGGCTTGATCAATTTAAGGCCTTGTTCAAATATGGTTTGACTATCGCTCGGGCCTATCAAGTCACCCTGATCATGAATTTTTTTGATTCTTTGTCCGAGCCGATCTGTTAATTTGGCTCTTTGGCGGATTACCTGGCCCATCTCAAAGAGAGGCAGGGCGAGCCGATCGCTCAAAATACGGGCTTGAGTGCCCTTGCCCGATCCTTGGGGACCCAAAAAAACGATCACCGGTCTAAAGCTAGGATCTGGTAAATTTTGGGAAAAATTGTTCATAAATTGATTTTAGACCAACCGACCACCTGGAGGGCTGGCCCTAATTTAGAAACATTCTGGCTGACCAAATTAAGCAGACTTGCTTCTCCTGATTGATTAGTGGACAGTTTGCCCGAGGGAAAGTCAACAGACAGATATGCCAGACTTTTTCCGTCCGGAGAAAGTCTTGGGTAGAGTTCGGCTTGAGCGTTGTTTGTTAGGGCTTTTGCTTGACCTTGCCTAACCTCAAAAAGCTCTGACTGGTTAATCGCGTCTTTAGACCTTGGGGCCTGGGCCACTACAAGCCAAGAATCAGTCCAGTCAAAATCCAAGATTCGATCACTAGTTAGGTACAATTCTTCCATCTTGAGCGATTCGAGATCAACTCTAACAATCCGGTCTTGATTTTGAACGTCGAGTTCTGCGGCTAGAATCGAACGGTCATCAGGGCTGAAAAAATAACTACCGATACCGCTGGCGGATCGAAAGACTATTTGTTTTTGAGAGCCATCAACGCTTTCGACAACCAGCTGAAAACCAAAATCAAGCTCCGCGTTTGAAAAGGAAAGGTAGGCAAAACGATCGTGGGAGCGACTGATTGCCGGAGCTAGGGCAGAGCTAATTTGATCTTTAAGTTCTTTTTTATCAAACGGACTATTAAGGCCCAGGGCGACAATCTTGCCGCCGAAGTTGAGACTCTCCAGATAAAGGGCGGTTGTGTCAGTCGGTCTGATCCGACCAAACTGAACTTTTGAGTCAAACTTAACTAGTTCTTGAGCCTTATCTGATCCAAGTTGTTTCGACTCTAGCACCTTTGACTGACCAATTTGATCCAGAGTCAGTAATGCCAAGCCTTGACTTTTAGCTTTAACTGGATCGCCTGCGCCTTGAAAACCCGGCCGAGACGGAGTTGGGGACAGTTGAGAACTGTCTATAAAACGAGCTAGACCAATAATCGTCCCGACCATTAAAACCAACCAAAACACCTGGAGTCTTTGTCTTCTTGCCATTTTTACTATTAAATCTTAAAAACGTTTTGACAGTTTAGCCAAACCTTGAGCCTGATCGTATGATCTAGTCAGGACCAAAGCTTTAAGCGAGCGGGCGGTCTCAAGAGAAACCACAACCGCGATCAACGCCCCGGTACCCTGAATCAGCAAATTGGGATTGCGAGTCAAGCCAAGAAACAAGGTCGGCAGTATCGCGACCAGTCCGAGAAAAAGAGCGCCCGGTAAGGTAATCCTGCTAATTAATAGATTAAGATAATTCATTGTTTCTCGACCAGGCCGTATCCCAGGAATAAAGGCGCCTTGGCGCTGGAGGCTTTCAGCCATATCCTTGGGTCGGACGATTATGCTGGTGTAGAAAAAAGTAAAACCAACTACCAGAGCAAAATAAATTAAACTATAAGTCAAGCCGGCCGGATTAAAAACCCGGCTGATCGCCTGACCAAATCTAACCACCAGGGCTTGAGAAGAGCCGGCCATGAGCTGGCCGGCTAAACCGGGGAAAATCATAATCGAGATGGCAAATATTATTGGCATTACGCCAGCGATGATCATTTTTAGAGGGAGGTAGCTTTCGGGCGAGCTGGTCGGTCGAGCGCCCCGAGCGTAGGTAATCGGAACTTTGCGTTCAGCATCCTGAAAAAATACGATCGCCACTACGGTAATCGCGGCCACGACTAGAAATGTTCCGATTTGGACCAGCCTAGCCGGCTCGATTAAACCGCCCGAAACCACCAACTGGATTGTCTGAACGATCTGGGCCGGTACCTGGGATAAAATTCCAAAAGTAATAATTATAGAAATGCCGTTACCAATGCCCGATTCGCTGATCAGCTCGCCCAACCACATTAAAAGAACGCTCCCGGCGCTAGCCACAATCAAAACAGTCGCTAGTTGAGCCGGATTAAGTTGACCGATACCGCCAGAGTTTCTTATCAAAGCCAGCAAACCCCAAGCTTGGACAATGGCCAGAGGCAGGCTTAGCAAGCGAGTATACTGATTGAGTTTTGATCGCTCTTGTTCCCCTTCTTTTTGCATCTGCTCGAGTGCCGGTATGACATGGGTCATCAACTGCATAATAATTGAACTGGTAATATAAGGTCCCACTCCAAGAAACCCGATCGAAAACTGCGCCAGCGCTCCACCGGAAAATATATCAATCAGGCCAAAAAGCTGATTTGAATTAAAAACTTGATTCAGGAGAGATCGGTCGACCACTGGTAACGGGATAAAACTGACTACTCTAACCAAAACGAGCAACCCAAGGGTGGTTAAAATTTTTACTCTAACGTCAGGCAAACGCCAGGCTGATTTGAGAATTTTCCACCAAGACATAGGTTTTATTTTAATTTTTTATCCCGACCCGAACCTTTTTCTGGATGGTCTTTTTTTATCCTTTGACTCTTTAAACTTTCAGCCACGCCTCGGGTTAAGGCCAAACCCTTCAATCGAACTATATTAACCGAATTGGTCTTGACTCGCCCGCCTAACTTAACTTTTTCGCCCTGGCGGACGAGCCCCATATTAACCAAGCTTTCATTAGTTACGACTTGGGTCTTATTCCCAGAACCTGTTAAGACTTGATCGATTTTGATCAGACGGGTCGCCGGGCCTGAATTTTTAAAACCGCGCTGTTTGGGCACTCTCTGATGCCAGCGAGTCTGTCCGCCTTCAAATAATAGAGGTAATTTACCAGAACCGCGAGACTTTTGTCCTTTCGTGCCTCGGCCGGCGGTTTTACCCAAACCCGAGGCAATACCCCGGCCTCGACGTTTGGCCTTGATCCTTATTTTTGGAAGCTGGTGAAGATTCATACCATTATTTTTAGGGATTGATTTATTTTGTTTTGACCTTTTTCACCCGCTTAATAATTGGTTTTGTTTTCTTTTTGGCCGGCTTGCTTTGGCTTTTTGAATGACTTTGTTTAGCCTTGTCAGCTGGTTGATCTGGACTGGTTATTTTAGATTTAGCCCATGACGGATCGCCGTACTGTTGGTGTAAATCAGTCACCTGGCCAAAAGCCTTAAAGGTCGCTCGAATAATATTGATCGGGTTTCTCGACCCGTAAACTTTTGATACTAGATTGTCAATACCAGCCAGCTGGGCCAGTATTCTAACGCTTGATCCAGCTATGACAGACGATCCGAGCCGAGCCGGTCGGAGCAAGACCCGGTTGGTAGAGTACTGACCGACAACTTGGTAGGGCAGAGTTTGACCGACGATCGGAACTTTAATCAAATTCCGCTTTGCCTTGGCAATCGCGTTTTGGATTGAGGCGGAAACATCATCAGCCTTGCCAATACCCAAACCGACTTTGCCCGACTTGTTGCCAATCACAACGACCGATCTAAACCTAATCCGGCGACCGCCGGCGACTGTTCTTGAAACGCGGTTAATCTCGACTATCTTGTCCTCAAATTCTTTTCGTTCACTTAGCTTATTATCTGTTTCCATAAAAATGATTAATTATATTCGCAGTCCTTGATCTCGAGCCGCCTGGGCCAACGCCTTGATCACTCCGTGATACTTTAGGCAACCACGATCAAACACGACTTGATCAATACCTAATGTGGTTGCTTTTTGGGCTATTTCTTGACCAACTTTGACCGCCCGATCAGATTGAGTCCCTTGATCATATTTAAAGTCGTTAGCGCTGGCTAAAACTCGACCGTCTGGATTAATGATTTGGGCGACAATATGACGCTGGGATCGAGAGACAGTCAATTTTGGCCAGGCCGACCCGATCCTAGCCCTGACTCTATTTCTACGTCTTTGGATTCGAATATTTTTAGCGATCGGATTCATAATTGGTTATTGGGTGGCAGACTTAGCCGCCTTACCGGGCTTGAGCTTAATCATTTCCCCAAAATACCTGATGCCTTTTCCTTTGTAGCGATCTGGTGGTTTGAGCGCCCGAATGTCGGAGGCTGTTTGACCAACCAACTGTTTATCAACCCCAAATACTTTTATTAAATTGTTTTTCTCGAGCGACAGCTCTACTCCTGTGGAGGCCTGAAATTTAACCGGATGAGAATAACCGACCATAAGTTCCAATACTTGCGGGCCATCAAGTTTTGCTCGGAAACCGATCCCTTGGATTTCGAGTTTTTTAGTAAAACCCTGACTTACCCCCTCAACAACGTTTGCCACCAGTGCTCGGGTTAAACCATAAAGAGCGATATCTTGTTTTGATTTTAGTTTGAGCCTGATCGAAACGTCATCTGAAATAAGCTCGATACTCGGCGGTATAGCGACCGAGTTTTGACCTTTTGGACCCTGACAAGTAATCCTGTCAGAATTCATCTGACATTTGATGCCCGGGGGAATAACAATCGGTTGTTTACCAATTCGACTCATAGCTAATAAATAGTCGCGATCAGTTCTCCGCCCAGACCGAGTCGTCTGGCTCTGTCACCAGTCATAACACCCCCTGGAGTCGAAATCACAACTAGACCATGACCACTCAAAGGCCTGGGGATTTCATTTGCCTTGACAAAGATCCGTCGACCCGGTTTTGAATGGCGCTTAAGGAGATGAATTTTTTTAGGGGCGTTTTTGAGTGTTATCTTGAGTCTGGCTTGATTAGTTATAGCTGGTCCAGACACGGCCTTAGCCAAATAGCCAGCGTTCTCGAGCACGCTAGCGATTTGACTGATAAATTTCGAGCTTGGTAACTCGATATCAGACTGGCCTTGGGCCAGTGAAGTTTTGATGTGATTCAAAAATGCTCCAATGGGGTCGTGTGTCATAGATTTACCACGAAGCTTTAATTACACCTGGAATTTGACCGGCGCTTGCCCTTTCCCTAAAACAAATCCGACAGAGTGAAAAGGCCCTAAGATAACCTCTCCGGCGGCCGCACAACTGACAGCGCCTTATTATTCTGGTTGAAAATTTTGGGGTTTTAGCCGCTTTGGCAATCCAAGATTTTTTAGCCATATATACCTTAACTTTATTAACTTGATTGGCTATCGGTTTAAGCCGATTTATAAAACGGTAAACCGATCGCCTCAACTAAAACTTTAGCATTGTTAGTATTTTTGGCGGTCGTGATTATCGTTACAGCTAGTCCGCCTTCGCGACTTGAACGGTCCTTAAGCTCGGGGAAAATTGATCGATCAGTGCTCGCTAAGGTAAAGTTACCGGCTTGATCGAGAGCGTTTAACTTAAATCCCCGAAAATCACGGTCGGCTGGTAAGGCCAACGAAATAAACTTAAGAAGAAAATCATACATGCGCTTACCCCTTAAAGTCAAGTGCAGGCCAACTATATCACCCTTTCTGATCTTAAAACCAGCGACAGCTTTTTTGGCCCGCGTCACTCGAGGAACTTGACCACTAATGAGCCTTAGGTCGCTTTTGGCGATCTCAAGTTTGCTCTTTTGTTGAGCGTCTTTGGGCAGGCCTACGTTAAGGGAAATTTTAACTAGCCTAGGTAAACTATACTTGTTTAGCCCCGGCAAATTCTTGAAAACATGCTGATCGATCTGATCTTTGTACTCTTGGCTGGTCATGACTTGGTTTTAGCCGCGCTAGCTGGTTTAGTTGAATCAAGAGAGGCCTGGCACCGAAGGCACAACCTTAGCTTGCCCGAAGGCTCAAGTTTAATTTTGATTCGAGTCGGTTGAGCGCAGGTTGGGCAAACAACTTGAATATTTGACCGATCAATCGGCGACCAAAAACTGACAATTCCTCCAGAAGGCTGATTAAGCGAAACCTTACGATGACGTTTGAGAGAATTAACGCCTTCAACCACGACTCGATTAGTCTTGGAAATAATAGCGCTCAAAACACCTGTTTTACCTTTATCTTTACCGGCGATGACCAGTACTTGATCGCCCCGTTTTAATCTTATAGGCATTAGAGTACCTCGCTGGCTAGGGATATTATTTTAGTAAAACCCTTTTCTCTAAGTTCGATCGCGACCGGTCCGAGCACTCGGGTGCCGCGTGGCTGGCGATTTTCGTCGACCAAAACCGCCGCGTTGTCGTCAAATCGAATAACAACACCGCTCGGTCGTTTAAAGTTAGAACGGACGCGCACAATGACAGCCTTAACAACTTCTGACTTCTTGACCTTGCCCATAGGCGAGGCTTTTTTGACCGAAGCGGTAACGACATCTCCCAGACTGGCCCAGCGTCTATTCCGGCCTAAACCGATCGCTTCGATTTCACGCGCGCCCGAGTTGTCGGCCACGACTAGTCTAGTTCTTTTTTGAATCATGGCTCAACTTAATTACAAAGTGTTTTCTTTTGGAAATAGGCCTTGAAACGACCACCCGAACTATCTGACCGACTTTGGCCGAGTCTTGGGGATCATGGATCAAAAACCTCTTTTTAATCTTCCAACGCTTCTTGTAGATCGGGTGGATCTTTTGTCGAATCACTTCAACGGTCGCGGTTTTGGCCGAATTTTTAGCCACAACGCTAGCCAGCCAACCGATCGGTTTGTTCCTAACTGGACGACCGGTCCGTTTGACTCTTTTTTGATCTGTTTTGCTAGTTAATTTTTTATCAATCATAGGATTGTTTAATAACTTATTTTAGCCGTATTTTTTGACTAGATTCGGCTAAGGTTCTAAGTTGAGTAGTAAGCTGTGTGTTGGCGCGAGCGATCAGCCGGCGAGTCTTTTTGAGTAAATGGTTTTGTTTAACCTTACCGCTGAACAGCTCAAACTTGAGCAGAGCCAACTCACTCTGTTTTTGTTTGACCAACCCATTAAGCTTGGCAACCGACATTTTTCCTAAATCACTAACAGATAAGTCTGATTTAACCATTTGATTTAAATTAAAATATTTTTTCTAAAATCCTAGTTTTAACCGACAGTTTATATCTGGCTAGACTCAAGGCTTTCTTAGCCAGGGCTGGTTCAACCCCTGCCATTTCAAACATGACTCGGCCTGGCTTAACTATCGCGACAAAGTGATCAACAGAACCCTTGCCTCCGCCCATGCCAACCTCGGCCGGTTGGGCGGTAACTGGGTGATCCGGAAAAATTCTAATCCAAACCTGACCTTCGCGTTTGATCGCTCGAGTCATTGCCCGACGAGCCGACTCAATTTGTCTTGAACTGACCCAAGCCGAACCAAGCGACTGAAGACCAAAATCTCCAAAAGCAAGCCTGTCAGCTCGAAAGCTGATTCCCTTGCGGCGGCCTCTCATCATTTTTCGGTATTTTTGTTTACGCGGAATCAGCATCGTCTACGTTTTTTTTAGTTTTATCAACCGAATAAATCCAGACCTTGACTCCGATTGTCCCGTAGCTAGTTTGGGCCTGTACCCGAGCAAAATCAACCTTTTTCTTAAGTGTGCCGAGAGGAATTGAGCCTTCTTTGAATGTCTCAACTCGAGCGATTTCTTTCCCGCCTAGACGACCGGCCAGAACGATTTTTACGCCCTTGGCTCCAGATTGACTAACCCGAGCCAAGGTTTGCTTGGCCACCCTTCGAAACGGCATTCTACGCGTTATCTGATGGGCAATTGAGTCAGCCACTAACTGGGCCGACAGATCGGGCGACCTAACCTCGATCACGTTAATCTTAAGGTTTGTTGATACTATTTTGGTAGCCGCTAGCCTAAATTCGACCAGACCCTGACCAGCCCGGCCAATTATAATGCCGGGTCTGGCGGTGTGAATGTCAACCACCAACTCGGCCGGGGTTCGCCTAATGGCGACTTTTTTGACGGCCGCTTTAGAGTATCGGTCAAAAATCATCTGACGCAGTTTAATGTCTTCGATCAAATTGAACCGAAACTTGGACTTATCTTTGGCAAACCAAAGGCTATCCCATGTTTTATCAAGGGGTAATCGGTTACTGATTGGTGAAACTTTTTGACCCATTTGATTATTTTTTAACTTCGGTATCAGGCTTAGCAAGAGGTTTATCTTTTTTAATAGAGGTTTTTTGAGTCTGACTGGCCTTTGGCTCAACTTGGGCTAAAGTCAGGGAGATGTGACTAAATCGGTGGACAAAACGAGTTGAACGACCCTTTGAACCCGGTCGAAAACGTTTCGATCTTGATCCTTGATGAGTCGCAATACTTTCAATAACCATTGAGTCTGGATCGGCTCCTTTGTTTTGAGCCGCCGCCAAACCAGATTTAATCAATTTGGCAACATCGCCGGCCGCCTGCTTGCCTAAATAGGGCAAAGCTTCCAAGGCGCGCTTGGGCTCTAATTTTTTAATCGCGTTGGTAACCAGCCCTACTTTCTGGGGCGAACGAGGTAGATTTTTAAGCCAAACCGTTACTTTCATTTTGAACTCTCTCCTAATTTATCACTCGTTATAACTGGAGGGGTTTTTCGCTCTAACTCTTTCTGGACTTTACCCCCGTGACGAACAAACTTGCGAGTAGGGGCAAACTCACCTAAATGATGACCAACCATGTCCTCGATAATCTTAACTGGTATGTGGATTCGGCCGTTGTGGACCTCGATCACCATTCCAACCATATCAGGGTAAATAACCGAATCGCGCGACCAAGTTTTGATCGGACCCTTAAGAGCGCCTGTTTTAACCCGATCAATTTTTTTCTTAAGCTTCGGGTCGATAAAAGGAGGTTTTTTGAGTGAACGACTCATCATGAACTCCTATGATCCTTGACTATTAGCTGGTCGGAGTATTTGTTACTCCGCCTTGTTTTAACCCCTCGGGCTGGTTTACCCCACTTGGTCTTAGGATACTTCAAGCCGATCGGATTGACACCTTCGCCTCCACCATGGGGATGTTCTTTCGGGTGCATCGCCTTACCCCGAACGGTCGGCCGCCAACCCATTAGACGTTTTCGGCCAGCCTTGCCGATAACAACCCGAGAGTGATCCAGATTTGAAACACCGCCGACGCTGGCTCTTGAAAGCAAATCAATCTTGCGAATTTCGCGCGAGGGCAATTTTACGAACGCGAAGCGATCGTCCTTGGCTTGAATAACCGCTTGGACGCCGGCCGATCTTACTAGTTGTCCGCCAGAACCAGGTCTAATTTCGATCGAATGAATCGCAACGCCCGGTGGAATATTCTTTAGCTCAAGACGGTCGCCTGGTTTTAAATCAGATTGACTCCCAACGGTAATGGTCTGGCCAACTGTCGCGCCCGAGTGGGCCAGAGTATATATCCGTTGACCCGAATCTAATCCTTTGACTAACATAATAAAGGCCGATCGGTTAGGATCATATTCTAGAGACTCAATTTGGTATTTACCAGGGTTAAGCAGATTAAAATCAATTTTTCGCCAGCGCCGTTTAGCTCCGCCGCCCCTGTGACGAACCGAAATTCGGCCCCGGTTATCTCTGGCCCCGGTTTTGCTCGCGCCTTTGGTTAAGCTTTTGTGGGGTCTTGTCTTGGAGAGTGATGAATAATCAACATAGCTTAATTGACGCAGTCCAATACTTGTTGGTTTGGGCTTTCTAATTGGCATGGTTAAGTCTTACTACTGGCCGTCGGGGTTTTGACCCGACTGGCTGGATTTTTTTACCTTGCCCTTGATCTTTGACTTGGGTTTGCTCAAAACCCGGCAAAGTCCCTTTGACCAGGGTCAGATAGGCTTTTTTATAACCAGATTGAAAACCTGATCTTCCCTTGCGAGAACGCTTGCGCTTGCCAAAAATCTTGGCCGTTGTGATTTTCGAAACTTTAACATCAAACATCATGGCAACTTGCTTGGCAATTTCTATCCGGTTTAACTCTCGGGAGACACGGAGTGTAAACTGACCTTTTTGGGCCAGGGCCAGAGATTTTTCGCTCACTATTGGCTTAATAAAACTCATTCTGATTTTTTAGATTTTTGTCGAACTTTTAGGTTCGAATTAAGTCGCGCGATCAAAACGTCCAAAGAATCCTTGTCTGCCAGGAGGGCATCAAGTTTTAAAACTGTCAGGGCATTGACCTCGCTCGGATTAACTAGATTCACTCCCTGGATATTACGACAGGCGCGCTTAAAATTAAGGCTGGGTGATTTAATCATCAATCCAACCGAACCTCGACTGTCCTGTTTGATCAACCAGTCCATCATCTGTTTGGTTTTAGTCGCCTTGATCGGAAAACTGTCTACTAATTTAATCGCTCGCTCGCTCTGTTTGAGCGCCAGTGCCTGGGACAGCGCGGCCCGTCTAGTTTTCTGACTCATCTTGACCGAATAGTCTTGATTACCATCTGGACCATGAGCGACACCCCCGCCAACCCAAATAGGCGAACGGGTTGAGCCGGCCCGAGCCCGGCCAGTTCCTTTCTGACGCCAGGGTTTTCTGCCTCCACCTGAAACTTCAGCTCGACTTTTGGTTTTAGCCTTGGCACGGCGCAAATTTGACCAATAGGCCAAACTCGCACTTGCTAGGAATCGGGGGTTAACTTTTTGCTCAAACAATTTGGCCAAATCGATTGACTTTTTAACTGGCTGGGCGCTTGATTGTTTTTTTATGCTTTGAACTTGGGCCATCAATCCTCCTTAGCTTGGGCCAGGTCGGCCGCTTCGCCCGGCTTGATTGAGTCGGATCTTAGGCTAACCAAACCTTTGTTTGGTCCGGGCACACTCCCTTTGATTAAGATAGCGTTTAGCTCGGGCAAAACTTCCAAGACCTTCAAATTCTTGTGACTCACCTTAAGGGCACCCATTCTGCCGGCCATTTTTTTACCTCTGACTACCCTCTGGGGTTGTTGGGCCCCGATTGAACCGGGCTGACGAATATTGTGACTGCCGTGAGAGGCTGGCCCACGGGAAAAACCATGCCTTTTGATCGTACCGGCAAAACCTTTACCCTTGCTCAAACCACTCACCTGAACCATATCACCAGGAATAAACTGATCAACGCCTAGGACTTGGCCAGGAGTTAGATTTATTTTGGCCTGATCGGACGACAGTCGAAACTCGACCCTGACAGCCAGGGCTTGCTTGATCTTAGCCTTGTTGAGCTCGCCTAGAGACGGTTTGGAGAGTCGTTTTTTTCCTCGGGTCGCTAACTTAAGGGCACCGTAGCCATCTTTAACCTTATCAAGAACAGCTACCACTGCGTTGTCCTGGGCTGCTAAAACCGTTGCCGCCACAGCTCGGCCTGATTGGTCAAAAATTTGAGTCATACCAACTTTTCTCGCAAGTAGAGCTTTCATTGTTTTTATTTAATCAGTTTGAACACTAAATCAAATCTACCAAGACTCGCGATTACTCGAGGTTTCCTGGTTTTCTTTTGGAACTCAATTTAAAATTGAGCGTTGAACCAATTGTAAACCTAGCCAAATCCTGTGTCAACCCGAGCTCGAGCCTCAAATTATCAATCTCGAGCCAAAAGTATAACCTAAAAAATTGAGTATAGCCGCTCGATCGGTTATACTTGGTTTAACGTTAGGCAATAAATGTTTATTATTGCATAGTTCGGGGTGTGGCCTAGCGGTATGGCGCGTGCTTTGGGAGCACGAGATCGTGAGTTCGAATCTCACCACCCCGACCAAGTTAGACATTGAGAGTTTTCGGAAGAAGGTACGCGCTCGCTTCGCTCGCGCGCTGGGGGGATTTTGTTCTGATTTTCCGCCACAATCCGCCAAACGCCCGACCAATCCCAGCCGACTTTTTTGGCAAGCAGGCGGCGGTTCGTTCCAATTTTTTCCGCAAACGATTTGATTTCATCAAAAT
>CAYZGQ010000005.1:0-28478 GCA_964478135.1 uncultured Candidatus Saccharibacteria bacterium
AAAACAAAACCAGGCTACTTTTTAGACTTTGAATTTTGGGTTTGATTTGGCTTTTGAACTTTAACATTCGAACTTTGAAATGCCTCGACTTGTGATTGACTTCTGACGAGATTGGGCTGGATCGGCTTAACCCAAGTCGCGTGCTTGCAATCGGGATAACGCTCGCAAGCCCAAAACAGTCGGCCTTTGCGGGTCCGCTTTTCAATCAACTCGCCCTGACCACATTCAGGGCAAGTAACGCCTGTGCCTTGTCGGATTGATCTTATGCCCTTGCACTTTGGGTAGGTAGAGCAACCCAAAAACAGACCGAACCGGCCCGAGCGCACGATCATTGGCTGGCCGCACTTGGGACAGACTTGCTCACTCGCCTCCTCAAAAGTATGTTGTTTAACACTGGCTAGTTTATGTTCAAGTGTTTTTTCGAAAGGAATGTAAAACTGTCTCACAGTCGCGACCCAGTCTTGCTTGCCCCGAGCAATCTGGTCGAGACGATTTTCCAAATCAGCCGTAAAACCAACGTCAACCACTGTTGGAAAATGCTCAACCAGTAAGTCGGTCACAAGCGTACCAACTTTGTTGGGAATAAAAAATCGACCCTGCAAAGTAACATAACCCCTATCCTGAATGGTCGAAATAATTGGAGCGTAAGTTGAGGGTCGGCCGATCCCCTTTTCTTCCAGGATTTTGATTAGGCTCGCCTCGGAGTAGCGAAAGGGCGGTTTAGTTTCATGTTGGCGCGCTTGGTAGCGCTCCGGGCGAATCGACTCGTTTGGCTTAAACTCCGGCAGGGTGACTTGCTTAAACTCAACCGGGTAGATCTTGGTAAAACCATCAAAAACAAGTCTCTGACCCGTGGCTTGGAATCGGTAGGACTGGTTAGATTTACCAGTGGTCTCAAACTCGGCAACCGTTGTGCTAATGAGTGCCGGCGCCATCTGGCAGGCCAACGTCCTTGTTCGGATCAGATGGTAGAGCTGTTGGTGGTCTTGGGTCAGCTTTCCTGCTCTCTTGGCTTGATCAACTACGCTCTCGCGATCAATGTAGGTTGGTCGGATCGCCTCGTGAGCTTCTTGGGCCCCGGCTGATTTAGTTTTAAAGACTCTCGGTTTTGCCAGCGAATAAGCTGAATCAAAATGCTTAGCGATGTAGTTGCGAGTGACGTTGATCGCCAGCCAGCTTAGATTGGTCGAGTCGGTTCGGTGATAGGTAATCAAACCCGACTCATACAACTGCTGGGCCAGCTTCATCGTCTTTTTAGCCCAGAAGCCGAACTTACGGCTGGCGTCTTGCTGGAGGGTTGAAGTGGTAAAGGGCGGAAAAGCCCAGCGCTCGATATTATCTTGAACTCGGCTCTCAAGCCTCAACAAAGATCCAGCCAGATCTTTGACGATTGTATCTGCCTTGGTTTTAGAATCTATCTCTTGCCGAGCCAGCTCACGATCGCCGATTTTTATTAAGAACGCCTCGAAATCAACTCCGCTCTTTTGGCCGAGCGCCAATACACTCCAGTATTTGATTGGAACAAAACTTTCGATCTCGCGTTCGCGATCAACGATCAAACGGACCGCCACCGACTGAACCCGGCCGGCCGACAGCCCGCCCAAAACCTTTTTCCATAAAAAAGGACTTAACTTGTAACCAACCAGTCGATCGAGCACTCGGCGGGCCTGTTGGGCGTTGACTAAATTAAGGTTGATCGAACGAGGATTTTTAATCGACTCCTGAATCGCGCCTTTGGTAATTTCGGTAAAGGTAATGCGATGGACAGGCTTGTTCATCGAGCCGGTTTTGCCGTGTCGGCCAGCCTTGATTGATTGAGACTTGTCTGCTAACTCTTGCCCGTCCGACAGGCCCAAGGCCCGCGCCACATGCCAGGCAATCGCTTCGCCCTCGCGGTCAAGATCGGTCGCAAGATAGACGTCTTGGGCCGCTTTGGCTAAATCTTTCAGTTTAGCGATTGTTTTGGCTGATTTAGGGATTATTTGATACGATGGTTTAAAATCATGTTCAACATCAACCCCGAGCTCGCTTTTGGGCAAATCGCGCACATGGCCAAATGAGGCCGCGACCGTAAAATCGCTCCCTAAATAGCGTTCTATCGTCCGACCCTTAGCCGGTGATTCAACAATGACAAGATGATTCATGACTCAAAATCGAGTCTTAAAAACTCAAATGTCAAATCTTTATTCAATCGCTCCAGAATCAAAAATTTTTTAAAATTTAAGACTTGGAATTCTAGTTTGATTTCAACTTTGCGCCTTGACATTGAAAATTATCGTTTTAGGATCGAGCGTACTTGCCCCAACCAACCCCAGTCACATAGCCCTTTAATTCCATACCAACTAGTTTGCTGGTTACGATCGCGGCTGTCAAATTTAACTCACGAGACAGTTCATCGATTGAACGGTCCTGCTGGGCCAAACTCTGCCAAATCTTGAACTCAATCGAATCGTCTGGGGGACGGTCTTTGACTGGCTGATTAGGAGCGTGATTGGACGTCAAGCCGACCGCCTCCAAAACATCTTGGGCGTTGGTGACTAGGGCCGCCCCTTGTCGAAGAAGCCGGTGGGGCAGGACTGATCCAGGAGAATAAATCGAGTGCGGGACGGTCATAACCTCACGATTATAGTCAAGAGCCGAGCTGGCGGTCAAAGAGGTACCTGATTTTTCGTAGGCTTCGACAATGATCGTGCCCAGTGTCAGGCCGGCAATAATTCGATTGCGGACTGGAAAATTAGTCGGCCAGGCCGGTGTGGCCGGAGGAAATTCGCTCACCAGAGCCCCTTGATTGGCGACAATCCTTTTAGCCAGCTGGTAGTTTGATCTAGGAGAAACAATGTCAAGACCGTTGGCCAAGACAGCGATTGTTTTACCACCGGCATCCAGGGTCGATTGGTGTGCCGAGGCGTCAATCCCAAAAGCCAAACCAGACACGATCGCGCAACCGGCCGTCACTAATCCGCTGGCCAAATCGGAGCAGACCCGTCGGCCGTATTGGCTGGATTTGCGAGAACCGACGATAGAAATTGATCGCATGGTATCCGGCAGTTCACCCAGAACGTACAAAAGGGCCGGCGGATCGAAAATTTCTTTGAGCAGGGGTGGATAATTTTTATCGCCCGTGACAACGACCGACAGGCCTAACTTTTGGATCCTTTTAACTTCCTGGTTTGGATCAACCGTGGCGACAATTTCCGACACCAGCCCGGCCAGCTTTGGCTCCACGCCAAGGCTTATCAGCTGGCCGCGGTTCATACTCCAGAGCTCGACCAAACTAGCTGATCCAAGGGCGGCTCGCAGTTTTGCAAATCCCCTCGCTCCCAACTGACCGGTCGAGTTAAGGGCAATGTGAGCCGTCAGAGTGTCGATCATGTCCCCTACTTTAGCAACTTGTCACAGTAAATGAAAAGTGGAAACGAAAATTGATTTGGTCTGACGCTATCGAAGCTCGTTAGGACATCGTCCAGCGGTTTCGTCAAGCCTCACCGTTCTTGGTGAAATACATCGGTAACACTTCTCCCTAAAATGATAGATCATCATTTTAGGGTGGTATCCGATGTAACACTGGCGGTATTTCAAAACACAACCTCACCAAATATTAAGTAAAATCGTTATTTACTTTGCCCCTGAAAGGCGGTATATCCTGACATCCGTTGACCACCACTCCCGCCTAGCCTTTGGGTTACATGGACAAAACTAAAACTTCTGCCAATCCGGCTGACTTCCTCAAACGACTGGTAGGGCTGTTTTTGGGACAATCTGTAATCTTCACCTTGACAATGGGAGTGAATTCAAAAGTGTTACCGATGTGGTTTCCAATGACAGAGGCTGTCAATACTCAATAGAAATGTCACTTTTCTACTCATAGAATGGTTTTAATAATCCATCTAACTTACTGGAAGGAGGGTGACATTTCTATCGAGTTCACAAGGTGACATTACTATAGAGTTCTAACATCCAATGACAGAGGCTTGACAAAATGAACATCATATGGTATATTGACAAGTCTCACAATAATTATGTTGGTTGGCGTGAAGAGCGCTCACACTAAGTTGGTGGGAATTTCCCCTCCTTATCTCACCGCTTGGTGAGAGCACTCTCTAAGTCAACCTAGGACCCTACCTCTTATAAATTTACGAGGTTTAGGGAAGTCAATTCCTAGGCTCTGACAAGGAGTATAAAAGACCCTCTGCTCACGCGGAGGGTCTTTTGTTAAGTTATGCCGAGTTGCTAGCCAAACTTGACTAATTACTTGACCACTTCAAGCCCAATACTCTTAGCTGAACCTTCGATTATCTTAACCGCTTGGGCAAGATTTTGCGTATTCAAGTCAGGCATTTTTTGCCGGGCTATTTCTTGAATTTGAGCTTGAGTCACCTGACCCGCTTTTTGGCGAACTGGCGCCGCCGAGCCCTTTTCCAAGCCGGCCGCCTTTTTAAGCAAGTAAGAGCTGGCCGGTGTCTTGATCCGAATGCCAAAACTCCGATCTTCATAAATCGTCAGTTCGATTGGCAAAACAACGCCCTGCTGGTCGCTTGTCGCTTGATTAAACTCGGTCACAAACTGGCCGATATTAACCCCATACTGACCGAGCGCCGGGCCGATTGGGGGCGCCGGCGTGGCTTGGCCGCCCGGGGCTTGGAGTTTGAGAATTATTTTAATTTTTTTCATAAGTCATGTTTGGGATTTTATCTTGCCTGATCAGAGTTTCTTGACTTGCAAAAAATCGAGCGTGACCGGCGTTTCCCGACCGAACATCGAAGCCAGAACTTTAATTTTACCTTTGTCTTGATCAATATCGATTACCTTGCCCTCAAAATTTTTAAGCGGTCCGTCCACAATCCTAATCAAATCGCCAGCTTTCAAGTCAATCTCGTGTTTAGGGTCTTCAACAGCCATTCTTTTTAGAATGACCTCAATCTCATTGGAATTCATCGGCGATGGCTGGACTCCAGTCCCTATAAAACCGGTTACATTAGGAGTGTTGCGCACGGCAAACCAAGTGTCGTCATCCACGATCATGTCAACCAGGACATAACCGGGAAAAATTTTCTTTTCGACAATCTGGCGCTCTCCATGCTTGATCTCGATCTGTTTTTCTTTCGGTACGATCACTTTAAAAATGCGGTTAGACATATTAAGCGCCTCAACCCTTTGATCGAGTGATTGAGCCACCTGATCCTCAAAACCAGAATAGGTGTGAATAACATACCAAGCCCTTTTGCCTTTTTGTTTACCGACTGACCTAGCCAAGACTTGACTGGTCAGTTTTTGGGCCTGTTTATCTTGAATCTGATCGGTCGATTCGACCGCTTGATCTTTAATTTGATCCGATTTTGTTATCGTTTGTTGAGACATTGTTTTAGCTAAGTAGTGGTCGGCCAACGAAAGCAAGCAAGGCGTCAACGATCGCCAAAAAAAGTACCATTGCCCCAATTGTCCCAATAACAGTCAATGTATCCGCAATCACCCGGTCTCTTGTTGGATAGGACACCTGACTCAACTCATGCACGACTGACCTTAAGTAACCCAAAATGATATTTTTAACAGGCTTTAGGCTGAACATAACGGCTTGAATGAAAATTGATTAGTCTTGAAAATTAAGGATTACTAAAACGACTCAACTTTGAGCTTGGTAAAAGGCTGACGATGACCCTGACGGCGCAGGTAGCGAGTTTTAGGTTTAAACTTAATTATGTTGATTTTCTTGGCTAGGCCATGTTCGACAACTTTGGCCGACACTTTCTTGCCGCCAAGAAGGTCGTCAAAAACAAGTTTGTCGCCTGGTTGAGCATCAAGTTTTTCAACTCTAATGATCTGGCCTTGACTAACAAGATACTGCTTGCCGCCGGTTTTGATAACACAAATTTGAGCCTGATGGGCCATAAATAATCAATCTCCAATAAATAACTTACCGGGTAAAGACTATCACAGTCAGGCCGAACTCGTCAACCAAGAGTTGCTAGGAGAGCTCGCGATTGCGAGCCACAACTGACTCAACTAGACCCAGGGCCAAAAAACTAACCACCAGCTGGGTGCCGCCGGCCGACATAAAAGGTAAAGGAACTCCGGTTATCGGCAATCGGCCAAGATTAATCCCGATGTGAATAAAACTTTGGTAGACAAAGACAATCGTCCAACCCCCAACCAGCAAGCGACCAAACTCATCTGAAGCCGATTGGGCCGCTTTAATCAAGCGAAACACAATTACAATGTAGACCAAAATCAAAACGCTCGATCCAACAAAACCGATCGCCTCGGACAGGGCGGCGAAAATAAAGTCCGTATGCGCTACCGGTAAAAAACGGAGTCGACTTTGGGTGCCCTGACCAAGTCCCCGACCCAAAAACCCGCCCGATCCAATCGCGATTTCGGCCTGATGGCTATTATAGTTTTGACCCAATGGATCGGAATAAGGGTTAAGAAACGACGACAGGCGGTCTTTTTGGTATGGCCTAAGTGATCCCCAAGCCAGAGGTGATACGAGTATCACCAGAGCCAGA
The DNA here is from genome assembly GCA_964478135.1 of uncultured Candidatus Saccharibacteria bacterium. Taxonomy (GTDB): domain Bacteria; phylum Patescibacteriota; class UBA1384; order GWA2-35-9; family CAYZGQ01; genus CAYZGQ01. The sequence goes on from CAYZGQ010000005.1 coordinate 6,504, forward strand.
ATTGCCAGCCACCACTGATAAGGCAGGCGCTTAAGCCCAAGCATACCCAAAGCGCCGATAGCGATCACGCTGGCACTCCCAAGGTCAGGTTGGAGAAGGATCAAAATAATTGGCAGACCAGCCAGCAGACTAACTCGAGCCAGACCGATTAAGCTCGGTTTTGTCTGGGCTGACAACTCCTTAGCCAAAACGATCACAACGACTAATTTAGCCAGCTCGCTCGGCTGAAACTGAAACAAACCAAGATCAATCCATCTGCGAGCCCCAAAGGCTTGACTGCCAACCCAAAAAACGAGCCCGAGCAGAAAAAGCCCAATCAGATAGATCAAGCCAGCGCTTTGGTTCAAACCTCGGTAATCGAAATAAATCGCGCCTATAAAACCCGCCAGACCGACCAGGGCGAAAACCAGCTGGCTGGTAATCAGACGGCTTGAACCCAAGGCACTCATACCAAGTAAAACAGTCAGTCCGAGCACCACCAAAATAAGGGCCGCGGCCAGCAGCCAAAAATCAATTTTTTTAATCAAACGCCAGATCAACATTAGAATCACTATACACGATCTTGGCCAGGATTAACCAAGCGACTCAACAGGCCGGCGAGACCGGCTGGGTGTTGATTTTTTTTCTTGAATAATCTATACTTACGTTGTTCACGTAAGTGAACAACTATCGGGGGGACCCTGGGTCGCGATTGCGAAACCAGTTGAAAAGCGGCTCGGGAATCCCCCCGACCTTAAAAAAATTCCCGATGACTTTGGGTCATCGGGATGCCCGACAGGGAAAATGACGGATAACCCTGGGTTGCACACCTAGGGTTGGAGCGGAAGTTGAGGCTTCGCTTCCGCGCCGGTTCAATCCCGGCAATCCGTCCTGGCAACCCCCCCTCCCCAGAGGGTCCTGCCTGGGTTGCCAAAGGGCCGCGCGCTACTCGTTTCGCGCGCGGTCCACAGCTTGTAGCTCAAAAGGAAGAGCGCCCGGCTTATGTGGCGGGAAGATGCCGGTTCAAATCCGGCCAAGCTGATTGCGTTAGCGCGAGTTGGGCAGACTCGCGCTATTTTTTTGTCAGAAAATCGGCTGCTGGCTCAACTGCCGGGCTTGAGCCGCGGTCGCCCGTCAACCTTGACGGCGAAAAAACATCAAATCAACAAACCAAAATAAAACGCCTAACCGACCCTAACAGCTCTAGCCAATCACTAAACATATCTAGCCAATCGTCAAACAGCTCTATCCAATCGTTAAACATACTAACATGCTTAAGCATGTTAGTATGTTTAACACAGTTTAACACTGTTTAATCTTTTTAATCGCTAAGATTTATCCGGTTGGAGGCGAACCTTGCGAAACCTTGACGCTCTTGTTTCATTGCTAGGCGGTTAGACCAGGCTCAATAAATCCGAACAATTCTGATTGCGGCGTTCAGGCTGACCAGTCGGGGCAGACTCGAACAATCTGTTCTTGACCCAATTGTGAATTGCTAGTTCAAATCGATTTTATCAGACAGCGACAGCTCGATCGTATCGACCCGGGCGCTCGGTCGGTCATCGGCCGGAGGGCCCGGCTCGATTAAACAGTCGGTTGCCCGCTCGATCGCCTGCTGATTGCGCTCAAGCAACCTGGCGTCAGTTTTAGTTTGGGCCCGCCAAATAATCCTGGCTCGGGCACCCAGCTTAAGACCTGATTTTTGACGCAGAACTTGAATCGCTCGAATAATCTCCCGCACTTTCCCCCGCTCTTTCAGTCGGGCTGATAATTTAGTATCGAGCAAAACCTTTTTATCTCCTTTTGGCTTGACAATGACTCGCTCGAGGTTGAGCTCATCGGCGATCAATTGCTTAATTTGATCATCAAAATCGCCATAGCCGCTGATAGTCAGACTCGCCAGCGGCTGGCGCACCTTAAGCCCGGCCTTAGCCCTCAACTCATGGCCGAGCGAGACAATATCGCGGCCGGCCCGCATTCGTTCGATCAGGAGATTGTCAACCAGGGATTGATCGTCTTTTGGCCAATCAGCCAAATGGACCGACAGCTCGCCGGTCAAACCACGATAGATTCGCTCGGCCATAAAGGGCGTCAGGGGCGCCATCAGTCTGGCCAGATCAGCTAGAACGTTCCGGAGCGTCGCCAGAAACTGTTCGTCCTGTCGAGTCCGCGAACGACGGACATACCACGTCGACAGATCGTCAATAAAAGATTGGATCGAGCGGCCGGCTTTGGTCGGGTCGTATCGATCGAGCGAATCAGTTACTATTTTAATCGTCTGGTGAAGTCGGCTGACAATCCAGTCATCGAGAACATTCTTTGAAGTCGGGATTAGTTTCTGATTTAAGATTTGGGCTGTCGGATTTGTTTTGGATTTAAGATTTGGGATTTGGAATTTTTGAACGTTAGCTCGGGTCAGAAAAAAACTGTAAACATTCCACAAAATGGTCAGACTGCCCCTCTGGGCGGCCTGAAGTTCGGACTCGATAAAAAACTTGGTCTCGCCCGCTTGGTTCATGGTGTAAAACCAAAACCGAACCGCGTCAACACCGTACTTTTCAATCACCTGCCAGGGATCAATAATATTGCCTTTCGATTTGGACATTTTCTGGCCCTGCTGATCAACCACGTGGCCGAGTGAAATCACGTTTCGATAAGGAGCTTTTTCGCCCAGAGCGCTAGCCACCGCCAGCAAAGTGTAAAACCAACCCCGAGTTTGATCGACCGCCTCACAAATAAAGTCAGCTGGATAGCGGCTGGGATACCGACCGGTGGCAAAGGGCATAGCGCCCGAGTCAAACCAGACATCGCAGACATAGGGCTCGCGCCGGAGTCTGCCCTGGGAACATTTGCCGCACGGCCACGAAATATCATCAACTTGAGGTCGATGGAGATCATTAAGTTTGTCAGGTCGAGTGCTCGATGTGGAATTCGAAATTTGGGCCAGCAGTTCCTGGCTCGACCCAATGACTCGAATATCGGAGCATTGATCGCAGATCCAAAAGGGTAACGGTGTCCCCCAGTAGCGCTCTCGGGAAAAACTCCAATCCTTTAGCTCATCCAGCCATTGGCCAAATCGACCCTGGCGCAGATGTTCCGGCAGCCAAGTGATAGTTTTGTTTTGGCTGATTAAATCAGGGCGAAGTTTCGACATCGCAATAAACCACGAATCTTTGGCGTAGTAGATCAGCGGGGTGGAACAGCGCCAGCAGTGAGGGTAGGAGTGACTGTAATTTTCCAGTTTCAAAACTCGGCCTCTTGCCTGAAGATCAGCTATGATTTTAGGACTGGCCTGCTGAATGAGCTGGCCTTTGAACTGGGGCAGTCGCTGGTTGAACCGACCGTCCTCGCCGACTGTGTGGTACATAGGCAGACCGATTTTTTGGCCGAGCTCGAAATCGTCTTCGCCATACATTACGGCTGTATGAACAATACCCGAGCCCTCGTTGGTCCGGACGAAATCAGCCGGCACAGCCGTGTGAGTTAGTTTGGTTTTTTCCGACTGGGTCAAAGAATCAAAGATCGGCTGATAAGACGCGCCGATCAGTTGTCTGCCGGAAAACTCGGCCCTAACTTTGGGCTGGTCGAGAATTTCCAGTCGGTCTTTAGCCACAATGTAGGTCTGATCAGCCACTTGGGCTCGAACGTATCGAATATCCGGCCCAACCGCCAAGGCAACATTACCCGGCAAGGTCCAGGGGGTTGTCGTCCAAGCAACCAGCAGATCACCCTTTTTGACTCTGGGCTGATCAGTCACGACCGGAAAAGTAACATAGAGGCTCGGCTGGCTAACATCCTGATAACCTTGAGCCAGTTCGTGGGACGAAAGAGTCGTGCCGCAACGGGGGCAATAAGGGCTAACGCGCTGGCCTTTGTAAAACAATCCTCGGTCGTAGATTTTTTTGATCACCCCCCAGAGGGCTGAAATGTAGCTGTTCTCGTAAGTGATGTAGGGATTTTTCAGATCGAGCCAAAAACCAATCCGACGAGTAAGCGCGTCCCAATCCTTTTTGTAGCGAAAGACCAGCTCGCGACATCGCTGGTTAAACTCTTTGATGCTGGCGGCTCGATCGCCCTCAATAATGTTTTCGATATCGCTTTTGGTTTTGAGCCCGTGCTCTTTTTCGACTTGGACCTCGATCGGCAGGCCATGGGTATCCCAGCCGGCCCGGCGCTCAACTCGCCGGCCGCGCATGGTTTGATAGCGGGGAAAAAGGTCTTTGAACACCCGAGCCAGAACATGGTGAATGCCCGGTCGAGCGTTAGCGCTGGGCGGACCCTCGTAAAAAACAAACTGCTCGTTCCCCTGGCGGGCTTCAACACTTTTTTCAAAAATCTTTTCTTTGTCCCAAAACGCGAGCAAATCTTGCTCGAGCTTTGAGTAGTCGGGATGCGGATCAACCGGCTGAAAGTTCATATTCAAAAAAGCTAGCTTGTAACTTAGAATTTGGGCTTTGTTTAAGATTTAGGGTTGGTAATTTGATCCAACGTTTGATTGACCAGCTGATCGGCTCGTTTATTGCCTTCCCGACCGATCTGGCGAAAGACAACATTACCGCCCAGTTTGACGACCAGCTGACTAACCCGGGCGTGGAGAGGTTTGAGACCGTCATTTTTAACCCGGTACTCCCCTCTTGCTTGTTTGACCACAAGCTCTGAATCCATAATCACTTCGATCTTGGCTGGTAGTGAATCGGGCGGCCTGGGGTTTGTTTTGGCTTGCTGGTTGCTGACCCACTCGAGCGCCATAATTAAGCCAGCGTACTCGGCTTGGTTGTTAGTCCGCTGACCCAAATATTGGCCAAACTCATGGGTTGTCCGCCACTCATTATCTCGTCTCATCTCAATCAAACAGCCGGCCGCCGCCGGTCCAGGATTGCCCCGGGCCCCGCCATCACAAAAAATACGGTAGTCCACAACCATAAGTATGTCATAAAAAAAAATAAATCAGAAGCCCAGGCTCATCAGGACTTCAAAATACTTCACAATCGGGATTTCAACACCGGGTGTTGAAGTATTGAACTTGACGCGGTTAGCTGACTCAAGGTACAGTATAGGCGTTTTCGAACATTAAAAAAGGAGGAAGATGAATGAAAAAGAAAAATCAGACGATCTGTCAGATCGTCGTCGATGTAGTATTGTTTGTGTTGACATTAGGGGCGATCGGGTTGATCGTATTCGCCCCGACAGGCTGCGGCGCGGGCAAAAAATTGTCGTCAGGCCGCTCACTTACCTCCTTGGCCGAAAATGCCAAGAAGGGCAAGAAAGGCAAAAGCGCGGGCAAAAAGAAAAAGAAGGGGTCGGGCCAAGTCAGCTTAAGCGCCACGACCCTTGCAGACGGCTCGGTTCGTCTAAACGCCAAGGCGCCCAAGCGCGTGAGCGAGGTCCGGATTTTTGTTGAGAAACAAAATCCAGCCGCCGCAAACGCCCAAGACGCCAGGCGGCGCCGAGGCGGCCCGGTTAAAGCCGCGACCATTACCGTAACCGAGCCGGGCCGCTACATCGCCTGGGCCCAAGGTTACAAAAATGGCCGAGCCCAAAGCAAGTGGCGCTCGAGCAATGTCAGTTTTAGCGTTCAGGACACGGACGCTCCCAAGGTCAGTATAATCGCCCCTCGAGACGAGATTATTTTGACCTCGAGGTTGGATGACTTTAAGCTCGGCATCACCCTTGAAGCGAGCGACGCCGAAGGTCTAAAAACGCTTTCGCTAGACGTTAAAGACAGCCAAGGCGAGACGGTTTTTAACCCGCCGGCCGAGCAAACAAGCGCAAAGACGCTAACCAAAAACTTTGACTGGAACGTCAAGGGTCTTGAGGGCCAATACACGATCCTGGCTCTTGCGATAGATCAGGCAGATAACTCTACCAGAGTCGAACAAAAAGTTACGCTCGACGCCCCGCCGGCGCCGGTGATCACTAATCTGGTCCAGGACCAGGCGGTTCAAGGAACTCAACCGGTGACTGTCCGAATCGCGCCAGACGTAACTTTAGTCCGGCTGATGGTCAACGGAACCAAGGCGACCGAGCAAGAGGTTAAAAAAGCCAAACTTTCGCCCCTGAAGAAGACAAAAAAGGCTAACCGGGCGGAAGCGGAATTAAGCTTTACCCTAAACTGGGACACGACCAAGCACCCCAACGGCGAGGTTAAGGTCCAGGCTCAAGCGGACGACGCAGCTGGCCAAACCGGGGCTTCGGCCGAACTTGGAGTTAAGGTGGACAATCTAGTCTCGGATCAGGCTCTGGGCTCGCCCCAAGGCCGGTCGAGCTTCAGCTTTGTCAAGGCGATCAATATCTATGCGATCAATAAAATACCTTATCTCGGTGGTTTCATTGTTGACTTTGACTCGAGCGGGATATATCTGTCCGGACCGGATCTGTTCAAAATTGACTGGGACGGCCGGCTGATCTGGCGGCGCTATGACGGTATGACGATCAAGGTTGACCGAAACGGCATCCTCTGGGCTTCCATGAACCAGGGGGGCTACGTCCAGCGGTTTGAGGGCGCGACCGGACAGCCGGTTGGACCAAAAATAGAGCATGAGTTTTCCCAAGCGGTTCTGGGGGTTGACCAAAAATACGCCTACATCCAGGGCTACGACGGGGCGAGGTTCATGATCCGGGTCTTTAGCCTGGACGGAACGTTCATACGTCAGATGGACTGCCCGGACCAAACCGACCTAGCTCGCTGGACTACCAGTTTCGTTGACGAGGCGGCCGGAGCGCTGGTAGCGGTGTATCATTTCCCTAGTGTGGTTGTTCAGTACGACCGAGCGACCGGCCAGGTCCTTAACCAGTTAGCCCTGCCAGCAAATATAGCCTCGAAGGGGATTGCCCTGACCCCAAAGGGCGAACTGATCTCAACCGACACGATGAGCAAGGGAGGAAACAACGCCCTTTGGCATATATTTGATCCGAGAACCGGAGCCCTACTGGAGTCGAAAAACCCCAACCACCCCAACTGGAATGAAACCCTAGGAGTGGCGATTCATGGCTCGAGGATGGTTTTGACGGGCTATGTCAGACAGGGCATAGCTGATGAGATCGAGATTTGGGATGTCAGATAACAACAGCCCAGATCTTACACACAAGACCAGGCGCTTTCAGGCCGCTCGCTTTAAGCCAGCGGCCAGAGCCAAACCAAGCGCCTGGTTTTTTTATCCGGTTACAGGGCGTCTTTAGACAAAACAGAGTAGTTAAAGGTCCCAAGCAGGGTTCCGGTTTGGCGATCGAGCAAGGCCTGGAGTTTGCGCTGGGACTTGCCAACCCGGCCGATTGACTCCACAGTCATCCTGCCCAGATCAACCTCTCCGGCTGGCTGTCTTGCCGCAGTTTTCTCGACCGGCTGAAAACCAAAAACAATGTCGCCGTTAAAGGGCGTGAACGTCAGCTGTTCGATCTTAGGCGGAGGCTGAACTACTGGACCGGCCAGGATTAGATTGCTCATGGCGGAGTTTATCAAGCTGCGGGATTGCCAGATTGGGGTTGGCGGAGTTGTGCTGCTGTCAGTTCTTTTGGACTCTGCCGGGCATTCGCCCTGCTTCACACTTCGAGACTCCACGATCAAGCACCGGCCGACCGGATTGACCGAGCCGGGCGGCACGACCTTTAGCTCAACAACTCTCGGGTAAGGCGTTCCCTGACCACCCCCCTGCTTGACCCACTTAAAGTAAAACTCGAGTTCTAGTTCGCCTTCAAAAATATTCTGGACATTGAGCGTGTAGGGCTGATCCTGCTTGAGGTAAAACTCCGAGCCCTCGTGGCTGGGATAGTCGGGACTGGCCAAATCATCGTCTGTTATTTGGCCGTCGGGCGGCCCGCCATTCGGGTCAGTCACGTCCCGGCCGACAAACGGTCCGTGCCAGTAGGCCCGAACCTCGTAATCGCCCGCTCCCGGGGCCAGTTTAGCCAGATTGGCCTGACCGGCTTTGACAAAATTATCTTGGGAGGTGCAGGTTTCGATCGGAGAGGAATCAGTCGTAACCAGGCCGGAGGTTTTCTGGCAGAGCCGATAGTCCCGATCGCCCGAACCGTTGCGCTCTCTCACTCCCAAAAGGGCCTGCTCGAGTCCGGCCTCGGCCGCGTAGTAGGCCGCGCTCGCGTCCGAGAGCGAGCCCTCGACCCTGGCCTCGGACACGAACACTCGGCCGGCCGAAAAAGCGACTGTTGAGATTGCCGCCACCAGAAGTAAAACAAAAATTAGAGCAGAGCCCTGTCCGGCCTTAACTAAGTTGTATCTGCTGGCAAAAATGTCGAGTCTCATAAAATTAAATTAAATGGTTCAAAAAACTAACGGTTTTGACTAAACTTTGACTAAACCGGCTCGCCCGGGTTGACCGCCAGTCAAACAGCCGGCCGGTTTTAAAAACAAATTGTTCGCTCTCTTAATCATTGTATCGCAAATAAACAGTTAACCTTTTCTCGCTACCAGTCGCGCAGAACAAACGAGACATCGCTCTTTGCGACCTAAACTTTGACCGACCCCTCATTAAGCCTATTAAGGCTGGTTATACTTTTCAATGTTTCTGGGCACCGTGGTGGTTTTAAGCTCAATCGAGGCCTTCTGATCTTGGGTCGCGGCTGGATCGGCCGAGGGATCGGAAACGAGCAGATCAAGTTTCACCGAGGGCTGACTGCCGAAACTGGCTCGGTCAAACGGCGGACCGCCGGTTGAGCCAAAAACTCTTAAACGAGGCGGATACCAAGCCTTAAAAACGGGCTTGGTGAGAGTATTGTTAACCACGACCGTCTTGGGTGTCATTCGATCGGTTTGAGGATCTGAACAGAGATTAGACGAAAAGCTGTGACTTGGTGAGACCCGGCGGGCCAGAAAACGGTCGCTCGGGCTGTTGGAGCAGAAAAAGTAGTAAACAAACTGATTGTCCAGCTTGAGGGCCAGATTCTGTCCTGATATCAAACCATCGGCCAGAGTCAGTGTCAGGACAGCCCCGGTCGAATCGATCAGGGCCAGATCGGAGCTGTTTTGAACGTCCCGGACAATCACCTCAACCGGAATTCGGACCGATTGAGAAACCTCGCGGGTAAGGTTGATCTTGTTATTGACTCTGGTGGAGGTGGCAAAGGCGCTCGCCCCAACCACCAAAAGACTCGACAAAATCGCCGAAGCGAGCAAGAGCTCAATTAGAGTGTAGCCTTTCATATTGGAGTTGGGTCTTGACATTAGCTATTTTCCTTCCAGTCAGCCAAAACAGTTGACAGAGACTTTTGTCTGTCCCGGTTGTCAAAGCGCCAGCTGACTCTCGAGGTGACTTGGACTTTGCTTGGACTGACTAAATCCAGCTCGATCTTTCTGGTAAACGCAAGGCCTTCAACTGTAATTGTTTCGGCGGAATTGGGCTCAAGATAACTATTGTTGATTTTCCCGCTGGCGCAAGGATTGTTAACCACTTGGGACTTTAGGCCGTAGGTTCCACTCGATGCCTGGCCGCCGCTTTGAAGCCAGCTGTTCCACTTGGTCGCGGGATTGCAGTCAATTAAGCGCGAGTCGCGTATTTGCCGGACAATTTCCAGCCCTTCAGAGGCAAGGTTGGTCGCCACCAGATCATCCGCCAGAAAAACCGTGTTTTTAACAACAGTTGAGTTAAGGGCGAAAGTTGAGGTCAAAGTCACGGCCAAAATGCCGGCCGCGATCAGCACCTCGAGTAAGGTGAAGCCGGCTCGGTCGGCTTGAGGGTTTGGAATAGTAATTGAAACTGGCTGGATCACGAATTAATGATTACTTAGAAAGATCAACCCGTCCGCTTGGATCAAGCGTGACTTGGATAGTTTTAGCAGGCGAAGGCTTGCTGGTCGTCAGGGTAAAAACCTGTTGAGCTGGAGCCTCGGGCTTGCCTTTGGCCCCAAAGTTGAATCGCACGCTCGCGGGCGGGCTGGCAGTCACTCCTTGGGGCAGGCTTAGAATTCTGATCGAATTTTGACCTGATTGAGTCACTAGAAACAGCTCGGCCTGATTGGGTTGAACCGCCACTTGGTAGGCCCTGACAGCGCGATCCTCGGATCTTGGGGCCAAAGCCAGAGCCTGGGCTTCCAAGACAAGGCTCTTGAGCTCCTCGGCCGCGCCTTTGAGCTGGGCTTGGGCTCCGAAAACCCGAAAGTTTGGTATCGTAGCGGCCGAAAGGACAACCACAATCCCTAGGGTTACCAGCAGTTCGATCAGGGTAAAAGCCGGAGTAAACTGACAGCCGCCTTTCATACAATTAAAGAACCTCACACTCATCCTGCTTGTTGACGTTGGGAAAGTTTGTCAAATCAAGAGTATACCATTGGTTGCCGCCGCCCCACACTCCGGCCCCAGTGTGGAGACAGCCGTTAGGTCCAAAGGCGCCTTTGGCGCCAAGCCGGAAAGCGGTATTTTGGCTAGATGTTTGACCAACGAGATAGCTATAATTGGTTTTAGTCGCCGGATCTGTCGGCAGTTTGGTCAAAAATCCGCTCGCCAGGAGCGCATTAAAATCGTCTGGATACTTTCTGTTTGAGGCAAAGTAAACCTCAACCCCAGCTTGAATGGTCGCCAGATCGCTCCGGCGAATCTGATCTTGGTTAACCTTGCGGGATCGAGTGACATTAAAGGTAATCACCCCAGCCAGCAGAGCGATAATTGCCACAACCACCAACAGCTCGATTAGAGAAAAACCGGGCCTGACCGCCCGCCCTAGGACTCGGGATGAAGAAAACCAGGCCATACCCCTCCTGTGTTTAATCTTTATCACTAGTTCTTTAACTATAAACTAGTTGAAACAATCAAGTCAAGACGCCTAAATTAGCGCAAAGGATTGACAGCTAGGCCAATCGGATTGGCAAGTCTAAAAGTTTTAGGTACCAGTTGAGGACTTGCGTGCCCCAGAGCATTGTCACGATCAGACCGATGATTAAAAACGGACCGAAAGCAATCCTCGATTTTAGCTGATATCGAGGCCGAAAATGGAAAAACTTTTGGCTGGCGATAATCACTAGAGAAACCCCGGCGCCGACCACAAAGGCCAGCCACAAAGCAACCAGTGATAGGGGTAATCCAAGGGTCAGACCGATCAGTCCGGCCAGCCAAACGTCACCCTCGCCCATCCCCCGGCCCCGTGTTCCGACATAGATTAGTAAAATGATCAAAACTCCGGTTAGCCAGCCGAGGATAATTTGGCCAAAAGTCAACCCGAGAGTTTTGAGGCCAAAAATGAACCCCAAAGGCCCGCTGACCCAAATCAATATGTTTGGAATCAGCTGATGGCGCAGATCATACAAGGCAATCAGTAAAAGCAAGGCTAAAATCAAGAGATAAAACACCAGGTCGAGACTCAAACCATATCGGACATAGCCTAGACTAAAGAACGTTCCGGCGGTCAGTTCGAGTCCCAAGTAGTGCCAGCCTAGCGGTTTGCGGCAGCGCCGGCAGTGTCCGCGCTGGACAAGGTATGACACAATCGGTATAAGTTCGCGAGCGGTTAGTTGAGTTCGGCAATCGGGGCAGTGAGACCGACCGGTCAAGATTGATCCCAGGCTCCCCTGCTCGAATCGGTGCAAGACGGCCGTCAGGAAAGAGCCAATGATCGCGCCCAGAAGGAAAAATATCATTATCATAGTCATAAAGTTGGATCGCGGCCGGGCGGCGGACAGCCTTAACGTTTAGCTCAAAGGGCTGAATCGCTTGGGAGTAAACCCAATCGGCCGACTATCGGCTCTCAAGAACCAATAACTGCTTATTCTCGCTCTTTGCCTCGAGCCGAAACTGGACCGGCGCCTCCGGCGGCTCGCTCGAATAACTGTATTGAGTTTGGGTCAGCGGATCGGTCGGAACAGACTCAAGATAACCCTGATCAACCAGTTGGGCCAGCGATTGATCGCCCGTTTTGGGATAGTAATCCAAGACCCGATCGGCCCGATAGCGTTCAAGCGCCCGAGCGATCAAGGCAAGATCGCGACTCCTTTGGTCGTCCCGAGCAAGCGCCAGATGGTAGGCCCGCTTTTTTACGATCACTCGGCCAAGACCGATCATCAGCCCGACCAAGACAACCGCCCCAGTTAGCCCGAGCGCCAGTTTGGCCTTGGACCAATTATTTTTTTCTTTTATGAAATAGCGCTCTGTCACCTTAACGAGTAGCCAAAATCACGCTTTGGGCGTGATTTTGGCTAATTAAACCTGAAAAGACAGTTTTAGGGGCAGATGGGATTCGAGCTCGAGATTGACGGACGAGACGAATATTCTTTGAGCGAGCCGGCGGCGTCAATACAGAAAAATCGGTTGCCCGAAGGAATAATCGTGGTCGGTATTTCAACCGACAAGGCGAACCCTTCAGCGCTCGCTTGCTTGATAATATTAGCATTAGGAACGCCGTTTTTTTTAATAGAATCTTCAAGAGCCTTGTAATCCGGGGACGTGCTGATATTGAACAGATTGGTATAATTGCCATTCTCGTCAAAGTAAATGCCGGCGTAGTTAGCGACTGACTTCATTGTTCCTCTGACCGAAACCGCCTTGGCCCGGCCCCGGGCTTTAGACAAGTTGGCGATCACGATTCCGGCCAAAATTCCGATGATCGCGATCACGACCAGCAGTTCGATCAGGGTGAAACCGCGCGACTTAGCGAAAAATAGTTTTGACATATTTTGCTCCTTTGCTCCTTAGTAAATATTATTAGCTATTGGCTTAAAATTTTTATATTGATTAGGTGTTGGCAAAAGGCAGGCAGTTTAGATTATTGTACCATACAGTCCCCTGCCAGCCCGCATTAAACTCAATCGTGTTGCCCTCGGAATCAAAACAGATATGAGACTTTTGATTACTGCTGGAATTCAGGTTGCTGACCGTTACGATAAAGTAATAAGCCTGACCACCTTGAACGTTGCCGCAGTTAGCCATACCGTTAGTCCCGGGCACCGGCTGTGTTCCGAGAACATTAAGCTTATTAAACAAGTTCTTAATTTCAGGGTCTTGGCATAAGTTGTTGTATGTTTTGTTTCCTTCGTAGAAAAGCTCGGCCGAAGTTTGAATTTGTTTGGCTGTGGCCAAGGCGCTGGCGCGTTTGGCCAGTTTTCTGGCCTTGGACAAATTGGCCACGACAATGCCGGCCAAAATTCCGATGATCGCGATCACGACCAGCAGTTCGATCAGGGTGAAACCTTTGAGTTTTCGAAATTGTAAAAAATTCATAAACCGGCTTTAATTTTTAAATTTAAGGTTGGCTGATTAAACAGAGCCTATGATTAGTCTAATATATTGGCCTAAGGTGTCAAGTCTATCTTGAATCTTTGCCTGACGCGAGTCAGGCCAAAACTCTTTACCCAGCGCTTGGGCCCCAGGCCAAAATTTGCCAAGGACGTTATCCTGTTCCGGCAATCTGATAAATCGGAACCAGAATGGCGTAGACAATGATAAACACACCGATCCCGATTATCACGATAATAAGCGGCTCAAACAGGGTTGAAATATTCTTGAGGCTTTCCTCGGACTGCTCTTGAAAGTAGTTGGCCATTGACATTAAAATATCGTCCAGCCGACCGGTCTGTTCGCCCACCACCACCATTTGGGCCAAAAATGACGGGAAGAGCGGATCGTGGGACAGGGGGGCGGACATCGGCACTCCCCGCTCCAGCTCACCAGCCACAAGAGTGAGTGAATTTTGATACAGGCGGTTGCCGATCACCTCGGATGTCATCTGAATCGCCCTGACAATCGGAAGGCCGGCCGATGTCAGCATGGCCATTGTGTGGGTAAAACGGTAAAGATATATCTTGCGCGCCACACCAGAGGGCTCTCTAAGTAATAAGCGATCGAGCATCAACTCTCCCTCGGGCGTGCGGGCGAACCAGACCAGGACTCCGACGACAAGGGCTAAAACCGCCAGAGCGACATACCACTGATTGATCAAAAAATTTGAAAAAGCGATCACCGCCTTGGTCGCCCAAGGCAAATCAATCTTTGACTCGGTAAACACTTCAGCCAGTTGGGGAACAATTTTAACGGTGGCCAAAATACCGACCAGGATCATAATCACGACCACAAAAATTGGATAAATCAAAGCGCTCCGGATTTTAGATATGAAGGCCGATTCGCGCTCTATTTCGTCGCCCAGTTCGGCCAAAACTTTATCCATTTGACCGGACGACTCGCCGGAAAATACCATGTTGATAAAAACGCGCGAGAAAACGTTTGGGTGCTTGGCTAGAGCTTGAGAGAAAGTTCGACCCTGTTCAATATCCTGGTGAACTGCCCCGATAACCTGCTTAAAGTAGGGCGATTTAATCTGGGCCATTAGGATGCCAAGGGCTTGAGACAAGTGGAGCCCGGATGTAAGCATAGTCGATATTTCTCGGGCAAAGAGCGCCAGATCGCGTTTGGAAACTCGTTTGAGAAAGGGCAGATCAACCCGGCCCACAGCTGATTTTGATAGGGCTGACTCGATTGGTTGAGTTGGCTGGACAGGCATTATTATAAATCCAAATTAAAAACAGTATAATCAAACAAGTTGATCAAAAGCCTAAACTTTTTAGGCATTTTAATTTTGGGCTTGATTAAAAACAAAGCATCTGACATTTAATATTTGAAACTGTCGGGAGCTAATAGAGTTGCATCTTCATGTTTTTAGGATCAACCGCCCAGGCCATGGCGGTATCGATCGTAATCTCGCCCCGAGATACCAGATCGGCCAAAACCTTATCGAGCAAAATCATACCGTCGGTGGCCGAGGTGGCGATGACGTTGGAGATTTGATGGGTTTTGCCCTCACGGATGAGCGAGCGAACCGCTGGCGTGGCAACCATAATCTCGGTTGCTAAAACCTGGCCTTGGCCATTGGATCTAGGCAGAAGCCTTTGGGAAATGATTCCGGTCAGGACCGAGGCGAACTGCTGTCTAATCTGGGCCTGCCGGTGGGGCGGAAAGACGTCGATCACTCGGTTGGCGGTATCGGCTGAATTATTGGTGTGTAAAGTTGAAAACACCAAGTGGCCAGTTTCGGCCGCGGTCAGGGCGGTTGCAATTGTTTCCGGATCACGCATCTCCCCAATCAAAATCACATTGGGATCCTGGCGCAGGATCGTGCGCAGCCCGGTATGAAAATCAGGAGTGTCAATAGTAACTTCACGCTGGGAAATAATTGACCGGTTGTGCTGAAACTCATACTCGATCGGATCCTCGATTGTAATAATGTGATCGGATCTGTGGGCGTTGATGTAGTTGATCATCGACGCCAGAGTGGTGGATTTACCGTGACCAGTCGGACCGGTTACCAAGAAAAAACCCTGGCTAACGTTGACGAACCGTTCGATAATCGGCGGCAGACCAAGCTCTTCAAACGAACCTGGTTGAAGGGGCAGGAGTCGAAGGGCGGCCGCCGGACGGCCCCGCTCGATGTACATATTGGCTCGGACCCGGTGGTTCGAAAATGAAAATGAAAAATCGATCGTCTGGCTTTGATCAAAAATCGCTCTTTGACGATCCTTGAGCAAACTCTTTGTTTCAGTCTCAATTTCACTCGGTTCGAGGGCCTTAAGGCCTTCGATCGGCTCTAAACTGGAGTTAACCCGAATCATGGGCGGCATGCCCGAGAGCAGGTGCAGATCTGAAGCCTGGTGGGCGGCCGCAAAATCAAGCCATGTTTTAAGTTGTCCTTGTACCTCCATACCCTCCTTTATTTGGCCCGCTTCAAGCGGGACTTTTTAATCTCGACCCAATCTGGGCTCGGACCGCCTCTTGGCCTATTTTGATCCAAACCCCAGCCAAGCGGGGTCTCGGAAATTGGTTTCATTATATAAAACCTGACGAATAACTGTCAACTGTGTGCAAAAGTCCAGAGCATACTGCACTACAAGTAAGGCAAGTAACGCAACATCGGGTGTTCAACACTCGGTGTTGTTTCTGCCTTATCTTAGCCTTGTTCAGCCGCTGTACTGGTTTCCTTCAAAACCTCGTCAATCGTGGTCAAGCCTCGGGCCGCTTTGATAAAACCGTCTTGGACCATCGTGATCATCCCCTCTTTTCTGGCCTGACTAGCTATTTCGCTTGCAGGCGAACGCTTAAGGGCCAGCTGTTCGATCGCTTCAGAACGAACTAAAACTTCATAAATACCAATTCTACCCTTAAAGCCGTGGGTGCACTGATCACAGCCTCGAGCCTGCTTAAAGCCAACCTTACCCGAAGCCTTCAACTCCTGCCAAGCCTTGACTAAACCAAGCTCCTGCTCAACTTTGGCCTGACGCTCGGGCGAGAGTTTGATCGGCTGGACGCAGTTTTGACACAGCTTTCTAATCAGTCTTTGACCGACGATCGCCTGTATGGCCGAGATAATTAAAAACGGCTCAACACCCATGTTGATTAGTCTTGGCAGGGCTGAAGAGGCGTCATTGGTGTGCAGGGTAGTTAAGACAAGGTGTCCGGTCAAGGCGGCGTGGGTCACTAGACTGGCGGTTTCGCCGTCGCGCACCTCGCCAACCATAATTATGTTGGGGTCTTGACGCAAGATACTGCGCAGACCATCGGCAAACGAAAACCCGATTTTAGGCTTAACCTGGGCTTGATTGATTCCTTTGAGTTCATATTCAACCGGATCCTCCAGTGTAATAACATTGACGTTCGGGGTGGCGATTTTTTGCAAAACGGCATACAGGGTGGTTGATTTACCCGAACCGGTCGGCCCGGTCACCAGGATAATGCCGTATGGTTTGACAATCGCCTGATCGAGCCGAACCCGAGCTGAATCAACAATCCCCAGCTGATCAATGCTCAAAGCACCGGTTGACTTGTCAAGCAAGCGCATAACCACTTTTTCGCCGTTAATTATTGGAAAGGTCGAGACTCGAATGTCAACCTCGTGTCCGCCAGCCACTGCTTCCATTCGGCCATCTTGGGGCACTCGTTGTTCATCAATTTTGAGCTGGGACATAATCTTAATCCGAGAAATGATCGGGGGAGCAAGTTCCAAGGGCAAGATCAAATACTCGGCCAGCTCTCCGTCAACTCGAAAACGAAGCCTTAACTGGTTTTCCTGGGGTTCAAGGTGAACGTCAGAGGCTTTTATCGCCACGCCGTATGAGATAATGGCCGCGACCAAACGAACGATCAAGCCTTGACGCGCGCTCGCGGCAACATCTTCAATCGAGCCTGGGATTGATCCAAGCACCCGATCCAAATTAGTTTCTTCCAGATCCTCTTTGGTCACCGGCTTAACTTGAGTCCCAACTGTGGCCAGATTAGCCACCTCATTACCGGTCACCACGACCGGGCCTTTGGTCGGCCTCAAGACCCGGATCGGCTGGACTGGCTGTTTCGTGTCAGACGTTGTCGAGGTTGCCGGGCCGCTGGGTGATGGTTTAACCGATCCTATCGGCCGATCGGCTGGCGATCGAGTGACCGGACCGAGAACTGGCTTAACCGCCGGAGAGGCCAAACCTTGAGAACCGCCCACCCAAGGAAGTTTGGCTTGATCTTGGTTTAAAGTCGGTCGATCTAGCAATCGACTCGAGACCTGACCGCCGGCTTGAGCCGGCCGGTAAAGAGCCAAAGCGGCTCGAAAGCCAGCCTCATCGGTGACAAAACGGTCAATCTTAACAGCATTGCGTCTCTCAATAAACTCGATAATTGATCGAGTCTGCAGACTAGTCGGATTTAACAAAGCAACTTTGATATGGTCTGGCGAGGACGCTTCAAAAACAATCATTTGGTATTTGGTCGCTAGATCGGGCGGAAACTTGCCCAAGACCGCTGGAGGAATGGCTCGTTTAGTCAGATCAACAAAGGGTAGTTGGACCACCGGGCCTAGGGTGATTTTTTGATTATCCTTGGGCCGGCGTTTGTAAGCTTTAAGGGCAAAGGCGAAATCCGCCTTGGTCGTCACGCCCAGATATATTTTTGAGCTTTTGGTTGACTCGAGCTGGCTAAGCGGTCCGACAAAGCCCCGTTTGAGCCGCCAGGGAGCGGCGACCGCCACCCAGATGGTCTTGACTAATCCTTGACTAGAAGATAACCCACCCGAGTTTGGTGAGGCGGGTTTATCGGTTGAAGTTGCTTGGCTGGGACTGGTCTTAACTTCGTAAGCAACCGCTTGCCACATTCGAGCGACTGACTCGGGAATAATCGCCAGGGCTTGGTCTGGAATCTGACGGCCGATCAGATGGACAAAAGGCAAATCATACAGAATGCTAAACGCCTTAACCAAGCGCTCCTCTGAAATAATTTTTTGCTTGATGAGCAGATTGGACAGTTCCTCTTGATCGAACCGCTCTTGGGCTAAAAGAACAGCCTGTTTTGGGTTGATCAGACTTTGGGATACTAACACATCTAAAATGTGCTCTCTGGCGTAGGACTGAACGCCAGCGATCGGTTTACCGCCTTGAATGGCCATTTTGTTCGATAATAGCATATTTACCGGCCCCAATTAAACGCCCGGGTCTTGTGACACTTTTAGACTTGTCAAGATAATTGGCATAGCCAGTGACAGCACCTGTCTCAACCAATGGGGCTTGACTAGATATAGACCGATATATGACCAAACCGCTCAAACAGAGCCGCTCGCGGCTTAGCCGAAGAACGAAAGTCCTAGAACTGTCTTGGAGTTGGCCACCCTGGGTCTGGGAGTAAGATCAAATTCCGGCAAAAGGATTGTCGCGGCTGACGCTGTCCGCCTTGACCGGCAGGTCGCCGTTGCGCTCAAAGTTAAGCAGATCCTTGACCACTTTTTGGTCAAGCAAATTCGGCTCAATCTCAACAATCGGCTCGGCCAAAGCTTCGACTGCTTCTTGGCTGGGCCGACTGGCGCTCAAACCATAAATAAAGTAACCCATCAGAGTGACCAGGATGATTCCTCCGAATACCCATGTTGTGATTGAAAAATTTTGTCCTGACATAATGTGTTTTCTAGCCAGATCAGTCAATCGCCCCAAGCCAGCCTGACTATGGCTGATTAAGTGAAGATTGATCTTGGACACTCGCTTGGGCCGCCGACTGACCAAAACCAAGCCCCAGTTTCAGGCTTGAGGTTAAGCGATTGCTCTGGTTGGCGTCTTGACTCTCGCCGGCGGCCACGCTCGAGAGCGACTCGACCGAAATCGGCCGCTGATTTTTGGCTAAATTAACCAAAAAGCTAATCAGCTCGTCGTAGCCGGAACTGATAGTCAGGTCAACCAGCAAGATATTGCCGCTGGTTTGACCGGGTGCGAGCGACTCGATCACCACTCCGGATTTAGCGGCGATCGCTGTCAGAGTCACGAACACTCCCGGCAGATCCTCGTCTGCCGGCAGGGCGGTCCTTAGCGACTCGAGCTCGCCGTTACCCTGATCCAGACGAACCTTAAATTTTCGTAAAGCCGAAACCTTTTTTTCCAGTTTTGCGGCGTCAACTTTGGCCGCGGCCGTTTGGGTTTTAACCTGCTTTAACTGATCGAGTTTTGGCCCAGTGCCGAAGGCATAAATCGCGATCACCACCAGCAGGATCAAGAGTGTCAGGGCGCTCGATTGGCTGGCAACTTGACCGGGCAGTTTGAATTGATTCATTGAGCCCCTCCTTGGTTTTGAGTTGGCTGATCTTGAGAGACCGCCTTGGACTGGCCGGACAAACTAGCCGATATGCTAAACTGGACCCCGCTATCATTTTTGGAAACCGCGTCCAGCTTAACACCAGCCAGCTCTTTGGCTGATCGCAGAGCAACCAATTGCTTGGCGACTGACTCAAAATCCTTGGTCAAACCATCGAGTTTAACTGATTTTGATTCATCCAGACCGACCGACTGGTATTTGGCGTTGGTCAAGATAGATGACTCAAGGGTGGAAAAAAATTTTTCCACATCAACCCGGGAGTTGACGATTTGGGTAAAGTTTTTCAAGCCTTCCTGAAACGCGACCGCCTGACGTTCAACCTCTTTGAGCTGAACAATCGCCTGGCTGGCATCAGATTTTTTGCGCTCGAGCGTGGCCAAATTAGAATTGGCCGATGCCACGAGTAAAACAGCTATAATGTATTGAACCAAGGCCAAGGCTAAAGTGACCAGCCCGACCACAAGTAAAGGCGAGGTGTGACTGCCAACGCTTTTGAGATCCGGCCCGCTTGGATAAGGATAATTATTGGTCGCCCCAGCTCCAGGCACCGGCGGTAAGCCGTTGGTGGGTAAAACCGGACCTGATTGAGTACTCTTGTGCTCGGGCGGAGTAAACATTTCCCTCCTTAAGGAAAGTTAACTTAATTTTAGTTTAATCGGGCTAAACCCCGCTTGATTAATCGTTAAATTAACCATAACCGTTGTGGATAGTCTTTGTCAATCGTTTAGGACTAGGGTGCTGTTTCCTGTTTAAGCGGGACGAGCAGACGCTCAAATCCAGGCGCCTTAAACTCGGTTGGATAAACAATCGTGCCGGTCGCTTTACCAAAATCAAACAACTTCGCCACCATGAGCAATAAGGCTTGGTCACTATTACCCCCAAGTTGCTGGTCGCTGGTAAAACTTATCGTGCTGTAAGGTGCGAACAATCCGATATTGCGCATAATTTGGGCACTCGAACTTGGGTTGCTAATTGTAATTTGACCGCCAGATAGCGAAATTACACCTAGACTAAAATCTTTTAAGTTGTTGTTAGTCGTTAGGCTTCCCTCCAGTTTCACTGTCTGTGGTCCGGTAATAACGAGACTGCCCCGACCGCTAAAAGAACCGTCGATCGTAAGCGGACCTGTCCCCTCGTAAATCCAGACCCCGCCTTCGAGACGCTGATCGGGATTAAGGTTGCCTCCGGTTGCGGCGTGAAAATTGGGGTTGCTGAACCTCTGTCCGACTTCTGTGACCAGAGAGTTAACTCGCTCAATGGCAAAATCTTGGACAGCCTTAATTTTTTGGGAATACTGCTTAATCTTTTGGATCGTGCCTTGATTGGTCTTGCCTTCAATATTGATGTCAGTGCCAGCGCCAGTCGTTGCGATCGCCGGACCGATCAGCCGCAACTGTTGATTGTTAATGGTCGCCAAAATTGAACCAATATTGCCCACAACCTCAAGTTTCTTCGGGCAGACTACCGACAGTTGCGGCTGACTGGCGCTGACCGTTTTGGTAATATTGGGTGAAAGAGTCGGCCCGGTTAAAATCGCTGTAACTTGATTGGGTGTAAGATTGGTCTCATTGCAGTGGAGCTCACTAACTTGAAACTTGATCCCGGTAATTGACTTGGGTCCGCCTGTGTCTGGCTCATTAAGAGGAAAAGTCCAGGACGCCGATGAGGCCGGTGTGCCGTTTTGGGCGCTGGGATAAGGGTCAGGCTCGGGTTTATTCGGGTCAGCCAGAAAGTCGAGCGGCAGACCTTTGGCGGTTGGAAACGTGTCAATAAGCTCCAAAGTATAGCCAGAGCTTTGAGCTCCAACTCGGGCCGCTAGCAAGAAAACAAGCGCGCCGGCCCAAATGCCAAGACCTGGACCGGCCAGTCCGACCAAAGAGCGAAACCAAGTTTTAAGCCGATCTGCCACAGTTCAAAGATTAATCTTTATCAATTTACGGTTTGGGATTTTGTGCTTGTTTGAGATTTGGGAGCTGTGATTTGGGCAATCAAGTTTGTCAGGGCAGTCCGCCCAAACAAGCCGCGATCGTAATCGTCAAAGTTAAGCCGCACGCCCCAGGGCCTGGAGGTGGAACAGATGGGGCTGGCTTGACTTGATAGCTGATCGAATACTTCAATATATCCCCGGGTTTAAGCTGAATCGAAGACGAGCTAAGGTCGGTCGAATCATTGATCGCTTCGAGCTTCTTGCTCAATTCCAGGACCGGCAATCCGCTGGACTGACCCGAGACCGCGACTGCTGAACCAGCCGATCCTGGGCTCGATTGGGCCGCCACTTGAAAGATGGCGTAAGCAAAGACCGCCAGTCCGGCGACAGCCACCGCCCAGCCGGCGGTGTGTTTGATCATAAGTCTAATCGCTCGATTAGGCATCTATCGTATCTCGGGCTAGTTAACAGTCTGCTGGGGCTACTGTTCCGGTTGAACCGCAGACCTTCCATTTGCGAGGAATTGAAACAA
>CAYZGQ010000005.1:28578-36982 GCA_964478135.1 uncultured Candidatus Saccharibacteria bacterium
GGGGCTACTGTTCCGGTTGAACCGCAGACCTTCCATTTGCGAGGAATTGAAACAATGTGCTCTCGCCCTCTCATCCCTGGAATCGACGAAATCGACTCCTCTAAAATAGGTAGCAAGGCCCCATACAATCCAATACCAATTACACCTGCTTCTTGATCGGCTGACGCAAAACCTTGACCGCCGTCACAATCTTTAGTCGATACGGTAATACTATTATCTCCATCGCCTCTGTTGATCCAGTCATTAACTGTCCAGTTTTCAGCAAATGGTGTTGTCACGCCCCCTTGGGTAACCGAACCTTTGACCTCCCAGCCCGCCGCTCCGATGTAGGTCCGACCTAGAATCCTATTCAATGTTAAATGTGTTTGGACAACCTCACGGCATTTCGTCATGACCCACTCCTGTTTCCAAGTGGCCTCTCCAGAAGTCTGGGCTTGGGCGACTGGCTGGGCGATGACTTGGGGTTGTTTTTGATAGAGCACGACCGCGGCCGCGATGATTAAAACTAGGCCGATTCCGCCGGCCAGAGTATTTAACAGATCTCTCGACTTCATGTTTCCTCCTTCAATATTGAGCTAATTAAAACTATATTAGCACAAAACTTTTATTAGCACAAAATTTTATCAACAGCCGGTCTTACAAGCCAAGCGGCACTGGAAGACGGCTAGCTTCAAATAAATAACTGCCATCGCCTCCCAGGCGCGAGCGCTCAATCGCCTCCAGACGCGCCTTAAGGTCGATCGGCAGATTACGGCCGTCAGGACCCAAAGATGTGCCGGACAACTTTTTGGGCCATAGCAAAACCAGTCCGATCGCGAGAGCGCCCAGCGCCAGGACGATCCAGCCGCCCCAGCGGCCAAACCAATTTTTAACCTGAAGGTTCATAAAATTTTTAGATTTGTCAAGTCGGTTTGTTGAGCTCAAAAGAGCCGGTATTTAAGTAATAGCCAGATTTGAGCTTGTTTGGATTTTGGATTTAGGAATGTTATTTAAGCGTCACCGACCCTGTTTGGCTCGGACTCAAATGGTTGTGCCAGCCAAAGGTACCGAGACTCGGAAAGCTGACCGTCTTTTTCCCTCCTTTGTCCAGACGACCAATGTTCAAATCCGAAAAACCGGTGTGCAAGGGGTGAGGATTGGACTGAATTTGAATCGGCTGATCATCCTTGTTCTCAAACTCGATCCGATCGCCCGGCTTGAGTCCGGCCTCGGGCAAACCAGAAGTGTCAAAACGGCCATCTTGATAGCGAACCAAGTGGGTCTTGGATTCGCTTGAACCGGAGCTTGAGTTTGAGCCGTCGCTACCATTGAGTAAGGCAGGGTGTTGGGTCCCGGAATCTGGACTTGGGGTCGGGCTCGGACTGGCCGAAAGAACGCTTTTGGACCTTGGGCCAGATTTGTCTTGATCTTGAGACTGACTCGACCGCTTGGCCTCCGGCTCCTCGGCTTGGCTGGCCGATGGTTTAGGTTCGCTTTGTTGGCGCTCCCGACGCCGCTCCTGCTCGAGCGCCTGACGGACCTTTTGCTGGGCCTTGACAGTCTTTTGCTCCAGCCGCTCGAGAATCTTTTGCTTAATTTCGGTCGAGGCTGTCAAGTGACCGGACGCCGAATCAATCTCAATCTTGCCCTCCTCCACCAGCTCGGTCAGCCGGCTGGTCTGACGATCAATAATCCGACTGATTGAACCCTTGGCCGACTCGGGCGCTTTGGCCAAAACATGCTCAAGCACCGCCAGGTGCTTTTGAATCGAGCCAGGCAGGGCTGACACGATCTGACCGATCGACTCGGGCGAACGTTTAACAATTTGATCAACCAGCTCGATCTCGACCTGGCTTAGTGCCCGCTCAATCAATGGATCATCGCTCACCCGGTCGAGCGCGGCTAAAACCCCCAAACGTTTAGCCAATTTTTGATCGGCCTGGGACTCCTTTTGGGCCAGCCGACTGGTGATTTTGTCTAGTTTTTCGGCCCTGCGCTCGGGCGAAAGTTTCGAGTTCTCGAGTGTCTTGGCCAGCCCCTTGAGCGCCCCTATCCGGGCTTTGACAAGTTTTTTATTAAACTGTCTGGTCGCCTTAAGACTCAACTGATCAAGGCTGGCCGCTTCGATGATTCTTTGCTCTGCCAGTTGATCGAGAATCGCTTGAACCTTTGGATCGTCGTTTGCAAGGTTGTCCGCCGCGGCTTTAATCTGCTCTTCTACTCGAGCCAACTGGCGGTTGTAGCTCTCAATCGCAGCGCCGGCCCGATCTTCTTGACCCGCTTGAGCGGCGGCTCGAGCCTTGACCAACCCTAAAGAGGCTATTCTGTTTTCAATTTTGAGCCGTTTGATCGGGTTGAAAGCGAAAATTCCCGTCAGGCGCTGCCAAAAAACGCTCCGGCCGAACCTTCCGCCAGTCGAGCCGATCAAGTCTTGGTCGGTGATCGGCTGGCTGGGCGCGAGGGTCCCGCCCGCTTGGTCAAGATCCTCTTGATCAGAAAGAGCCTCAACTGGCGCCAACCCAACCGCCGGCTCCGGCTCTGGAGAGACTGTTGACTCGGGCGTACTCTCAAGCGGGGCGATGCTTTGGGCTGGTTCAACTGTTTGAGCCAGAGCCAGTCCAGTTAGAATCATAGCCAGCCCGAGGCTAGTGATACTTTTTTTGATGATATAGAACAGGATAGTCATCGATCCTCCTTTGCGATTACGTAAAATATAATCACATTTATTGTACACACAAAGGCCGAGACGTCAAGATAACCTTGTTTCAAAATATGATATGCCCACACAAACCCCAAGAAGCGGCTATGCCGCTTCTTGGGGTTTGTGTTCGTTTAATGTTCGCTTTTACTCTTCTTCGTATTTTGGGTTGTCCGTCTCATCATCATTGTCATCTTCATCTTCATCATCATCGTCGTCGTATTCGTCATCGTCAGTATATTCTTCTTTATCATCGTCCGAATTGTCATCGTCTTGGTCGTGATTTGCCTTGTCAGAGCAGTCACACTTGGTCAATGGAGTACCCTTGGCCGAACAGCTCTCGGTTTCGCAATTCTTGGGGAAATCCGAAACGCCGCCGCAAGACTGACATTTGTAGTGTTTGTCACCTTCCATATAAAACCTCCTAAAAAATTAAAATTACTTTTTTCCCAGTCTAATTATATTGTCACTGATCACCATACAAACTGTCAAGAGCAGAGTTTTGATCAGATCTAGTCGTGTTATTGGATCGAGTTTTAACAACCGCGACAATGAGGCCGTACACGACCAAGGCCACCACTAAATAAACAACAACCCAGTAAAGTTTACTTTTTTTACCATAGCCGACCAGTTTTGACTGGCTGGCTTGAGTCGGGGCGCTCTCCCCTGTTTCCCCTGAAGACGAGTTGGTTGGACTAGTCATAATTTTACCTCCTTTTGATCTTCCTAAACTAACAAGATGCTAACTCAACCGCAACCCCACTTGTCCACAGGCAAGGGTTAAGTCTTTTTCTTGGACAAGCCCAGCTCGATCAACCGATTAACCAATTCCTGGTACGACAGTCCGCTGAACTGCCAGAGCCTGGGATACATACTGATGTTGGTAAATCCGGGTATGGTGTTAAGCTCGTTAACAACTACTTGACCCTGGCGGGTGAGAAAAAAGTCAACCCTGGCTAGATCAGCGCAACCTGTAACCTCAAACACCTTAAGGGCAATCTGGGAAATTTCCTGTAACTTGGCCCGAGACAGTTTAGCTGGAACGATCAAACTCGCTCCATCCGAATCAATGTATTTGGCCTCATAACTGTAAAAAGTGTGTCTGCCTCTTGGCACGATCTCGCCTAAAGTTGAAACGCTCGGGCTAGCGCCACCCAAAACCGCGCACTCAATTTCTCGACCCTTGATCGCCTGCTCAATCAGTATTTTTTTATCCCATTGAAAAGCTAATTCAACCGCCCGTGACAGTTCAAGTCGAGTGCCAGCTTTGTTTACTCCGAGAGAAGAACCCATGTTAGCCGGTTTGACAAAAACCGGTGATCCAAGTTTTGCCCTGATCGAGTCCCAATTTAAACTATCTGTCTGACCTTGCTCAAAAGTTTCAAACTTAGCCACATTAAGGCCCGAATAGGAAAGTAAACGTTTGAAAATGTCCTTGTCCATGCAAACCGCGCTGGCGGCGACACCCGAACCAACGTAGGGTAAATCAAACATTTCAAACAAACCTTGGATCGTCCCGTCCTCTCCCAAGGGTCCATGCAGAACCGGAAAAACAACCTCCAGTTTAACCAGCTTCTCGCCCGAGGCCAGCTCGATCAGCCAAGTGCCCAGGCTTAAACGGGCCAGAGTGACCGGCCGGCCGGCCGATGACTTGAGGCTGATTTTGGCCGGATCTTGGCTGAACTCGAAACAGTCTTGATTGGCAAAAATTAACCACTCGCCAAGCGTGGTTATGCCAATTGGAATCACCCTAAAACGATCCAGATCGAGGGCTGACATTACGTTGCGGGCCGACATAAGCGAAACTTGATGTTCGCTCGAAACCCCGCCAAAAACAACACCGACAGTTATCATTAAATTCAAAATAACCACCCTAAAGTAAGCTCAAGGGTATTCCCAAGCCAGGGCCAGCTAAGTTGGTTTTTTGAGGGCTTCAGACCGGCCCCAAGACGCGGGGTGGCAACCCGTTGTGAAATAAAACTGGCAGGGGCGCTAGGATTCGAACCTAGACTACCGGTTTTGGAGACCGGCGTGCTGCCATTGACACCACGCCCCCTTGTTGAAAAAGCAAGCATGATTACTCTACATCTTACTCGATCTTGCTTTGTCAACGCAACCAACCCAGTCTTGGGTCCAAGATTGACCTTAAGGCACAACTTACTTTAAGATAGCCTGGTACGCCTCAAATTGAACAGCTAATCAAAACGATTAGACAAGTTTAAAGTATCAACAAAGTTGGGGCCCGGATAGCTCAGTTGGCAGAGCGCGTCCATGGTAAGGATGAGGTCATGGGTTCGAATCCCGTTCCGGGCTCAATCCAAACTCCAGCCGCAATTGTTAAGGCTCGATCAAAATCGTGACAAAGGGTATATTTTAGATCATAATAAGATTAATAATTACAATCTGACACTATGGCTAAACAAAAAAAAGAAACAACCGGATTGCACTGCCCCGAGTGCAAGGAAATCAACTATGTAACAGTTAAATCAAAACGGTTTGCCCTACTGCGCCAAGGCGGCGGGGCTAAAACCGGCCCGAGCGCCGGCCAACTCGAACGCAACAAATACTGCGCTCGCTGTCAAAAACACACCCTTCACAAAGAAAAGAAAATTCACCGGACAGTTAATCGAGGCAAAGGCAACTAAATAACGCGACCCCACCTTATGGTGGATCGCTCGAGACCGCTCAAATTATGTATGACGATCGGCCACATGGGAAGCGCCAAAAGCCTCGGGTTTGGTCTTGGCCTCAAAACCGTTGCCCGTGACCATGCCCACCACCTCTCGTATGAGATCGCGCGTCTCCCCTTTTTCGCCCACGTCTATGTGAATTTCCAAATGGCCTGAAATTGACAGAAAACGCGGGTCGACAATCAGTCGCTCGGCCAACTCGATCGATTGAGTCGCCTCCTGGTAGATCCGACTGCGCAGAATGCCCATTTTGGTCTGCCGAGTTTTATACCAAAAGTAAATACCGCCAGCGCCAATCTTGTGAACCACGATCGCGCTCACAAACTCGGCCGCGCCCAAGCCAACTAAACGCGAATCAGTCCCAATAATCAGCCTAAACCCAGCTGGCGCGTCTTTGGCGTACTCGGCAACACGTTTAACAACATCTGTCAGCAAAAGTCGACCGTAGGTTGGACTAATAAACTCCATAAACTTGATACTACACTTGATATTCCAGCCAATCAAATCAACTCAAATCAACACCGGGTGTTGAAATCCCGATATTAAGCCAAATGGCCAGCGAAAATCCTTGAGTCCTTCTGGCGTGGATGGCACTGTCGCGCGGTAGCATATCAACCCGGTCTCACATAAATTGTCGCGCAAAATAAATCGGTCTAAGGCTTTATGCTTAACCAGCCATTGAAACCAAACATTTACGGATTTTGGTGGCTTGTTTCTTAAAAATCCGTCTGACCTTTTTTTGAATCGGAGTTTTTTCCAAAAAAAGAGCGACTTTTATCGGATTATCGGCTATATCTTTTGGCGCAAGGATACATGGTGGTTTTTCCTGAGCCAAAGCTTTTTTATAAATCCTTTCTTGATCTTTAACTTGATCGGGTTCAATCCGAGTGTTCTTAAACGGCTCCCTCACGTCTTTCATTATTTTGTCCCAGATTTGGGCTACATCCTGATCTAGTTTGCTAGCATGCTCTGGGTTAGAAGCCAATCTAATGAAGCTAAAAGCAGCTAAACTAAGCGTCTGAACGTTCTGTAATAAATTGAAGTAATCTGGATAAGGGACAAGCTCGGGAGTTCGAATCTCAAGCCGGTGCGGATTTATTCGCCCATCGACCGGTTGCGTTTTAGCTGTTTGGCTGGCAAGTTTATCGCTAGTGTATATGCCGGTGACTGGAAAACGTCTATCAAGCCAGGGCGAATCTTTCATTCGGCCAGGCGAAAGATAGGCCAGACTAATCATAAAGACCAGGTTGAGTATGGTATTTTGTTGGTTAATCTTAAGGTCGCCCGGGATTTCGAGATTGACATGAAGGGGCGAGTTTTCCCTCCCTTCGCCGGTTGACAAAACACCAAGCTGGTCCAGTTGCTTTATACATTCCGCTTGAACCCAGGGGCTGTATGAAACCTCTAAGCTCACCTCCCAGAGCGGATCGTCTTGATCCCAGTACCCTTCTGGAGCATTGGGAATCCCTAATTCTTTTAGGACACTGATAAGCGACGGTGTGAGTCGAGAAACAGGGGTTTCGATTTCAACAGCGATCGCGGGATACTTGTTGCTTGGCGCTATATACTGGCGCTCGTAATGAGAATATTTTTTCAGGTACTGCTTTAAATTCTCGAGTTTTAGTTGGCGCTCGTAATCACTCGCGTCTTTTAACGAGCCCAATAGATTGTAAAGACTTAACTTGTAAACTGGGAGTGCCGATTGGGCAATATCTATCCCCTGAACTTGCCATTGATTCAATATCTTTAACGTTTGGTGAGTTAACTCCAGTCGCTCCATATGCTCGGGGTCTTGAGATTCAAGACTGGCCAAAAACCTCCGTCCGCATTCGTCCCTATGGGCAGTTGCCCCTGTTGCGCGGTCCTTGGCTCTGTTTCGGATCCAGTATTTTTGAATATCCTTTAGGACTTGATCCATATCAGACGGATCAGGCCGGTTTTTCGCCCGGTCAATCGGTTGTGGTTCTGGAAAATATTCCTGAAACATATGAAAGAGATAAAAGAGAGATCGCGAATTTCTCAAAAAAATTTTCCCTGTAATTTATCTAGGGCTTGGTTGACCTAAAGGTTTAATGTCAGTTTGGTGCTGTGTTCTTAACATAGTCCAAACCCCAGTAGTCAAGCAACTTACTACGGGGCATAGCGAATTTCCCAAAAATTCCGAACCGAAATGGCGATCTTTGACAATTTCAAGTTTTTCTTTGGCGGCATTTGTTCTTTTAAAATGAAAGTCCGATACAATCGGACTTTCACAAAACAAAGTCAAGAGAAAATTATTTTTCTTGACCCTCTTCTTGTTTGGAAAGTCTCCCGATTACCTCACTTGCTACATGTTCGGCATCAGCTTGAGAAAGTCCAATTTTCTCCTGCAAGGCTCCAGCGATAGTGCTCTGAAGTTCATCTAATTTATTTTCTCCAAAAACGCGAGAAAAATATCTATCTTCATAGTTATCAACACTATAACTAAGATTTGTTTTCCGTGCTTTTTTCTGAACAAGAGCTCTTCCACCCTCGGTGTTTGGTATCGTGTCTAAATTATCGAAACCGAGCGGAATATAACTACTCTGCGACATTCGATCATATGGCTCCGTTGATTTATAAAAATATTTTGGATTTTCAATCAAAAAATATAAATCGCGCCCTTGAACAGACAAATGGATTCTGTCAGCTTTTTTGGTAATGCTCAGTCTTTCTAACTTTCTTTCTAACTTGTCGTACACAACCACATGACCAACACCTTCGTAACCTTTATAAAATTGCAAACTAAACATGATACCTTTTTCTGGTAACCCTTCTCCAGATTTCATGACTTCAAAAGGATTCTTTCCAGCATACTCTCTGGGCTCGCTTTCGGGAGTTTCTTTAGCGAACTTTTCTTGGTCATGTTTTTCCAAAAAGAAGCGCAACATATCTCCTGTTTGTCTGTCATCGAGCCCGGCAAAAAAATCTGGTTTTGCCCTTTGCTCTTCAATCAGTTTCTCCGCTTGGACTGGTTCAATACATCGAGGAGACCTTTTAAGTTGATAATGTTCTCTCA
>CAYZGQ010000006.1:0-34520 GCA_964478135.1 uncultured Candidatus Saccharibacteria bacterium
TTTCTTTCATGCCACCATTGAACCATATATTGGTGGCTAATTTGAGGCTTTAACCATTGTAACATTTTAGGCCAGTCGAAAATTTTTCACGATCGCTCAACAGGTAACTAGGGCTAGTCTAGGCTAAGCTTGTTCACTCGAGGATTGGACTGAACTGACAAGGCCTCAAAACAGCCGGTTGTCTTTTAAGATCGAGTTAATTTTGGTAGGCTTTAGTAAAGCATGAAAACAAGGATCCGCCAATGGGTTGAAAAGCTCTTGTGGTCCCGCGTGGCGGGATTTTTAAACTCTTACCAAGGAGAGGTGATTGTTGTGACTGGTTCAATCGCCAAGACTTCGACCAAGGAGGCGATTTTCATCCTTTTAAGCCGGGCATTTGGAAGGCAGTCGGTCTGGCGGACGCCTGGTAATTTAAACACTCGTTTTGGAGTAGGGCTGGCTCTAGTCGGTTTTCGGTCTCAACCAAATTTTTGGCTCTGGATCAAGCTGATCTGGCGATTGTGGTTTGTTAGGCCGAATCGTTTGACCGGCCGATTATTATCAAAGAAATATTTGATCTTTGAGCTGGCGGCTGATAAGCCGGGTGATTTCAATTTTCTGCTCGGATTTATTAAACCAACTCTGGCGGTTGTGACCGCGATCGGCCCGGCCCATCTTGAATTTTTCGGCTCAACTGAAAATCTGGCTCGAGAAAAAGAAAAGGTCGTTCGAGCCTGCGCCGCGTCAGGCGGCCGGGCGGTTTTGAACCAGTCAGACAAGCGGGTGGCTCAAATGGCCAAATTACTTCCTCCAAATCGGGTTAGTTGGTTTAGGGCTGAACTACCCGACATTGCCAATCAGGCGGCGAGGCGTGTTGGGACTATGTTTCGGATTGATCAAGGCTTAATCAAACAGTCGTTAGCTAGGACCAAACTGGCCGGTCGGGGCAGGTTGA
Organism: uncultured Candidatus Saccharibacteria bacterium; assembly: GCA_964478135.1. Classification (GTDB taxonomy): domain Bacteria; phylum Patescibacteriota; class UBA1384; order GWA2-35-9; family CAYZGQ01; genus CAYZGQ01. The sequence continues at coordinate 935 of CAYZGQ010000006.1, forward strand.
TCAGAACTCAAAACGGTGCAACGGTCATTGATGACAGTTACAATGCTAACCCGTTATCAATTAAAGCGAGTTTAATTCAGCTCGATCGGCTCTGGTCCAAGCGCGGGCGCAAGGGTCGCAAGCTGGCCTTGATCGGTGATATGCTTGAGTTAGGTCGCTATGAAGCGCTGGCTCATCGTGAGGTCGGTCGAGAAGCAAGACAAGTGGTTGATCAGTTGCTAACCTACGGCCAGGCGAGTCGGTCAATGAAAGCGAGTCGCCATTTTACTCAAAAACATGACGCGGCAGAGTATCTTGGTCAAATTCTTTTACCCGACGATATAGTTTTGATTAAGGCTTCAAGGGGTATGGGGTTGGACGAGGTAGTGGAGGAGTTGGTATGACAGAAGTTATTACTCTTGCTTTAAACGATCTAGCTTTTATTTTCGCGATCAGTCTGTTTTCGTTCGCTTTGGCAATGGTGCTGACACCGGTCCTAACCAACACTCTTTATCGTTTTAAGGTTTGGAAGAAACTTCGTCAGGACGCGATTTCGGGCGAGCGAGCGAGTCTCTATTCCAGTCTCCACTCAAGCAAACATCGTCGCCATACCCCGACCATGGCTGGAGTCCTGATCTGGTTGGTGGTGGCGATCGTGACGTTTGGTTTTAATCTGTCCCGGGCCCAGACCTACTTGCCGCTCTTTACCATTGTTTCATTTGGTTTGCTCGGTTTGGTTGATGACGCGATTAACGTTTGGGGTAAAACCCGATCAGCCGGCCTTAGGTTTGGCTGGAAGATGTTTTGGCTCCTTATCTTGGCCAGTCTGGGTGCGTGGTGGTTTTACGCCAAACTCGACTGGTCATCAATCCACATTCCAGGGGGCAACTTGTTTGGTTTGCCCTATAGCGTTGAGATTGGGTTTTGGTACATACCCCTGTTTATCCTTGTGATCGTGTCCGCCGCCAACGCGGTTAACATCACCGACGGGCTCGATGGGCTAGCTGGCGGATTACTGACGGTTGTTTTTGGCGCCTACACCGTGATCGCGCTCTCGCAAGGTAAGCTGGCCTTGGCCGCTTTCTGCGCCACGGTCACTGGCGCCACTTTGGCCTACACTTGGTTTAACATCTACCCGGCTCGATTTTTTATGGGCGACACTGGTTCGCTCGCTTTGGGGGCGACTTTGGGTGTAATTACTATGTTGACCAATACTGCCCTGATTTTGCCGATCATCGCTTTTGTGTTTGTTGTGGAAACACTCTCGTGTCTGGTTCAAATAGCGTCCAAAAAAGTGCTTGGCCGCAAAGTCCTGTCCGTGGCGCCTTTGCACCATCACCTTGAGTCACTCGGCTGGCCAGAAACCAAGGTGACAATGCGGCTGTGGGTGATTGGCTGGGTCTTCGCGGTGATTGGTTTGTTTATCGCCCTAATTGGCCGAGGCTGATTACTGGCCGAAAGTTTAAACTAATTTTTATCTAGACCAGATTCATAACTTAAAATAGTTTGGTTTAGTCTCAAATGGTTTCAGAGATCGAAATTCGGACTGGTGATCAAGCCGAGTGAGTGAACCTCTGGGGTATTCCTGCTCTTGGGATGAGGAGTTAGTTGGGTATTTGTAATTCTGATATTTTTGGTAGGTAAAAAGAATGGAGCGAATCCTGCGCCAAATCTATGCCCTCGTCTAGCGGGGGAATCATTGAGATCAAACCCCTGTCGCCGGTACCAATTGTTTTGGTCAGTCTAAGAGTCAAATTTCTTAACTCAATACTGGCTTGAAGCTTTGGTCTTGTGGTTAAATGGCGGTTAGTAATCTAGATTTGAGGAGTCAAGGGAATATTCAAAAAACCCTTCCATCTTCCAGTTATATTTGGTAGAGTAAATTCGATTTTTCGTCCTTGAAAAATTGGAGGTGAAGCAATAATGATCTTAACAGTGTTCAGAATAGTTTTTGCTTTATCGTTGGTCACTAGCGGAATTTTCTTGATTATTATCTGCACCAACCAGTTGTTAGATTGGCTCACCTTGAGTGCTCGAGAGAGAGTCTCTCAAGTCAGACTTAATTTATTATTGATAGTAATCGGGCTGATCATGATCGTGTCTGCCGGGTTCATATCCGGATTACTGATCACCCAACACAAGGTGATGATAGTTAGATCATTACTGCCTTGGTATTTTTTCGATTACGGCCCTTGGACCGGTTGGCTGATATTTTTTGATCTAACACTTATCTTGGGGTCGATTATCGGCGTTCTAATTGGAGCGTCGATTAAGCCCAGCCTAACCCCAAGCCAAGAACTATTTGAGGATGACTTATCCCGTTGGGGTTTGGGGTTTTTGATCGCGAGCGTTGTCGTGACGCTTGCTTGGAACTTATTTATCGGTTAAGCGAGCGTGCTCTTGGATTTGTCAATCTTCTTCAGCTCCGTTTTAAAGTCGCTTGGCGAACAGGACGGAGTTTGCCCCGAGGGCTCACAAGTTACTTTATCAAATATGCTGTGAGATTTGGGCTAAAAACACTGTCAGCCCGCATTCGCATGAGGTAACTCAAAAAATCCTGGCAAAGCGCCAGGCTTTTTCTTTTGGTTTGAATATGGGACAATAGGAGATAAGCCGCTCAAATCTTAAGCTTCAAAGCCCAAATTAAGTTCAGGCTTCAAGGGCCAAATTATTCAACTCAAGAAAACTTTGTTATTTCAAGCTCGGGTTTGGGCTGGCCTTAAGACTTTGAATTGTGAATCCAGGATATAGGATTAAGCCTTTAGCTCTTATTAGACCGATTTATGAATCAAACGGTTATTAATCAACTGGTTAAGCGACCGATCGGCGTACTGGGTTATGGCGTCAACAACAGAGCTTTGATTGACTGGTTGTTCAGGCATCAGGCCAAGACGGTTACTCTTTGCGATCGCGATCCCAAACTCGCGCTCCACGACGCTCGACTGACAACCAGGATTGGCCCAGATTATCTAGATCATTTAACTGATTTCGAGCTGGTGTTTCGCACCCCAGGCTTGGCCTATCTTCACCCGAAAATCCAAGCCGCCAAACGGGCCGGAGTTGAGGTTTCAAGTCAAACCAAGCTGTTTTTTAAGCTCTGTCCAGCTAAGATTATCGGGGTGACTGGCAGTAAGGGCAAGGGCACGGTCGCAACTATAATTTATAATCTCTTGAGTCAATCTCAAACAAGTCCCAAACAAATTTCGAATCCCAAATCTCAAATCCGACACAAATCACACCTGTCAAAGAGCCAGATGCCAAGTCAGCAGACCGCCTTTTCCCGAGTCTATTTGGCTGGCAATATTGGGACAGATCCGTTTGAGTTTTTAGATGATTTAGTTGAAACAGATATCGTGGTGCTCGAGTTGTCCAGCTTTCAGCTTCAGGATTTGGATCAGAGCCCGGAAGTGGCGGTCTTAACTAATCTAGAGATTGATCATTTGGATCACCATCGCGACCCAGACGAATATCTTCAGTCAAAGCTTAACATTTTGCGCTATCAGGGGAGCCGGGATTGGGCGGTCATAAACGCCGATGATTTCCATTCGCTTGAGCTGACGCGCGATCTAGTCAAAGCCCGGACGGTTTACTTTTCCCTTAATCAAAAAGTTAGTTGGGGAACCTATGTTGATCAATCCCAAACTCGAAACAGCCAAGGTCAGTTTGTTTGGGTTGACAAGGCCGGCCGGGAGCAAATCATTACCAGTGTCAATCACTTTAAGTTGATCGGCCGTCACAATCTGGCAAACGGGGCGGCCGCTTTGAGTGTCGGAAAGATTATTGGTCTTGGGGCTGACCAACTGGCTCTTGGGTTAAAGAATTTTCAAACCTTGCCCCACAGACTTGAGTTTGTCGCTCGGGTGGGCGGGGTTGACTACTACAACGATTCCTACGCCACCACTCCGGCGGCGACCGAGGCGGCGCTTGACTCGTTTGATCGCCCGATCGTGCTCATTGCCGGAGGATCTAGTAAAGAGGCTGATTTTAGCGGTTTGGGCCGGCTGATCGCCCGCAAGGTCAAGGCAATGATCGTGATCGGTCAAACAGGATCGCGGATCGCCCAATCGGTCGGATCGGGCCGGCTCACCCTCAAGCGCGCGTCCAGCCTTGGGCAGGCAGTCAAGCTTGCCAGTTCAATCTCCCGCTCGGGCGATTTGGTCCTGTTTTCTCCAGCCAGCGCTAGCTTTGATATGTTTAAAAACGCCAGCCAGCGGGGAGAAGAGTTTAAACGTTTAGTAGCAGAGATTGAGCGCTCAAGCAGTCTTGGCAGATGATCTAGGCAATACTATAGCGTTCAAATCACAAATCACAAATTACAAGACCCTAAAGAGTTTTATGAGATCAATCAGTTATAGCGTTTATCGGGCTCGGTCACTCAAACCCAAACAGTTTGAAAGTTAGAAGCCTGAACTAAAAACACCTATGCCTTTAGATGTTTATCGCAAGAAGTGGTATCCCAAGATTGATCCATGGATTTTAGCGTCCGCCCTGGGTTTGAGTTTATTTGGTTTAATGATGATTTCCTCGGCTTCGGTGGTGGTTTCCTACGATCGTTTTGGGATCAATCACTACTACTTGGCCCGTCAGTTTATTTTCTTTTTAATCGCGGTCTTGGCTATGTCAGTGACCGCTTCTTTTGACTACCAAAAGTGGCGCGTTTTGGCCCTGCCATTTTTTGTCGGCACGATCGCTTTATTGCTGGCGGTCTATTTGCCTGGCATTGGTCTTGAACTGGGTGGGGCTAGACGCTGGATCAATCTGGGTCCGGTTTTACTCCAGCCTTCGGAGCTGGTTAAGCTGACCTTTGTGATTTATTTGGCGGTTTGGCTTGAGGCCAAGGGCGAGGGGATCAGGCGTGTTACTCAAGGTTTAGGCCCGTTTTTAGTTTTAATGAGCATTGTGGCTGTTTTAGTGATCAGTCAGCCGGATATGGGTACGCTGGTAATTATTACTTTAATCGCCGGAGTGATGTTGTTTGAGGCTGGCGCCTCGCTTAGCCAGCTTATGACCGTTGCCACAGCCGGGGGACTGATCTTTTTGTCCTTAATTAGATCAAGCCCTTACCGTTGGCAGCGCTTCTTGACATTCTTAAATCCTTCTATTGACATTTTAGGCGCTGGCTATCAAATCAATCAGTCATTAATCGCTCTGGGAACAGGTGGTTTATTCGGACTTGGTTTTGGCCAGTCGCGCCAAAAGTATCTTTATTTGCCCCAGCCCCACACCGATGCCATCGCGGCAATTATGGTCGAGGAGATCGGGTTTATTCGTTCAGTCTTGATTTTAGCGGTTTTTGTTTTTTTGGTTTACCGAGGCTATCAAATCGCGATTCAGGCTCCAGATATGTTTGGTCGTCTCCTAGCAACGGGCATTGTCAGCTGGATCGCGCTCCAGACATTAGTTAATCTCGGGGCAGTTTCAGGCGCCTTGCCATTAACCGGATTGCCCTTGCCATTCATCTCCTATGGCGGATCATCGCTGGTGGCACTCCTGGCCGGGGTGGGGATCTTGCTCAACATCTCGAAGTATTCCCAGAGAACCTAAGAGAACCTAAACAGGCCTCGCTCGCGCCTTTGAGTTGTGATTGAGCAATCTTTCATTCCAATTCAGCCTTCAACTTGGGCTTTTAGAGAATAACAATCGGTCAGCGGTCAAAGGTTGAACTGTGCTATATTGTGGCTGTAATGAAGTCATTGAGAGTCATTTTAACTGGCGGAGGTACGGCCGGTCATATTTGGCCTCTTTTGGAGCTGGCTAACGAGCTTAAGCTAAAGGGTGCCAAACTGTTTTATTTGGGATCGGGCGCCGAACTTGAAAACCGGCTCATTGGCCGAACCATTCCCAGTCGCTCGATCGTCTCGGGCAAACTAAGGCGTTATTTTGCTCTAAGCAATGTCTTAGATTTTTTTCGTCTAGCGGTCGGCCTTAGTCAAGCCTATAGGCTGATCTCGTGGTTTAAACCGAATGTTGTGTTTTCCAAGGGCGGATTTGTTAGTTTGCCGGTGACTCTGGCGGCCGGACTCAAGGGTATTCCAATCGTCGTCCACGAGTCTGACACTCTTGTTGGCTTGGCCAATCGTTTGGTCCTAAAGTTCGCTCGAACTCTTTGTTTAGGTTGGCCCAGATCAGTTTATTCAAGTTTTCCGGCCGGCTTGAAGCTTGTTTTTACTGGTAATCCAGCCAGAGGACTACCAACAATTAGCCCGTCCAAGGCACGGGTCCAGTTTAATCTCTCTAGTGTGAGTCCGGTTGTTTTGATTATTGGCGGTTCTCAAGGGGCTCGGGTGCTGAACGAGTTCGTACTCGATAACTTAGAAATTTTACTTGCCAAGACTCAAGTGATCCATATTTGCGGCCAGAAAAATTATCCCAGCGTCAGTTACGCCTTCTCCCGCCTTGGCGTAAAAGCTCAAAAGCGTTACCGCGCGGCACCATTTTTAACAACTAAGTATCCTTTCGCCCTAGCGGCGGCAGATCTTGTTTTGGCTCGCTCGGGCGCCGGCACTCTGGCCGATCTAGCCCAGGTTGGACTGCCCTCAATTTTGGTTCCTTTGACCGGTTCGGCCGGCGATCATCAGAAGCTCAATGCTCAACACTACCGGTTGGCTGGAGCGGCGGTTGTTATAGACGAGTCGGAACTTGGGCCAAGCACGGTTGATTTAATTTTTGAATTGATTAACGATCGGGCCAGACTGGATCAAATGTCTTTGGCCGCGGGCAAGCTCTCCAGCCCCCAGGCTGTTGGGCAAATTGTCCAAGAAATAATTGAGGCCGCCGGATCAAGCGATCAATAAACAATGATATGAATTGGCTCAAAGAAATTAAACAGCTCCATTTTGTTGGGAGTGAGGGGGCGGCAATGAAGCCGCTGGCCAATCTTATGACAGCTGGCGGTTATGTCGTGACCGGATCAGATTTAATGACAACCGGACACGCCAGGGCGAATGTCTGCCCGGATAAAAAGTGTCCAGACATGGTGATCTATAGCGCCGCGATCACCCAACAATCGGCTGGATTTCTCGAACTAGAACAGGCTCGCCAACTTGGAATACCGGTCAAAAGCCGGGCCTTTTTGATCGGTCGGTTGATGGATTTGTCCCAAGTTTTTGGGATCGCGGTTGCGGGCGCTCATGGTAAAACCACCACAACCGGCATGGTTGAGGCGATTTTAAGCCAGGCCGGTCAAGCGGTCGCGACTTTGAGCGGCGCCCAAGCTATTGGCCAGCCCCACGAGGCTCGATTGGGCCGATTTTGGATCGAGTCTAAGAAACGTTTTTTATTGGTTGAGGCGTGCGAGTGGCAAAAGCAGATGCTGGATTTAAGGCCTAAAGCGGCGATTATTACCAACATTGACCAAGAACATTTGGATACTTATCCCAAAGGCTTGAAACAGATTAGACGGGCCTTAGCCGATTTCGTGAAATTAATTCCATCCAACGGGCTGTTAGTCCTCAATGGCGATGACCTTAACTGTCGGCTGGTGGCCAAGTCGGCTCGCTCTAAAGTCAAGTTTGTGTCGCGAAAAGATGACTGGCCGGGTCTTAGACTTCAACTGGCGGGCGATTACAACCGTCACAACGCCTTGCTGGCGGCTCGGCTTTGTCATGAGTTGGGTCTTGAGGCCCGGACCATCACTCGGGCCTTAAACAACTTTCAGGGTATGATCAGACGTCAGCAGTTACTGGGAGAGTATCACGGGGCGAGTGTTGTTGACGATTACGGTCACCATCCGACCGAGATCAAACTGACCTTGGAAGGACTGCGCAGTAAAATGGGCACCACAAAGTCTCAATCCCAAATTTCAAATTCCAAACCGGAACAGGTTAATCCAAGGGAAAATAAGTTGATTCTTGTCTTTCAGGCCCACCAGCACACCAGAACGAAGGCTTTGGCCGATCAGTTTAAAACCGCCTTTAGTCAGGCTGATCAGCTGGTTGTTTTGCCGATCTACGAGGTGACCGGCCGGGATGATCCAAGCGCGATCAGCTCTCGGGCGTTTTTTGAGCTGATCGAACATCCGGCTAAAATCTTGGCTCAAGATTATGACCAAGCGCTTGAAATTGTTAAAAAATTGGTCCAGTCGGGCGATCTGGTTGTGACCATGGGCGCCACGCCAGTTGAGGGGGTGGCCAAGCGGTTGGTTGAAAAAGCAGATCATTAAATCTTAAACCCCAAATCCCAAAATAGATCAAGCCAATTTAAAGACTGGCAAGAGACAGGGGAGACTGTTATAAATCTCAAACAAATCACAAATTCCAAATCCCTTCAGTTTTACCTCCACTGGCACGAGCCCACGAGCGATATTCGCGCTTATCGTGCTATTATAAAAATATATGGCCGTTATCGCCAACATAGCCGGACAAAAAATTCTCGATTCTCGAGGCACGCCAACGCTTGAGGTGACTGTCTGGTTGGATCAGGGCGCGAGCGTTTTTGCCAGCGTGCCCTCGGGCGCTTTTGCCGGAAAGTACGAGGCTAAGCCGGTCGAGGTTGACCGAGCGATTGAAAATATCGCCAACATCATCGCTCCCCAGCTCAATGGTAAAGATCCGACTAACCAGGGTGCGCTTGATCAAAATTTGATCGGACTGGATAACTCTCAAGACAAATCAAACTTGGGCGGCAATACGATTCTGGGCGTTTCGCTCGCGTTGGCCAAGGCCGGTGCTCTGGCCAGGAACGTTCCGCTTTATCGCCACATCAACGATTTGTTCTCGCCCGGCCAACCTTCGTCAAAACTGCCTATTCCAATGTTTAACATCATCAACGGCGGTGCCCATGCTGATAACGGTCTGCCCTTTCAGGAATTTTTGATCATTCCATCGGGCGATGACTTGAGTTTTGCCCAAAGGATGCAAATTGGACAGGAGATATTTTTGAAACTCAAAGAAAAACTCAAGATTCTGGGCAAGTCAACCGCCACTGGAGACGAAGGAGGATTCGCCCCAATTTTAAATTCTGACGAGGAGGCGATCGAACTGATGATTACATCAATCCAGGACGCCGGTTATCAACCTCGCAGTCAGGTCCAGATCGGAATTGACATCGCGGCCGGAGGAATTGCTGATCTCAACAATCTGACTTATCCCTACCAGCCTCTGGATTACTATCGTAAGCTGGTGACTGACTATCCGGTTGAGATGCTCGAGGATCCGTTTGGGGATGACGATTGGGTCAATTGGCAGGAACTGGTTAAAATTTTAAGCACCAGAATTTTTGTCGTGGGTGACGACTTATTTTCAACCAACATGGGGCGGCTCAAGCAAGGGATTGAGCAAAAAGCGGCCAACTCGATCTCAATTAAGCCCAACCAGATCGGGACGCTTACAGAGACGTTCTCTACTATCAGGCTGGCCCAGCAGGCTAATATGTCATATCAAATTTCACACCGTTCCGGCGAGACCGAGGATACCTTTATTTCCGATCTGGCGGTCGGCACCAGCGCCAAGTACATCAAAGCCGGCGCGCCCAACCGAGGCGAGCGGGTGGCCAAATACAACCAATTATTGAGAATCGAGCGGGAACTAGCCTATTAGTTAACTCCGATATTCTCTCTAGCTGGCCGGCCGGATCGACCCGAATTTCGAATTTTACTTTTAGATTAATTCGAGCCATTAGGTTAATTAACGATTGTAGTAATTATGGCTAATCTTTTTTTCCCTGGTTCTCCCTCAAGGAGCGGTCGTCGAAGATCGAATCAGCGCCGGTACAGCTACGTTGATCCAAAGGTTTACCTTGAAACACCTAACATTAGAAGCGGTTTTAGACTCTCGAGGCGAGGGTTCAAGTTAATCATTTTGGCTGGATTGAGCGCTCTCACCGTCTGGCTGGTATTTTTATCGCCCTTGTTCTCGATCAAAGTGATTAATCTCAAGGGTGAATCGCCCAATCAGGAAGTCGCCCAGGCGATCGAGGCCTTGCGGGGTAAAAATATTTTTCGCTTTGGCGGCCGCCAGAGCGAGCGCGACTTAGTCGAGCGCCAACTAGGCTTAAAGAAGATCCGGATTGTTCGTGGTCTGCCCAGCACGATCGTGGTTTATTTGGTTCAGCGAGAGCCGGTGATCGTTTGGATCAGTGCTGGCAAACGTTTTTTAGTTGACAAGGAGGGGGTGGCGATCAAGCCTTTGGAAGATGATCGGCCAGACTTGGTTAGCGTCGAGGACACCAAGGGATTTTTGGTTGTCCCTGGTCAGGACCTGGTGCCGCCCAGACTGGTTGAGTTTGTTCGCTTACTCAACATTGAGCTGGCTGGGCGGACAGATTTTCAGTTCGCCAAGGGCCTGATCTTTGAGACAACTTTTTTGTTGACAGTCCAGACTAAACAGGGTATTGAGCTCAAATTTTCGACTATCCGATCGCTTGAACCCCAAGTTGAGGCGGTCAGACAAGTCTGGCAGGATCATCGCGATGAGATTAAGCAATACATTGACGTGCGGGTTGCGGATTTTGTCTACTACAAGTAAGCGGTGCTAGGTCGGCACAACCGGCCAATCCAAGCTGACCTAAGTCTATTCAAAGTGTCTAATATTTTTTACGAATCTTAAAAAATATTAGACACGATCAGACTCGATTGCGGCTCTGTCTAACGATCGATTAGCCAGATTTTTGTTCTTTGGCCGGGCGATAGCCCTGGCGTTTAGAAAGATAAAAGAAATTATGCTTGGTTTTTGGTATGCTTGCCCTATTAGGATTAGAGCAGGTCTTGTCTGGACTAATCGAACTAAAGCTTGGAGCGCCTAATTTTTTCAAAGTTATTAAGCTTTCATTATGCCCAAACGTTGGATTTTTGCCCCAAAACACTCGGATGATTTGATCGAGCAACTGCTTGTTGAGAGGGGCGTTATTGAACCAAAGACAGGCAAGGCAAGGCAGGCAGGTGAGACAAGTCGGGCCAGGCAACAGGCGATCGAGCGATTTTTGGAGCCGGTTTTCGGCCGAGACGTGACTGATCCGTTCAAGATTATGGGTATTGGTTTGGCGGTCAAACGGATCAAGCGGGCGATTGCAACAGGCGAGTCAATCGGTCTGTTTAGCGATTTTGATGCAGACGGGGTCACGGCCGCGGCGCTTGTTCACGAAACAATCCTGTTTTTGATTAGCCAGATAGGCAAAACACCTCAATTCAAAATAGAACAAGTCAAGCCAAGTCAAATCAAACCAGCCCAAGTTTATGTCTACATTCCCAGCCGCGAGCAGGGCTATGGCTTGAGTCAAGAAGGGATTGATTGGCTTAAAGCTCGCTCCGTCAGTTTATTGATCACACTTGATTTGGGCATTAAGTCGGTTCGAGAAATTAGTTATGCCAAAACGCAGATTATGGACGTAATCGTGATTGATCACCACTTGCCGCCGAAAGACTTTGTTAAACACAAGCCCGAGGCGATTGTGATCAACCCGAAACAGCCGGGTGATCGCTCGGGCTTTAAAGAGTTTTGCGCCGCCGGTTTGGCTTGGAAGTTAAGCCAAGCCTTGACCAGCCAGACAGGGCAGATAAATTACAAACAAATTTTAAATCCCAAACAGGAACAACTAAAATCGAGTCAATCTAAATTGGATCGAGTCACCAAGGGCGAGACAGGCGAGACCGGGGACGAAAGCCAGGCCAGTCAAGCGAGCTTTGAGCGGGCGATTTTATCAGTCAAACAAGGCGAGGCGTTTGTTAAGTGGCTTTTGGATCTAGCCGCGATCGGGACGATTTGCGACATCGTGCCGCTCGTTGGCGAGAATCGGTTGATCGCCAAGTTTGGTTTGCTGGTCGCGCGAAAAACGCGCCGGCTCGGTTTACAGGCGCTTTACCAGGCGGCCGGGATTAAGCCAAACTCGATTACCAGCTACCATGTCGGGTTTCAGATCGGCCCGAGACTCAACGCTCCGGGCCGTTTGCTCGAGGCGGCGCCATCGTTCAATTTATTGGTCAGCCGAGATGATGATTCAGCCAAACGTTTGGCCAATGAGCTTAATCAAATCAACGCCCAGCGCCAAGCCGAGTTGGATCGAGTGATACAGGAGGCTCGGGCTCGAGTGATTAAAGATAAGCTGGCGGTCAAGAAGGTGATTATGGTCTCGGGCGAAAACTGGCCGGCCGGAATCGTCGGCCTAGTGGCCGGCCGGCTTATGGACGAGTTCGGTCGGCCAAGCATAGTCTTGAGCCAAGAAGGGGATCGTGCTCGCGGTTCAGCCCGCTCGATCGAGGCCTTTCACATTGTCGAGGCGCTCGAGCACGCCAGCCGATATTTGGACAAGTTTGGCGGCCACGCCCGGGCGGCTGGTTTGAGTCTTGAGACTAAACATCTTAAGGCGGTCTACGATCTACTTCTGGCCCAAGCAGACAAGAGGTTAAGTGAGCAAGATGTCGCGCCCTCAATTCAAATAGATCGAACGATCTCCTTATCCGAAATCAACCTAGCCTTGATTAACCGGCTCAACAAACTCGAGCCTCATGGTTTTGGCAACCGCCGACCTGTCTTCGGCTTGATTGCTCAAACGGTTGTGGCCAGGAAATCGGTCGGCCGAGACGGCAAGCACGTTCAGTTGATCGTTGAGGAGACAAGCAGAACCAGCCAAATCTTGTCCGAGAATCAAAAATCACCAGTCATCAATCCCAAATCCGAAACAGGCTCTCAATTCCAAATCACACCGGCCGCTCGAGCCCTAGGCAAGGCGTCTCAAACCGGGCCGGCGCAAGTGAACCCGAGACTTGCCGGTGAGCCGGCTCAATTGTCATACGGCTCTTCTGGCGTGCGAGGGCGGGCGATCTATTTCAACGGCGATCTTCAGGCGCGCCAGCTTAAGTCGGGTGATGTGGTTGACTTGGCCGTTGTGCTCGGACTGGATCAGTGGCAGGGTCAAAAACGAGTTCAAGTTTCGGTTCTGGATTGGCGGCCGAGTCAAATGTTTGGCCAGACTCAAAAGTAAGAGCCCTAAGAATAGGGCTCGAATCGTTTCGCGACAACACAAGCCGATGGGCCGCCAAAACCGAATGCGTTAAACAGGGCGATTGTGTTGTTGGCCCCGCTTTCTCGTTCAGTGCAAACTCTTAGAATTGGGTTATTTTGAAACTCTCGATCGAGCTCTTTTTGATCATATCCAAGAGGCGGGATATCGCCATTTTGGGCCAGGGCCCAATGGATCAGTCCGAAGATCGCCGATGCGCCAATGCTGTGACCGATCGTCCAGCGCAGGGCGATCCCGTTGATCGGTGATCCGAGCCGCCGTCCGTTTGGGCCCAAGGCATCCAAGCAGGCCCTAAACTCGATTTGATCACCTTGGGTGCCGGTGCCATGGAAGTAGAGCGCCTGAACATTCTCCGGAGCAAGGCCGGATTTTTTGAGGGCGATCTCGATCGTATATGTCTGGTTGGCTTGATTTGGAAACGTCAGGTGATCTCCGTCACAGCTAGTGTGCGATCCGAGGATTTCAAACATGATCTGCGCCCCGCGCGATCGGGCGAACTCTAAATCTTCGAGCGCGAGCATCGCAACGCCTTCAGCCAGCAATGTGCCGGTTCTGCCTTGCCGGAAAGGGGCGCATGCGGAATCGGGTTGATCCGGTAAACCCAAGGCGCCAATTTGGCGAAAACCATTTTCAATGTAAGGTGTGATCAACTCTCCAGATCCGGCAAAAGCGCAAGACAGGTCGCCTTGTTCTATCGCCCTAACCGCCAGGGCCAGATTATACAGGCCGGTCGCGCAGGCCGCCACTGCTGAAGTGTTAGTGCCCTGAAAGCCTGTTATATCGGGGTGGGGCGTTTTGTCTTGGCCCGTAGCTCGCTGGCAAATAAATTGAGTAAACATGCTAAGCTGATTCGGCAGACTGTTGGGCATGATTCGCGGGACCGACATTCTTTGTTCTCTCTTTCTCATACCGTCTAGGTATTCGGTATACAGTTTCTCGTTGGAACTTTGACAGCCAAGAGCCGAACCATAAAAAGCGCCGATTCTCTTTTTATGATCAGTAAATAATTTAGGCTGTTGAACGAGACCGGCGTTCTCGAGTAATTCATAGTAGGTCATAATTGACAAAACGGTCAGCCGATCAAGCCGGGACTTATTTTTTTGAACGTAGGCGTCGGCTAATCCAGTTGGACTCGGCAAATCGGTAAAGTAAAAGCCGAATCGCTCCATTGCTTGATCATTGATTATTTGGCGCGTTCCAGCTTGGATCGCGCTTTGTGTCGCCAGGGTATTGCCATAAGGGCTCAAACAGGCAACCCCGGTGCAAACGACTCGATTTTTCATGCCGGACTCCTTTCAAATTGTTCATATGCGATCATCGTTATGCTACCACATTTGGAGGCTTGCATTAACCTATCGTTTCAACATAGAGTAGAAAATACTAGCCCTAACAAGGTCACTGATTTGTTATTAGCCAATGGCCAAAGCGTCAACTATCTTTGTTTGCTCCAACTGCGGCAACGAGTTTGCCGCCTGGCAGGGTCTGTGCGGCGTCTGTGGGCAGTGGAACACGCTCAAAGAGATTAGAATTTCTAAAGCCGAGTCGCAAACAGATTATCCCACGACCGAACCAAGCCTCATCACAACCCTAGCCGAGGCTAAAACCGAGCTTTACGTTCGCTTGGGTACTGGTTTGGGCGAGCTTGACCGAGTCTTGGGCGGGGGAGTCGTGCCCGGTTCAATCGGTCTTATTGGCGGCGATCCGGGTATTGGTAAGTCAACCCTGCTTTTACACCTGGCCGGAGAAGTCGCGGGCGTGCTATATGTCTCGGGTGAGGAGTCGCGCGAGCAGACAGCCCTGCGGGCCAAACGTTTGGGGGTCAAGGCTCAAGCGATTCACTTTGTGGCCGAAACTGATGTCCGCCAAATCATAAAGTTAGTTGCCGAAAGATCAAATTCAGTCAAACTGCTGGTGATTGATTCAATTCAGACTATGTTTGACCCGAGTTTTCCCTCGACTCCCGGTTCGCTCGTCCAGGTTCGGGAAACCGCTCTGGCGTTCCAGCGTTTTGCCAAGAGCTCCAATGTCCCGGTGATGTTAGTCGGGCATGTCACCAAGGACGGGCAGATCGCCGGGCCCAGGATTCTCGAGCACATGGTTGACTATGTCCTGTATTTGGAAGGCGATCGCTACCATGGTACACGTGTCCTTCGGGGGGTTAAGAATCGGTTCGGCCCGACTGACGAAATCGGGGTGTTTGCCATGGCAGAACAAGGCTTGCGCCAAATTACAAATCCGTCCGAGCTCTTTTTGTCCGAGCGTCAGGCGAGAGTTTCCGGATCGGTTGTGACAGCCGTTGTCGAGGGCTCGCGGCCCTTTTTGGTCGAGGTCCAAGCGTTAGTGACACCGGCCAGTTTTGGCTATCCCCAGCGCAAGGCAACCGGTTTTAGCCTGAATCGACTCCAGTTACTGGCGGCTGTCTTGCAAAAGCGGGCCGGCCTGAACACAGCCAGTCTCGACATATTCGTAAACATTGTCGGCGGGGTTAAGCTAGTCGAGCCGGCGGCCGATTTGGCGGTCTGTCTGGCAATCAGCTCGGCCCTCAAGGCAAAACCGATTGAGCCTAAGCTGTGCGTTTTTGGCGAAGTTGGCTTAACGGGCGAGATTCGATCGGTTCGCCAGACCAAACAACGCGTCACTGAAGCGAAACGGCTTGGATTTGAGCCGGTCAGTCAATCAGTTAAGAGGCTTGATCAGGCGATTAAACAATACTTGATATGAACTATAAACTAGCCTTAACTAATCTTAACTCCGACGATGGTTTTGTTTTTTTCGCGATCGTTTTTTTGATCGCGTTTATTGGTTTTGCCTTGGTCCGGCGGTTTGTCAGGGTCTCGTTTTCACTTTTCCTGCTTATTTTGGTCGGCTTGATTTTGGGTCTAGCCGCCGGTTCGCTCGTGGGCGGTTTTTTTGAGGATTTTCCGGGTGGAGTCGGCCAGTGGCTAAGCCCGATCGCCCAAGCGTTCGTGGTGTTCGTGGTGCTGGATTTTTTCTGGGCCCAGCGGACTCGATTGGTTTCTTTCAACGACAGTCTGCGCCCGATCGTTAAGCGTCTGCTCCGACCGCTCCAGATCGAGGGCATGAGTCAAGGGGGAGTGGTGGTTGATAGTTCGGCTCTGGTTGATGGCCGATTAAGTGAACTGGTGAGAACCGGCTTTTTGTCCCGCACACTGGTCGTGCCTCAAGTTGTGCTCGAGGAGCTTCAGCGTCTGGCCGATCAGGGCGATTCACTCAAAAGGGCTCGAGGTCGTTTAGGGCTTGACGTTGTGGCGTCATTACAAAAAAATCCCCAAGCAACAGTGGTTATTGTTGAATCAAGTCTCAAGGCTAAGGAAGGAGTGGACAGTCACTTGATTCGTTTGGCCAAAACTCGCCGAGCCTCGGTCTTAACACTTGATTATAACCTTAACAAAGTCGCCTCAATCGCCGGGGTTAAAGTGCTCAATCTCAATGAGTTGGTCGGGGCGCTAAGACCAAACGTTTTGCCAGGCGAGCGCTTGATGGTCAACGTTATTCAAAAAGGCAAAGAGCGGGGTCAAGGGGTTGGGTTTTTGCCCGACGGTACTATGATCGTGGTTGAGGGCGGTTCCAAGTATGTCGGCCAACAAGTCGAGTGCACGGTTGAGCGAATGTTCCAAACCGTTGCCGGAAAAATGATTTTTGGCCAGCCGGTTAAGTAATTTTAATCGAGAATGTTCTGGGATCCAAATCCCAAATCTCACTCTTACCGATCCTGATACCAGCACCAGCAGAGTATTGATCCCTGGGTTAATCGACCGATCAAGTGTATCGGTTGAGTTAGAGTGGTTTAGTCGTAAAACTTTGATTGGCCGAGCTGGCGAGAGTGCCGGTACTATCGCGTGAAAGAACCCGAAAGTGGTAGTTGGTGCCAGGAGCTAGTCCGCCTAAAATTAGACTGTGACTGGTCAGGGCTGATCGGTCTAAGACAGATTTCCCGTTATATGTACCAGCGGTCTGGCCATACTCAACCTGCGAGTCAGCCGCTCGATTGGTTAACCAGTTTATGGTCGCGGTTGTGGGGCTGGTCGAGGTTTGAATATTAGTTATAACCAGCGCTTGTTGGGCAAAGTTAAAGTTAATCGTGGTGGCTGTTTTTGCTCCGTTAGTGTCAAAGACATCAGCCCTTAGACTGTGTTCGCCTTGTGTCAGGGCGGTTGGATCATAGACAGTTTCATAAGGTTCGGTATCATCGCTGGCGATTAAAACATTATCTATGTAAAACTCAACCCTTTTGATGCCAAAGGGTGATTGAACTTTGGCGCTGATTGTAAAAGGCGCGTTCAAGCTTGCTCCAGCGGCTGGTGCGGTTAGCTCGACCGTGGGAAGCATTTGCGCTCCGGCGTACTGGTCATCATTTTCTTTGGGCGGATCGCTGATTAAACCTCGTTCCAAGGCCCAGCGCCTAACCGGTTCTTCCCAGGCCGGATTGCCCGGACGTTCCGAGTGCAAAGCGGCAAACAACTTCTCCTCGACCAGTTCCGGAGGGGTCTGATTGGTGGCCAGCTTGCCAGTGATCTTGTTAATTTTAACTCTCAGGTGAACATTGTCCTGGTCGGTTGGGACTTGCCAAGACGTAAAAATATCGGTAATCAGCTCGGGCGAGTCGGGGCTGGGCAGTTTGTTGGAAAATTTGTCAACCGTTATTTCTTGAATTCCGGCCGGTCGGGGAAACTGCTCTAAGGTTTTGTTTTGATGAAAACGTTTCATAAAATCTTGCCAGATCGGCGCTGCCACGACCGAGCCGTCGGCCCCGGCTTTCATTTTTGTGTTGTCGGTGTTGCCGGCCCAGACCGCGACCGAGATGTATTTGGTGTAGCCGATCGTCCAAGCGTCCCGAAACTCTTGGGTCGTGCCGGTTTTGGCGGCCGCTAATTGGCCGGGCAGAGTCAGAAAGTTACGGGTCCCAAAAATTAAGCCCCGAGCCTCGTTGTCCGAGAGAACATGGGAGATTTGGTAGGCCAGCTGGGGGTCAAGAACTTGGAGTTCAGGCGGATTGGAGTCGGTCTCCTCCAGGACTTGGCCAGAGAGCGTTTCGACTTTTAAGATCGCCTTGGCCGGATTGCGTTTGCCTTCATTGGCAAACACCCCAAAGGCGCTAGCCATTTCAAGCGGGGTAACCTCTCCGCCGCCCAAAACCAGCGATAGGCCGTAGCGATCCGGTTGGGTCAAAGTGGTTATACCAAGATCGCGGGCGGTTTTGAGGGCATCTTTGAGTCCGACCAAGGAAAGCGTTTTGACCGCCGGAATGTTGAGTGAGTTGGCCAGGGCTTGGCGCATGGTGATCGGGCCATTGGTCTGGCCGTTGTAGTTGTCAGGAGAGTACCCGCCCCCAAAATCTGTTTTGAGATCAAACAGCACTCTGGCCGGGTTAAATTCAGCTTTTTTGAACGCGCTGGCGTAGACAACTGGTTTAAAGGATGAGCCGGGCTGGCGGGCCGAAGTGGTGACATTAACTTGACCTTGAATATCGTCATTAAAGTAGTCTCTCGATCCAACCATTGCTACAATCGCTCCAGTTTTTGGATCAAGCGCAACCAAGGCGGCGTTGTTGGCCCCATAGCGATCGAGTTTTTTGGCTCCTTCCTTGACCGCTTGCTCGGCTTGTTTTTGAACTTCAAGATCGAGTGTTGTGGTGACTTTGAGCCCGGTGTCGAGTAGCCGTTCACCGTATTTGTCCGCCAACTGTTCTCTGATAAAAAAGACAAAGTGGGGCGCGATAATTGCATTATCTCTGGGTTCGAAAGTGATTTTTTCGGTCTTGGCTTGATTGAGATCATCCTGACTGATATAGCCTTGATGGACCATTCTTTCGAGGACTAGATCTTTGCGGGCCAAAAGCTTATCCAAATTATTGCCCCAGGGAGAGTAGTAAGTTGGCCGTTGGGGCATAGCCGCCAGAACGGCCGATTGGGCTAGTGTCAGCTGGCTGGCCGGCTTGGCAAAATATGTTCTTGAGGCGGCCTCAATGCCGTAGATGTTCGAGCCATAGGGAATCTCGTTTAAGTAAAAGCCCAGAATATCATCTTTGGAGTAGAGGATTTCCAACTCGACCGCCATAATCGCTTCTTTGACTTTACGGACAATCGACCGCCGGGGGCTTAAAAGGGCGTTTTTGACATATTGCTGGGTAATGGTTGAGCCGCCTTGGAGCGAGCCGGAGCGGCGAAAAATGTTGTTTAGGGCCGCCCGGGCGATCGAAGTAAACCTGATGCCAGGGTGGGAGTAAAAATCCTTGTCTTCGATCGCGATTATCGCTTTCTTGGCGTAATCTGGAATTTCCGAACTTCCAACCGGGAGTCTTTTTTGCTCTCCGGCAAAGGCGAACAGGAGTTTGCCTTGGCGATCCAGAATTTGGGTCGAGGCGATGTTAGTTCGTCTTTTAATACGGTTGGGCGTGGGCAGGTCAGCCGAGACCGCCGCAAAGCCCAGCAGCAGGGCCAATAGGACTACCATAGTGCCTTTAGCCCACTGTTTTCGATTAAACTTTAGTCTAAAGCGCTTTCTGTTGCCTCTAATCGCCCTGTCTAGGCGCTTGGGATTAAGACCGAGTGGATTTAAAAAAGACATTTTGAAGTTTACAATTTCTAGTTGAGCGATTTTTACTAATCAAGTCTAAAAGCTCAAGTCGCAATAACCAAACAGTTTAGTTCAATCGGGCGATTAGGTCAATAAATTAATACTAGTGCGCCCGAAGCGCGCTTGAAGTATATCAGATTTTGGACTAGATTTAAAACAATGGCCAGAGTTAAAATCACAACACTCCTAACCCGCGGGGTTGTCGAAGTGGTCGGTCGGGATCAGTTGGTCAAGCGACTCAAATCCGGTGATAAACTTCGAGTCAAGCTCGGGATTGATCCAACCGCGCCCAAACTTCATCTGGGTCACGCCGTTGTCCTGGGTAAACTCCGTCAATTCCAAGACGCCGGCCACACGGCAGTCCTGATTATTGGTGACTGGACCGCCCGAGTGGGTGATCCGAGTGGTCTGAAACAGACCCGCCAGGTCTTGAGTCAAGATCAAATTAGACAAAACCTCAAGCGCTACAAGGCTCAAGTCTTTAAGATTTTACGACCCGACCGAGTCGAGGTTCACTTGCAAAGTGAGTGGCTGGGCAAAAAATTCAAGCTCGACTCGCTCATTGATTTGGCCCTTAAGCTCTCGGCCAACGAACTATTAAGTCACGAAACCTTTCGTCAACGTCTAGCCCGCGGTCAGAGGCTGGCGGTCGGGGAACTGTTCTATCCAATTGTCCAAGGCTACGACTCGTTCGCGGTTAAGGCTGATCTTGAGCTCGGGGCGATCGAGCAGAAGTTTAATCTGCTCTTTGGCCGAGCGGTTCAAAAAGCGCTTGGTCAGGTTGAGCAGGCGATCATGACCCTGCCTTATCTAGTTGGAACTGATGGCCGGCGCAAGATGTCCAAGTCGTTTGATAACTCGATTAACCTGAACGATCCGCCGGATCAAATGTATGGTCAAATTATGTCGCTCCCGGACAGCCAAATCGTGCCGTATTTTGAGCTGGTATCGCTCGCTACCGACTCGGCGCTCGCGCTTGTCAAAAAAGAGGCGGCTGTTGATTCTAAATCAGCCAAGTCATCTCTAGCCTATAACATTGTCGCCCAATTTTACGATCAGACCCAAGCGACTCAAGCCCAAGAGCGGTTCGAGCGGCTGTTCCGGCACAAAAAAATACCCTCTGATTTACCTGTTTGTCGCTTAACAACCGGCCGAGTGATTGCCTCGTCACTTATGGTCGAGTGCGGTCTGGCCACTAGCCGATCCCAGGCCAGACGGCTGATAGAACAAGGCGGGGTCAGACTCGATGGCAAGCGACTCGGTCCGGCCGACTCTAAAGTAGCGCTTGAGCCAGGGAGCGTTGTTCAAGTGGGCAAGCGGCGCTTTGTCAAGATAATTTTGGTCTAATCACTTGCGCGATCGTCTGTCGGGTCTCGTGCCTTGGACGTTTGACGAACCCGCCCAAGGGTTTCAGAGAGCTTTGATACCGTTAGACGAGACCGAGTTTCGACTGGCAAAAACTAGATTCAGCCTCACATTCTCTCGAGCGTTTTAATCCCAAGCAGATCAAGGCCTTGATGGAGGACCCGGGCGCTGGCTTGGGTTAAAAGCAGACGTAACGTTTTTTGGTTGGCCTCTTTAGTCTTTAAGATCGGTTCGGCGGCGTAGAAACTGTTGTAGCGCCGAGCCATCTGGTGCAAAAAACCACACAGCTGGCTGGGCGCTCTGTCAAGCGCGGCCTGGGCTAGGACTGACTCAAAGCGGCTGATCCAGCTCGCGATCGCCCGCTCGCGTTGATTCATTTTTTGAAGACCGGTCGGGTGCTCGTGGGCTTGTTCTTGGTTTCGTGTTTTCACCTTTTCGAGCAGCGATCGACACCGGGCCAAGGTGTAGAGCAAATAGGGTCCAGAGTCGCCCTCAAGACTGACCGATTCTTTTGGGTCAAATCGGATCTCGCCGGTTGGGTGAACTTTGAGCATTGAGTACTTGATCGCGCCGATCGTAACCGCCTCGGCGATCGCTTGTCTTTGGGCGGCCGAAACGTCCGAGCTGATCAGCCCGAGCGCTTGGGCCTTGACTTGATCGAGCAGGTCATCGGCCGTGACAATGTCGCCCGTGCGCGAAGACATTTTGCGTCCGACCAGCTGAACCAGCCCGATCGCGACGTGCTCCAATCGACCGGCCAGTCTGGGTTCAATCAACTCAAGCACCTTGAACGTGACTTGAAAGTAGCCGGCTTGCTCATTCGCCACTACCTTGATGTTTTGGTCAAATGGGAAGTCGTTGAACTGGGTTGGAGCGAGAGCCAGTTCTTTCGCCTCGTAAGTTGGGTGACCGGCGGCGGTGATAAAAACTCGTTTATGCAGGCCATATTTCTGGCCGTCGAAAATAACCGCCTGGTCGCTTTTTTGAAAAATTGTCCCCAAGTTCGCTTGAACGATTTTTTTACCCTCGCTGGCTACCTGCGACTCAAAATAAAGCCGATCAAACTTTGTCCCAAAACGTCGATAGAGCTGATTAAAGTAGTCCAGGCTCCAGGCGCGGGTTTGTTGATAAATCTCGTGTTCAGCGCCCCAGAGGTAGAGTCGGGCGTTGAGTTGATCGATCTCCCTCTTGTGTTCGGTGTAGGCCTGATTGCCCAAAACATAGCCTCGGCCGAGCAGATCGGCTTTTTGGGTCGAGGAGAGTTTCTCGGACTGGTCCCAGCTTTGGCCCGTTTTAGCCAAAATCCGCTGACCGCCCCAGATCGCTTTAGCCACCTGCGGTCCGATATCGCCCTGGTAGTTGGCCCGAAAAACGCTCGCTCCGTTGGCCTTAAAAATTCGGGCCAATCCTTCACCAGTAATGAGCGTGCGCAGATGGCCGATGTGGAGTTGCTTGTGGGTGTTGGGATGGCCATACTCGACCAGGATTTTTTTGCCCTTGAGTTGATCTGTCGAGCAGAGGGAATTTTCCGGCTTAATAATCGCCCTTAGCTCGTTAATCAAAGTTTCATCCCGAAGTCTAAAGTTAATAAAACCCGGTCCAGCCACCTCAACTTTTTCGACAATTTCCTTGAGCTGATCGCTTTTTTCCAACTGGTTGACAATTTGCCGCGCCAGTTCTAGCGGAGTCTTGGCTTTGAGTTGTTTGTTTTTAGTTTTTATTCGAGCGAACAACGTCAGGGCGACGTTAGTCGCCCAGTCGCCGTGATCTTCTCTGGCCGGGCGCTCGAGCTGAACTTGCTCTGGAGTAATCAGGGCGGCTAAGGCGATCAGTTGTTTGAGCTTACGGCTCGACATAGTGGTTTGATTATACTGGGCTTGATCTTTTGGGTACAGCCGGTCAGTGCTAGGGTGATCGAGCGACCAGTTATTTGGGCTTCAAGCGATCAAGGCATTAAGGGCGGTTATGCTTGACCTTGTCCGGTTGATTTAACAAGTCATAGAACCGGACCGAGCACCATGCTTAAGGCTAGGGGATAGTTCATCTTGTCCGATCTTAGTGTTAGACTATCTAAATGGCAATCATCGAAGTCAGAGACTTAACCAAGCGGTTTGGCCAGAAGGTCCTGGCGGTTGACCAAGTTTCGTTTAAGGTTAAAAAGTCTGAGATCCTGGGATTGCTCGGGCCAAACGGGGCGGGCAAGACCTCGACCATTCAGATGATGCTCGGTCTGCTGACTCCAGACAACGGCAGTGTGAGTCTCTTTGGTCGCGACATCGCGACCGGGCGCCAGCAGATCCTCGGGCGAGTCAACTTTTCCAGCGCCTATGTTCAGCTACCCTATAACTTGACTGTTTTGGAGCTTATGACCATTTTCAGCCACCTTTACAGCGTGGCCAACTACAAAACCAAAATCGAGCGCTTGATCGAAGAGTTCGAGCTTGGCCGGTTTATCAAAACCCCAGCCGGTCGGCTGTCCTCGGGCGAACAAACTCGGCTCAACTTGGCCAAAGCACTCTTAAATGATCCAGAAATTTTGTTTCTGGACGAGCCGACCGCCTCGCTCGATCCGCTGGCCGCCCGATCAATTAGAACTCTGCTCAAATCAATTCATCGCCAGCGGAGTTTGACGATTGTCTACACTTCCCACAATATGGCCGAGGTAAGCCAGTTGGTTAACCAGATTGTCTTTATGTATCAAGGCCGGATAGTCGCTCGGGGCACCCCGGCCCAGATTATCAAAAAACAAAAGTCGAAAAATTTGGAGGCGGCCTTTCTAGCTCTCTCTGGCGACCCAAGCGGTCAGGCTGATTGGACCAAGCCTACCACCACTGGCGGAGGTTCTCGATGAGCACTCGGCGTATCTGGGCCTTAATTTTGCGCAATCTCTATTTGTACAAGCGCTCATTCCCGCGCCTGATCGAGGTGTTTTACTGGCCGATTATTGATTTGCTGATGTGGGGTTTTATCATGATCTTTTTGTCCCGAAGCGAGTTTGTTGGCATCCAGGCCGCGACAGTCAATATTCTGTCTTTTTTCATCGGCGCTTTTATTCTCTGGAGCGTTTTTATGCGCTCCTCGCTGGGCGTGTCAATCGCTTACCTGGAAGATCAATGGTCGCGCAACTTGCTTAATTTGTTCGTCAGTCCCTTGAGCGAACTTGAGTTTATCGCCAGCATTTTAATTAGCGGTTTGCTAAAGGTTATTTTGGCTTTGACAGTCGCCAGCCTTGCCGCTTGGGCGCTTTACCACTTCAACATCTTTGGGCTCGGTTTAGCCTTAATTCCCTTCGCGGCCAATTTGCTCGTTTTTGGTTGGATCGTAGGCCTGATTGCCTCGTCGCTGATTATGCGTTTTGGACATGGAATTGAGGTGATCGCTTGGGGTTTGACTTTTTTGATCTACCCGTTTTCGGCCGTATTTTATCCGGTGAGCGTTTTCCCGCCGCTGGTTAGAAAAATCGTATTTTTCAATCCCTTGACTCATGTCTTTGAGGGTATGCGCTCAATTATCCAAACCGGCTCTTGGCCGGGGCGCGAGCTCTGGCTGGCTTTTGGTCTCAACGGATTATTTTTGCTCGGGGCGGTCGGGTTTTTCCTCTATATGTTTAGTCTGGTTCGGCGTCATGGCTATTTGCTCAAAATAGCGGGGTAAGATCAATCACAGTTAAAAACCCGGGAGAGTGTTTAGCGGGCAGATTTAGCGGTCGGTTTCAAGATTTGAGTCTTGTCTGATTGAATGCCCAAAAAAAGCCGCCCGTGGGGCGGCTTTGGACCAGACGTAGTTGATGGTTTTTTTCGAGGTTGTGTCCGTTCGTGGAGTCGTCAGCCGGTTGCGCGCTTTGGAGGTTTTAAGAAACCATTACAAGCTGCTTTAAGACTGCGAACCAGATCGGTTTTCGTCACTGGGCGTTTGCGGCTCTGGTTTGGTTTTGAGCTGGGACTGGAACGCCGGCGGGTAAAAATTAATCAGAACAAAAACTCTAGTCTTCTTTGGTTCAACCCAAGGGTAGATTTTTCGTGCATAGTTAATCGGCAACCTAATACAGCCATGACTGGCCGGGTAGGGTCTGATGTCGTGGTAGCCGTGCATGCGCTCGCAATTCTTAGCGACCGGTCGGTCAAGATAAAATTTATAGGGCGTGGCGACATTGTATTTGCCAGGCACGCTTGAGCGGGCGGTCTTGCCTTGTTTGCGAACGATTGTATATATTTTTCGGTAGCGTTGCCAATTTTTGCTATGCCAACCCCTACCGGTACAGCAAGGGCTCTCGTCCACCAGCAGGCCATCTTGCCAGCGGGTGATCTTTTGATCGGTCAGGTCAACGACCAAGACTTTGCCTTGGTCAGGGAGTTGAAAATCTGCTCGGGCTGGCTTGATCGGTCCAGCCGTTGGTAAAGCAAGCAATACGAGCAATACGAGCCGAATGGTCATAGACTCCTCCTTAATTTTTGTTCAGGAACTGTTGCCGATGAAACCGAGCTTAATCGATTACTCGGGCTCAATCAAGCTGATTGTTCCAAACGGTTGAGGGTTTTTGTTGTGTGCTAGAATAAATCATATGAAGCTTTCGTTTTTCGGCGCGGTTGGGGAGGTGACTGGATCGAATTTTTTATTAGAAACAAGCAGTCAGGATTCAGGGCCCAAAAAATATCTAATTGACTGCGGTATGATTCAGGGTTCGTCGGACAATGAACTGCGCAACTATCACCGTTTTGCCTACGACCCAGCCTCGATCGAGGCGGTTTTGGTGACCCACGCCCACGCCGATCACATCGGCCGGATTCCCAAACTATACAAAGATGGCTTTCACGGTTTGGTTTACTCAACCGGCCCGACCAAAGATTTAGCAGAGATCGTCGGGCGAGACAGCGCCGGTTTAATTGCCGAGAGCGCCCGCGAGCTTGGCCGGGAACCGTTTTTTAGCGAGTCTGATGTTGAGGCGGTTGTTAAAAACAACTGGCGGACAGTTGGATATCGTCAGCCCTTTGATCTGGGTGATTTGAGCGTTACCTTTCACGACGCCGGTCACATTTTAGGTTCAGCCTTTATAGAGTTAAGCCAGACAAGCGAGATGGGCAAAACCAAGATTGTTTTTTCCGGCGATTTGGGCAATCCGCCGGTCCCGTTTTTGGAGCCGACCGAAACACTAACCGGCGCCAACTACGTCGTGATCGAGTCAACATATGGGGACAGAGAGCATGAACCGACCCAAGATCGGCACGACAAACTCAAGTCGGTGATCGTGGAAACGATTAAAAAAGGCGGAGTTTTAATGATTCCAACCTTTGCGATTGAACGGGCCCAGGAAGTGCTCTACGAGCTGGATCATTTGGTTGACGAAGGAGAGGTTCCGGCTGTCCCGATTTTTCTCGACTCGCCCTTGGCGATCAAAGCGACTCGGATTTTCAGAAAGTACCCCCAATTTTGGAACGACCAAGCTCTGCGCCAGTGGCAGTTAGACGATTTTTTCCATTTCCGCGGTTTAAATATGACCGTTTCAACCCAGGAGTCCAAGGCGATCAATACTCTTGCCGGTCCCAAAATTATTATCGCCGGCTCGGGCATGATCCACGGCGGCAGGATCATGCACCATTTGAGGCGTTACTTAAGTGATCCCAAGTCAACCTTACTGATTATCGGCTACCAAGCCCACGGCACACTTGGACGGGCGCTTTTTGAGGGCGCCCGGCATGTCAAAATTTTTGGCGCTCGGGTAGAGGTGCGGGCCAGTGTCAAGGCGATCGGCGCGTACAGTGCCCACGCCGATCAGCCTAAACTGATCAGGTGGTTGTCAGCCATGAAACATCCCAAGCCAAGTCAAGTTTTCCTGGCTCACGGCGAGCCGGACAAGGCCAATGCTCTGGCCCGGGCGATTTCGAGCCAACTTTCGCTTAAGGCTCGGGTGCCGGTGATGGGGGAGTCGGTGTCGCTCTAGCTCTAGTTAGCCTGACTTTGACCGGCACCACCGCGCGTGTTGACTGCACCCCTTGTCAATCATAATCAATCCGCGTCGTCTCTAATTTAGAGTCCGTAATTTAGAGTCCGGGTGAATCATCATTGACTCATAGTCTTAACTTTCAGCCCGCGTGAGTCATTATTATTTGTGATGTTAACTATACCCGTGTTAATCATCATTAATTAATGGTCTTATTCTGTTTTTGTGCTGTACCTAAGTTTTTTTGTTCTGTACCTAAATTACGTAAATATGATTTTTGTCGCCCTACTTTCAGCGCCCAGTCGATATTCTGATATTCTCAAGAATATCAGAATGTTTGTTCGAGCTGTTTTGGTTGCTGTTTTTGTTTAGGCTGTTTAGGTTGTTCTGGTTGTTTGGCGTCGAGGGCTCTGGGATTTGAGAGGACGCTGGGACCCACAAGGACTTACATTGAGCGGTTCAAGATAGAGCCTCGTTTCAGCTATGATTAATAGTTGGCTTGATAGATCTTATCGCCGGCTAAAACAGTCATTTTCTTGCCGGTCGGTTGGACTAGAAAGTCGCTAATCGTTTCGATTTGATCAAAGATGTACTGGTGGCGGTAGCGACCCTGTTTGTCCAGCTCGACCACGCGGTTTGACTCGGCCACGAAGACCGAATCGACCGCCTCGTCGGTCCAGATATCAACTGGTTTGGTTAGCTTGTCCTTGGGCGGGGGCAGACCGGTCGGCTTAAAGTCAATTAATTTGCCCCGCGAGAGTTTAACGATGTCGCCGTCTTGCTTTAAAACATAGATCGCCCCGTCAATGGTCAGTCCTATCGCTTCTTTAAGGTTTATTGAGTCGGTCAGCCAGTTTTCGCCGGCTTGGATCAGGTCATCTTTTCTGGGGTGCTTGATGATTTGATTATTCTTGGGCGAGAGTAAGTAGAGATTAACTCCAAACTCGGCCAAATCGCGGCTTTGAGCCAGTTTAACCCCATCGGCCAGGCCGATCGGTTCAATGGTTTCGGTTGCCAGATTAACTCGAACCAGCTTGTTTTGATCGGTCAGCAACTGGATAATCGATTCTCGGGTATAGCCGGCCAAGATTTGGCCCAAATCAGGCGCGAGATCGATAACTTTGGCCGGCGTGCCGGTTGTCTTAAGTGCTCCTAAAACCTGGCGGCCGGCAATGTCAAGGGTGTAAATTTTGCCGTCGTTTTCGGTTAAGAACCGGCCGGAAGCCGGTAGTTGGACAATTGGTTCAAGTTCTTTAAAACGAGTTGTGCCAGAGAGAGAGTCGTATTGTTTGGCCGCCTGGTTGGCGATTTCTTGAGCCTCTTGAGCCAGCTCGCTTGAGTTGTTAAGATTTTTTGCCGCCTCAATCGCTTGTCCAAAGTTGCGCTGGGCCGAGGCGGTGTCGCCAAAGACGAGGGCTGTTTTACCCTCCTCAAGTCCCCGGCGAGCTTGCTGAATCAACTCTTGGGCCCTGGTTTGCTGACGGCGTTGATTTAACCTGTTTTTTTGAACGTTGATTGACACTACGAGGGCGATCGCTAGCGCTGATATGGCGCTCACCAGGGCCAAGGTTTTGCCTTGGGGTAGTTTAATCGTGCCACGCACACGTCGAGTCAATAAAGTCATTTTTAACCAGGTCAGCCTAATTAGCCGAAGTGGTTTTACGCGATGTTTTCCGGTCGCCAGAGAGTAGTCGTGAACAGTGAACAAAGTCTTACCGATCAAGCTTGGCCCTTCGCTTATTAAGTCCGATCTATTTTTGAGTGACAGACCGTCTTGAATAGTGGTTGGTTTGGCCGGAGTTGGGACAATCCTGGCGAGGTAAGCTTGCGACTGCCTAGCTTTTTGGCTCAACGAAATTAGCTTTGATTTAAACCTCAAGCCTCCGGCCTGATAGCTCAAGCGCCACAATTTTTGACTCGATCGAGCTGACCAACTGATCGCCCGACGGATATTTTTAATCGTTTGTTCGGTAATGGTTTTTAGTCTTGGTCTGGCTTGGGTGCGGACGTTTTCTAGCCCGGCCGAGCTAGTTTGGAGACCCCTTTGGATGAGCGGTCGGCTGACTTGACTAAACCAAGATAGGGTTTGAGTCATCAGCCTGCCGGCTCGGCGCCAAAGCGAGTTTGAAATTTCTTCTAGATAAATAACTTCATCTGGTTGGTTTGAGTCTAGTTCGATCAAGCCAAAAACACTCCTAGGCAGACGATCTTTGAGGATCAGGCTGGCAATTTCAGATGCGGCCTGATTGGTTTCTAGTTTTCCGATCAGACCGGCCGCGACCGAACGAGCGACTTGATTAAACAACTCACTCGAGGTAATAAAAATTTTATCTGACGGCTCGAGTGTGCCGGAGATGATCGAGCCAAAGGTTTTTTCCGGTGAGTTAAGCTCAGGTTGGCTTGGTGGGGTGATTTCTTGCAAATTGTGGTCTCGAGCCAGAAACGCCCTGGCGTCGCCAGTGAAACTTATGTGGACATCTTGGGCGATTGTTAACACAATCAGCGAGTGGAGTTGGCCGATCCAGTCTGTTTCGCCTCGCCTGGCTAGTTCAACTAGAGCTTGGTTGACTTGTTTGAGCATCTGCTCAAACCGTTCGATATTGGAGGTCGAGTCGGCCTTGCTGAACGAGCGCCAGAGTGTCGAAATGATGGTTTGACCGACCGAGGCGGCTGGAAACCAGGGTCGGGTTATTTCGACTAAAATCGTTAAATTTGTCGGCTCACTCGATGGATCTTGATTGCGATTGGTTAAACCAATCGCGCGCTGGATCGTGACAAAACGATCGGCCAGCCGGTGTCGGGGGACTACTTTAGTTAATTGAGCGGGCATTTTAATTAAAACAGCCGGATTATCCCCAGACTTGTCTGTCAATTCTGGCTAGGGTTGGGATCGACAAAAAACATTAAAAACTTTTTGATCCGGGCGCTAGATTTTCAGCCCGACTTTTAGTGAAAATGGCTGTCAACTTGAGTTTGGTTTGCCTGACACGATTGAGCCGGCATGGTCAGGGTGGGGAGACTTGAACTCCCGATCTCCAGACCCCCAGCCTGGCGCTTTACCAACTAAGCTACACCCTGGCGTTGAGCCACCCGACAGCTCAAAGTTTTGCTTCAGGCCTTTTAGGTGGACGGCCGGACCGCGTTATCCCTAAAGTCGGTCAGTCAAGCGATCTCTTGGCTCGATTGATTTTGTTAACCGTGTTTGCTCTTGCCAGTTAAACCTACCAGCATTGTCGCAGTTTAAGGCTCAATTATCAACTTAAAGTAAAGCTGGGCCGCCGACAATAATCGAGTAGATCGTGTTTGATAGGGGCATGATAACTAAACCTAAAATGGGTTGGCCCAAGAGAAACAAAGCGATCAGGGCGTACATGCCAAGTTGTTCAACTCGGATTCTGACTTCAAGCGGTAGAAGATGTAAGATAATTTTTGAGCCATCAAGAGGGGGAATTGGCAGCAGATTAAAGATACCCAATAAGATGTTTATGTAGGTTATACTCGAGAGAGCGAAGCTGTTGGCTGGGGTAAGGCTGGGTCCAAAGAGACGGAGAGACAATCCAACGATCAGGGCGATCATAAAGTTGGTCGCCGGGCCAGAGAGCGAGATTAAAATTTCATCACGAGTTGGCGATTTTAACCGACTCGGGTTAATCGGGACTGGTTTGCCCCAACCGATGCCAGCGATCAGTAAAAAGAGCGTGCCGTACAAGTCAAGGTGAGCCCTAGGATTGAGCGACAGCCGGCCGGCCAGCCGGGCTGTGTCGTCACCCAAACGATCAGCCACCCAGGCGTGGGCAAACTCGTGCAGGACCAAACCGATCAATAAGCCGAGCAAGATCCCCAGGACAGTGATCGGATTGGAGAAGAGTTGAAGTAATAACATAGCCTAAATGCAAAGTCCAAAGATTTTAAGCTCAAATCAAACTCAAAGTTACCCTTAAAACATATTTGAACTTAACTCACTTGGGATTGAGGCGTATTTGGATTTTAGTATTGGATATTTAGTCAAAATCGTTGACTCTGGCTTTCTAGTATAATATCATATTCCTATTAAAGATTCATATGCGCAGATTACGTATTTCTAAAATGACTTGTAGCGGTTGCGACCGAGGTGCCGTGATTGGCTGGAATCGGCCCCACTCTTTGCATGCGACAAAGAGAGTGGTCAAAATCAATCTACAAAAGCGAGCCGGTCGACTGATTTGTACTCGTTGCTGGCGCAGTCAGCTCAAAAGCGTCCGGGTCAGGCATTCGATCGCAGGCGCGCTGTCGCATAGAAAATTACCAGGAAGGTTGAAAAACACCAAAAAATCCGCCTAAGGGCGGATTTTTTGGTGAGTATCGGCAGATGCTAATTACTCTTCATCCTGACTGGGTTGATCCCCGTCTTGGGCCTGGTCGTCCGCTTGTTTACCCGAGCCTTTTGAACTCTTGGCGTCAGCTGGGCTATCAGATTCGAGTGTGCCGGCTCGCTTTTTGGCAAAGCAATCAGCGCACATCAAACCTTCGGTCGACATTGGCTTAAATGGAACTTCGCCTTCTTTGCCGCAGTTGGCGCAGGTAATCGGGTGCATCTCGCGCGCCCCGCCTGATACATGCTCATGCTTGCGTTTTTTGCGGCAGTCCTGGCACCGGCTGGGAGGATTATCAAAGCCTTTTGAGGCGTAAAACTCCTGCTCGCCGGCTGTCCAAGTGAACTGAGCCCCGCAATCGCGGCAGACGAATTGTTTGTCTTCGTATGACATAAATTTTGACCTAATAAAAAAAATCTACTGGGAAAGGCCGAGTCGACCTCGTGAACTGATTGATTTTAATCCACTCTCGGAACTGGCCCAATCATACTCTAGTGGTAGTTAAAAGTCAACCAGTTGTGATGATTGCCGCATTCTTGTCACAGCCGACCTGTGCCCATCCTGCTCAATCACGGCAAACTATTTCCTTGTTTGTCCCACCTCCAAGGGTGGGATTGAGGCAATAAACTAATGTTGTGTTAAACTAATACCCGGCCATGTCTTACCATGCTTATATTTTAGTTGGCCAGCCGCAAGCGAGACAAAGCGTCCTCGAGCGCGTCTTGGTAGGCGTGCCCAAACACAATCAAATCGCGCTCGAGCCTGAATCAGACAGCGGCCAGATAATGATTGACCAGATAAGAGGTTTGGTCAAACGGCTAAACTTAAGGCCTTGGGCCGGCCAATATCAAGCGGCGATTATTGACGCTCCTTTGCTTAGCCGCCCAGCCCAAGTTGCCTTGCTCAAAACATTGGAAGAGCCGCCCAGACAGACTCGAATAATTTTAACCACGTCCAGTCTTGATTATCTTTTGCCAACAATTATATCGCGCTGTCGGGTGCTTAAGAGTTTGCCTGCCGGGCCAAAAGATTCAAAATTAGCCGGCCAACTGACGTTTGGCCAGCTCAAGGCCTTAAGTTTAGTCAAACGGCTTAATTTGGCCAAAGACTTGTCAGGCCGTCAAGATCTTGCTATAATCTTGGACTCGTGGATTTTGGAATTAAGACCAAGCCAAGATTTACTTGAAATCAACAGTCTATACCTTAAGCTTTTATTGGAGCTTAAGCGTTTAATCGCTCAAAACGTCAACCGCAGAATCGCGCTTGAGTCGCTCTTGGTCAAAATAAGTCTTTAATTTTTGTCGATTGACTCGGTTGTGATAAAATTACTGCCCGAATCTAATTAACCATTGAATCATGCTGATACCTAGTTTAATTCTACTGATCGCCGCCACCGGCATTTTGGTGATTTTACTTAGGCGTCTGCCCGAGGTTAAGCGCGGTTTTGATCGAAACCAGCCATCTAGTGAACGTCCTCCCGACGCTTTACTCCCCAAACGAGGTTCAAGTCCGGGTCGTATGGCCAAACTGCCTTCTGATTTGAGCCAGATCGTCCGGCTTAATTGGCGCTGGCGTGCTCCCTCAACCGGTCGGTTCGGGCCGAACGCTCGCCAAGAATCCTTGTCCAGCCGGGACGACTTGGCTCAAAATTTGTTAGCTGACGCACAGAAGCTTTTTGAAAGAGGCGATATGAAGGCGGCCGAGCGTCTGTTTCTGGAAGCGGCGACCCAAGATCGAAAAAATCCAACTATCTACAATCGTCTTGGTATAATCTACTTAAAACAAGCCAACTACCGCGACGCCCGAGACGCCTTTTTAACCGCTTTGCGCTTTGATGATCGTCTGGCCAGTCGGCATTTTAACCTCGGTATGGCTTTTTTGGGTCTGGGCAACACCAACAAGGCCTTGGTCTCAATTAAAAAAGCGCTCGAGCTTGATCCGGTTAACCCAAAATATAGCCATAGCGTCAAGAGGCTTTCAAAGGCTTAATTGAGTTTGGTTTGTCAAGTTGAATTTGATCGTCCAAACAGTATAATGAGATCGTTGAGCTAAAATCTTTTCGGCGATTCGATTCGGATAAGTTTTGCATTTAGTTCACGACGAGGGCTGGAGGGGCGGAACAATTTTAGACTCTTGGTCCAGGCTAGGGATTGTATCTCAAGGAGTCTGGGCCTCGATAATCCAGGCCGAGATAGCTCAGCGGTAGAGCAGCTGTTTTGTAAACAGCAGGTCGTGGGTTCGAATCCCACCCTCGGCTCACGACCGGCTCGTATTGTTTTATTGGTATTTTTAGGCTGGGGTACCCAAGCGGTCAACGGGGCCTGGCTGTAAACCAGGTGGCCTTGTGTCTTCGTAGGTTCGAATCCTACCCCCAGCACCACGTTGGAAAAGTCAAGCGGTT
>CAYZGQ010000007.1:0-28410 GCA_964478135.1 uncultured Candidatus Saccharibacteria bacterium
AGTGTCTCTGGCTTAAACCAGAGTCTCATATGTATCTGAACTTATGCAATTCAGATGTAACCGCCGGCTGATGGCTGATTGACCGATCAGACGCCAACTCGTTTTTTTTCAATCGGGACAAACTTCATCTGCTCTGGCACAAAATACAACTCAACTTCTCCGATCGGACCATGACGATGCTTTTTAAGCAAGATGTTGGCAATGTTTTTACGCTCGGTCTTGGGTTCGTAGTAGTCTTCTCGGTAAATAAACATTACCACGTCGGCGTCCTGCTCGATCGAGCCTGATTCGCGCAAATCAGCCAGTTGAGGAATTTTGGGATTACGCAACTCGACCGCACGGGATAGCTGAGACAAGGCAAGGATCGGGATATTAAACTCTCTGGCGGTGGCCTTGAGCGCTCGTGAAATCTCCGAAATTTCCTGAACTCGGTTAGAATCTTTAGATTTTCGAACCGAATCAACCAGTTGAAGATAGTCAACGACCAAAAGACCCAAACCATGTTCTGACTGCAATCGCCTGGCCTTGGCCCTAAGCTCGATAACATTTAAAATCGGTGAATCGTCAATAAAGATTGGAGCCTCCGAGAGTATTCCCATTGCATTACCTATTTTAGGAAAATCCTCCTGGGAAAGGTTGCCTGTTCGAAGTTTCCAGCTATCCACCCCGGCTGTGGCAACCAGCAGTCGATCGACCAACTGGTCCTTGCTCATCTCAAGCGAAAAAACCCCGACCGGGATTTTTTGCTTGAGCGCTGCGCTGGTCGCTATATTAAGCGCCATAGAAGACTTACCCATGCCTGGCCGGGACGCCAAAATAACTAGATCAGAGTTTTGCAAGCCGGAAAGTATGTTATCAAGTTGGGAAAATCCGGTCGCCACCCCGCGTAATTTACCTTTGTTTTTGTGCAAGTCGTCAATCCGCTCAAAAGTCTCGGTCAAAATATCGGTTACTGGTACAAAACTGTCTTTAAGAGCTTTTTGAGAAACTCCAAAGAGTGTCCTCTCCGCCTCGTCTAAAATTTCCGCCGGCTCGTTCTCCTGATCAAACCCCATCTCAACAATTTTAGATCCGGCGCTGATAAGTTTGCGCATGATCGCCCCCTCTCTCACTATCTGGGCGTGTGAGACAATATTGGCACTGGAAGCGGTTTTGGCGGTCAGCTCTGCGATGTAACTAGCCCCGCCGGCTAACTCGAGCGCCTTGGCTTTCTCGAGCCGATCGACCAGTGTTACCACATCAACCGGCTTGCTCTGCTCAAATAAACCGATCATAGTCTGATAAATCAACTGATGATCTTGCCGATAAAAATCACTCGGGTCAACCCGATCAATAACCTGGACCAAGGCTTGCGGATCAATTAAAATACCACCCAAAATTGACCTTTCGGCATCTATGTTATGAGGAGGCAGTTTAGGATTACTAGCGCTAGCCATTGTCCTGTCCAAAAATCTCAATCGCGTCGTCAACCAACGAGCTGTCTGACACGTGATCGCTAAGCTTAAAACCGGCGCTATTGGGATCAACAACACACTTTAAAGCAATCGGGCGGCCAAAAACTTTTGCCAGGGCTCGTGACAGCGCGGCATGGTTGACTTGATCTTCGAGTCGGTCTTTGTGAAACTTGTATTTGACCGCCAGTTCCAGAGTGGAATCGTCAAAAAAACTAACACTTGAGTTATGGAGCATGATAGCCAAAGAACGATTGCTCGATTCTAAAACTCCAACGACCTTGCGCCAGTTCTCTTGAGGAACTGTTTGACCTGATTGCCTGTCGGCGCTATCGGTCTTTGACTTGTCTGAAGCCTGGTTTGAAATTACTGGAACTTTCTTAGAGTCAACTTGACTTGAGACTGACTTGGACTGGCTAGACTCTAGCTTAAGGCTACCATCGCTCGGCACCATCGGTTGAGTAAAACTGCCCTCGCTTAAATCGATCAGTGCCAGCTCCAAGGGTAATTGGGGCACCGGACTATAACGAACCTGACTAGCCGATTCTAGCAGTCGTTTAATCGCCCTGGCCGCGCTTGAGCTAGCGGTCTGGGCCAAAATTTGCCTTAAATTTTGGACAATTAAACCGATCAGATTCTCAAAATCAACGCCTTGGTTATACAACTCATCTAAGATGGCGAGTGACTTCTTGGCATCTCCTTTGAGGATCGAATCGGTCAGTTCGCTCGCGGCTTGATCCGAAGAAAGACCTAAAATCGCCCGCACTCTAGCAAGGCTGACTTGTTGGTTCTCCTGGCTGGCAACCTGGTCGAGAATCGAGATGCCGTCTCGATAAGAACCGCTAGAGAGCTGGGCGATTTTAGCTATCGCGTCTTGGTCAAAAGACCATTGTTCTTGATCAATTATTTTTGCCAGATATTCGGCCAAGTCGGTCTGGCTGGCCCGATGAAAATCAAACCGCTGGGTTCGAGAGATGATGGTGGCCGGAACTTTGTACGGCTCGGTCGTTGCCATAATCATTAAAACATGAGCCGGCGGTTCCTCTAAAGTTTTAAGCAAAGCGTTGAAAGCCTCACGAGTCAGCATGTGGACTTCGTCAATGATGTAAACTTTTTTTAGGGCCTGGGTTGGAGCAAAGGCGATCCTTTGACGCAATTGGCGAATATCATCAATCCCTCGGTTGGAAGCGGCGTCAATTTCGATAACATCGGTTAAACTCCCCTTTGTGATGGCCAAACACGTACCGCAGTTATTGCACGGCTCGAGAGTCGTCTTTTTTTTGATTTTTGAGCCTTGGGTCGTGAACTTTTCGCAGTTGACCGCCTTGGCTAGAAGTCTGGCGGTTGTGGTCTTGCCCAAGCCGCGCGGACCAGAAAACAGATAAGCATGGCTGACTCGGTCGTTTTTAAGCGCGGCCAAGAGGGTCTCGCGAACGTGATCTTGACCAACCAAGTCTTTAAACTGCTGGGGCCGATATTTATGATAAAGAGCCATGATAAACTAAATAAATTATCTTTTAGATTACTGTTGACAATTTAATTACAACTTACTACACCAGCTCTCTTTAGCAAGCGCTGGGGAGACTGGGGATTATGGGGACAAGTTATGACTATCCGGGTTTGCAGTAGAGATTACCAACGTTCAAAGACACGCAACTTGGCGCTGCGAGCTTTGGGATTTTCCTCCAGCTCGTTGGCGCAAGGCAAGATCGGCTTTTGGGATAAAACTTGACCAAGACCCTGATCCTGCCAAGCTCGAAAAGAGTGCTTGACTAGACGGTCCTCAAGAGAGTGAAAACTTATCAGCGCGACTCGGCCGCCAGATAATAGCAACTGGGGACAGGCCGCCAAAAAATCCTTAAGCGCCTCTAGCTCATCGTTGACCGCCAGTCTCAAGGCTCTAAAAACAGCCGTGGCGAAATGAGTTTTGGTCCGTGAATAACGGTAGCTCGGTGGAGTGGCGGATCGAATCACCTCAACTAACTGACTGGTTGTCACAATTGGTTGAACCGCCCGTCTCCTTTCGATCGCTCGGGCAATTTGACCGGCATAGGGCGCCTCACCCTGATCTAGAACCAGCTTGATTTGACGGGCTGAATAAAAATTAATCAAGTTAGCGGCCGTAAAATCAGCTTCACCGGGTTTAGCTTTAGGATTTAATCCTTCGATTGAGACAGGTCTGATTGAACTGGTCCAAGGCTGAACTTGACTTGACCACTCGGCCTTGTTGAGGGCCTGATTTTTTGGCTGATTCATTCTCATATCCAGAAATTCTGACCGGCCGAATGAAAATCCCCGGCCGGGATGCTCCAACTGCATGCTTGACACGCCAAGATCGGCCAGTATCCCATCTACCCGGTCAACCTGGACGAGTTTGAGAGCCTGATTAATATCTCGAAAGTTGGCCTGGATGTAACTGATCAGTTCGCCATAGCGCTTGAGCCGAGTTTTGGCAATCTCAATCGCCCGCTGGTCGAGATCAATTCCAATAATCCGGCTTGCCTTGTCTCGATTGACTTGTTCTAGATTGGGATTTGGAATTTTTTTGTCGCTTGTCTTGCCTGTCTCGCCGGTCAATTTTTCGGCTATCGCCCGAGTGTGTCCAGCCAACCCGAGGGTAGCGTCAACATAAACACCACCCGGCACGGGCTTGAGTGCCTCGAGCACCTCTGAAATCATAACCGGGGTGTGCTGATACTTGGTTTCAGAATCACTTTCTGGTAAACTTTGACTGCTCATCACCCGAACATAATCGAGACTAGCCAGACAAGCAAGACACTCTAAGGCGCCATCGTCTAGCCTGGCCTAGGACGTCAGCTTCTCAAGCTGAAAACACCGGTTCGAATCCGGTTGGCGCTACCAATGCTCCCCATCGCTGACGAGTACTACTGGCACCATAAACGTCAAAGACCCTACATCACGATCAGCTTGATCGGTTTGAACGTGATCGTTTTTTGGCTGACCTTTTTCTCGCCTGAATTTGAAACAATCGCCTTAAGTTATGGGGTCAACCCGTCGAGTTTTAGCGTGGGCCAGCTGATTAGCTCCCAATTCCTCCACGGCTCATTTAGCCACATTATCTTCAACATGTGGTCGCTCTGGCTCTTTGGCGACAACATTGAACTAAAACTCGGCCATTTTCCATACCTTGGGCTCTACTTGATCTCAGGAGTTGTTGGTGGATTAGTTTTTCTGTTGACCAATGCTGGCGGCGCCACCCCAGCGATCGGAGCTTCAGGCGCGATCGCTGGAGTCCTCGGAGCCTACCTGCTGCTCTTTCCGCGCAACCGAGTGGTCGTGATTACCCAGTTTGGTCAAACTGGCACCTTGCCGGCGATCTACTACATTGGTTTGTGGTTTTTGCTTCAACTAGTCCTGTTCGCCGGCGGGGGTGACCAGGGCATCGCGTTCTCGGCCCACATCGGCGGCTTTCTAACCGGCGCTCTGACGGCCCGCCTTGTCCAAAGATAGAAAAGAACCATAACAGTGATTGCTATGGTTCAAAAATCGCTCCATATACTATTCTCCTTCGACTGGCACGGAGGAAAACTTCTTAAATAGTTTAATATTCTCCAATATTTTTCCAGGCTGACAACAAAAACCAATGATAATGAGCCGTTTTTGCGAATCAAGATTGATCCCCTTGAGCCAACCCAAAAATTTTTTTGCCATGTGATTGGTAGGAAACAAGATCCAGAAACAGTCTTCTATCTCCATGCTAACCAGAACTAACTGGTTCACCAACTGGCGTTGAATGGCAAGCTTCAAGCGTTGAATCAGTTGATCCAAGTCAACGCCCGGGTTGACTTGGAAAACCACCGCGGTTGCTTTGTCTCCGGACACCCCTTGGCGACCCAACGCTCGAGCTGAACACGCAGGGTTTAGCTCTTGTTGGGCGCGTATACTCACTACATTACTTCCAAGAGTAATCTCTACTTCGATCGTGTCGCCCATATCTGGTCTCCCCTCCTGTGATTTGGTCTCAAAAAATTAAGGTTCAAAAACAAAAACGCCCTCCGGCGTTCCAGAAGGCTGTTTGGCTCAAGAGAATGACTGCTAAACCAACAACCTCCCAGATCGTGGGGTCGGTTTGTTGACCGCTGAACTCAAAAGCCGAGAGCTCATTGATATCATGCTAGATCATCGCCCTAGATTAATCAAGCTTTTAGTTAGCGACCGACGTTCAAAATCTCTTCCAGCAAAGCCCGGGCTAGATTTTCTTGACGCTTTTTGGCCAGCCGATCGGTCATAAGTTCGACTCGTAAAACGTCGCCTGACTTGGCGCCCCGAGGGAGAAACTTTTTAGCCACGACCAACTGCTGACCTTTGCCGAAATCGAGAACATAGCGACCATTTTCAACTCGGTCGATGGTGCAGACAAATTGTTCGCTGACTGGTTTGGCCATTGGGGGTAATATAGAAAAATTCTATCCACTCCGATCCCAAGATCAGCGAGCGATCAGCTTTACTATCAGGAGCGCCACGATGTTGGCCACTTTAATCATTGGGTTGATCGCCGGTCCGGCCGTGTCTTTATAGGGATCGCCAACCGTGTCGCCGGTAATCGCCGCTTTGTGAGCCTCGGACCCCTTACCGCCGTAGTGGCCATCCTCGATCAGCTTTTTCGCGTTATCCCAAGCCGCCCCGCCCGAGGTCATCGAAAGAGCTGTAAACACGCCGGTCACGATCGTGCCAACCAGCAAGCCGCCCAAGGCCTTGGGGCCAAGCAAAAAACCAACCAAAAGGACCGCCCCGATTGGCACTAGGGCGGGCAAAATCATCTCGCGCAAAGCAGCCTGGGTTACAATGTCAATCGCCTTGGAATAATCTGGCTTGGCCGTGCCCTCCATAATACCCTTGATTGACTTGAACTGGCGCCGAACTTCAGTCACGACACTGCCGGCTGTTTTACCGACCGCCTCAATGGTCATTGAGCTAAATAGATACGGCATAAGACCGCCAATAAAGAGTCCAACAATCACGTAGGGATCAGACAGATCAAAGACGCTTGAGCGACCAATAACCACTAGCTCTTGGGTGTAAGCGGAAAACAAGACCAGCGCGGCCAGTCCGGCTGAAGCAATTGCGTAGCCTTTGGTCACCGCCTTGGTCGTATTGCCCAGCGCGTCTAAAGGATCGGTATTTTTTCGTACTTTGACCGACAAGCCAGCCATTTGGGCAATCCCTCCGGCATTGTCAGCTATCGGCCCAAAGGCGTCTATCGCCACCACCAAACCTGCGAGCGAAAGCATGGCAAATGAGGCCAAGGCGATTCCATAAATACCAGCCAATGTAAACGATGACAGCACGGCCGCCCCAATGACTATGACCGGCCAGGCGGTTGCTTTGAGGCCGACAGCCAGACCCTGAATGATATTAGTGGCGTGACCAGTGGTCGAGGCTTGGGCGATCAACTTGACCGGTCTAAAGTTTTTCGAGGTATAGAAATCAGTAATGACAAACATCGCTCCGGTTACCGCTATCCCGATCAGGCTGGCCAGAAAGAGCGAGCCAGTGGTTAGTTCTTGATTGAGCGGCAAAAATGGACTAATGCCATCAATCACAAACCAGAAACCGATCGCGGAAATCGCCCCGGCCGCCACTAGACCGCGATACATGCCAGTCATGATGTTTTTGCTCCCGGCGGTCACCCGGACAAAGAGTGTTCCAATAATTGAGCCAATGATCGCTATTGCCGCTAGGCCGATCGGCAGAACAATCACACTGCTTGAACCGTTAAACAACAGGCTACCCAGCAACATAACTGCCACGAGAGTAACGGCATAAGTCTCGAATAAATCAGCCGCCATGCCGGCGTTGTCACCTACGTTGTCGCCAACGTTGTCAGCGATGACCGCTGGGTTGCGCGGATCATCTTCTGGAATACCCACCTCAAGCTTACCAACCAGGTCAGCCCCAACATCAGCCGCTTTAGTGAAAATACCACCCCCAATTCGAGCAAAGAGTGAAATGAGCGAGGCACCAAAACCAAACCCGACCAGCGGGCCGGTCTCCCCTGTTAGGAGGTACAAACCAGCCACTCCGAGCAAACTCAAACCAACCACCAGCAGACCAGTCACCGAGCCGGCGCGAAAGGCGAGCAAAAAAGCCTCTGGCATACCCTGATAGGCCGCCCGGGCTACTCGGACATTGGCCTGAACCGCCACACTCATACCAATAGCCCCGGCTACACCAGAAAAAAACGCACCGATCAGAAACCCGAGAGCGATTGACTGGCCTAACTGCCAGTAAATGAGAACTGTTAACGATAGCGCGACCAGCCCAAGCCACGAATACTGCCGCTTTAAGTAGGCCCGAGCTCCTTGCTGAATCGCCCAAGCGATCTCAATCATCTTTGGATTGCCCCGATCAGATTTCAAAACTTGCCAGGCCACAGCTATACCCCAAGCTAGCGCCAGGGTGCCAGCAATTAATCCGGCTGTGATGATTGATGTTTCAATTGGCATGATAGCTCAATGAAAGTAAAACTGAAAAAATATAAGTAATCATGGATGTAAGAGGACTACTTTGGGGCATTATACCAACTCATCAGCCCTAATTCAAGCCTTGAGTACTTGGACTAGGCCCTGAACGTCCAGTACTTGTTAAGAGAAAAATTCCAGAACGCGGACAAGGCTGTGGCGGTCACCAGGCCAGTGATATCCCGCCAGTCAAAGACAGCGCTGGCAACAAAAAAGGCGGTATTGTTGATCAATAAACCAACCAGGGCAACCCCGATAAACTGAAGCAACTGGCGCCCGATGGCTGGATTTTTCGATCGAAAGGTCCATAGCCTGTTCGCGCCGTAACTTGAGCTGGCTGAAACAACAAAAGAAAGCGCCTTGGCCGCTTGTTTGAAAGGTTGGATTTGCCAGCCTGTCACAAGGAGGATTAGATAGAACACACCCCAGTCAACTCCGGCGTTGATCACCCCAACGATAGAAAACTTAATCAGTTGGCGAGCTCCTTGGCGCCTTAGCATCAGCCGCCAAACTGCTTTGGCCGACCTGAACAGTTCACCGGCAATCTTCGACTGACCAACCCGTCGGTCAACAAAAGTGACCGGGATCTCGAGCACTTGGAAGCGCTGCCTGACTGCCTGAAAAATCATCTCAACCTGAAAGGCATAACCGGGGGAAACGATGTTAGCTAAATCAAGCGCGCCCAGAAAACGACGACTGTAGCGTTTGAATCCAGCAGTGACGTCTTTGGGGCTTAGCCCAAGCGCCCGTCGGGTCACCCAATTGGCCAGGCGCGAGTTAAACTGACGTTTCCAATTCCAACCGATAATCTTACCTCCAGAGACGTAACGCGAGGCTATCACCACATCGTAGTCTTTGGCCGTCTCAAGCAGTCTAGGGATGTCATTAGGATCGTGAGAAAAATCTGCATCCATTGAGACAATCCAGTCAAAATTTCTGCTTAAGGCCCACTCAAAACCAGCTACATAAGCCCGACCAAGCCCGTCTTTAGTTTTACGAACCATCAGATGAATCGGCAAACCTGGACGACGAGCCTGGGCTTGGACAACTCGGGCCGTCGCGTCAGGAGAAGAATCATCTACCACTAAAACCTCCAACTCTGAAATTCCAAGACCTCGAATCGCGTGGAGGATTCGGCCGATGTTGTCTTTCTCGTTATAGGTTGGAATAATGACCAGGGGCTTCACAAGTCGCGCTTTGTAATCTGGCGAATAACAAGGTCGCGACTTTCCTTATCGCGACCTTTTGGATACATTGTACCAATATCAAGATCATTTGGATAGCTAAAATCGTAATACCTAACCTGGCCTGAAAACTCGAGAGCTGGTTTGATTGACTGTCCAACACCTTGAACCTAAAAGATCGGTTAAATTGCCTGACCAGTAAGATCTTAAATAGTTATGAATCACTCAATCAATACCTGGTGTGTTGTTAGGGCAGTTGATTCTCCGTTGAGAGACGTTCCTTGGGCCGACACATGTGTCACCTGACTTGAGCCTGGTCGCGAAAAAAAACAAAGCAATCTCGCGCGGTCCAACCGAGCGCCAATACCAATCAAACATGATGTTCTAATTAGTCTGGTAAATGATCGAAAAATACCCTAGGGCTCGTCAAACCGGTTAAAATCATTTCCGATATGCGGGTAAATCTCATCTCATTAACCGCTTGATAATGGAGATACTGCCAAGCGACCAAAAACACGATCAAACCAGTGAAAATTTTGAAATTGGTTTTCATTCTAATCAAAAAATCGATATTTAATAAGGGTGTAGAAAGCAACAAAACCATCTTTCCAAGTAATTTTTTTACCTTCCCTGAATTCTCTACCAGCGTAAGAAATCGGTACCTCGTAAATCCTCACCCCTTTTTTGAGAATTTTAGCAGTCACTTCTGGCTCAAAATCAAATCTATTGGACCGCAATCTTATTGATTTAATAATGTCGCTGGCAAAAATTTTATAGCCAGTTTCCATATCGGATATGGTGGTGTTATATAAAAGATCGGTTATAAATGTTAAAAATTTATTTCCAAACCAATGACAAAAAAACATGTTGCGATGCTTTCCAGTAAAACGCGATCCATAAACAACTCTGGCCACACCCTTTTGAATCGGCTTAATAAGAGCTTCCCAGTCTTCGGGGTCGTATTCTAGATCGGCGTCTTGAATAATAATATAGTTACCCGTTGACTGACTCAAACCAGCTTTTATGGCCGCGCCCTTGCCTTGATTGATCGGCTGAAAAATTACTTTAAGATCTTGGCTTTTCATTGTCTCTAATAGTTGTTTGGTACCATCTGTTGAACCGTCGTCAACAATAATGATTTCTTTTGACCAATGAGTCCTTTTGACTCGATTGACAACCTCTTTAATTGTCGCCTTTTCGTTGTAGCAAGGAATAATGACCGAAAGTTTCATAATAATCCTGAATCGTTAAAATATTATTTTATAGGCTTCAACGTTGCTGAATTTGTCGGCATAAATTTTTGTAAAATGTCTGTTCAACCAAGTCACATCTTGGGCGATATCTTGCTTGGCCAAACGATTAAGCCAATCGTTCAATTGATACACCTCATTTTTCACCACGACATAGGTGAAACCCTGGTCAGATAAAAATTTCATGACTTCTTGGGCTGTTTTCACTCTCTCGGATTTATTAACAAGATCCAGACCATCGACAAAGTTAAAGTTAGTGTAAAACATGTTATGGGCTAGGAGCACAACTTTATCATCTGCCTTGATAGTCTTTTCGAAATAACCGTCTCCATCGTAGAATGTCCAGATATTAGCGCCAATGGTTCGATACAGATATGATTGTCTCGACTCTAAACCCAATGCAACGGGGAGTGCAGGTATGGAACGACGCAACAAAATCGCAAAGTTAATCAAAAGTACCGGTAAAACCGATAATATCACTAAAATCTTTCCTGCCCTAGATGCTAGAACTTCTCCTAAAACAATTGCCAAACTGATATATAGCGGCAAAACCAAAGGCACATTAAAACGGTTATCTCGAATCGGCAAAATGGAGATTGCCACGATTGCTAAAAAACCGAACACAGAATAAACCAAAGCCATCCGGCGGCGCTCACTCCCCAAAAATATGGCTAGCAACCCAGCCAACACCAAGGGGAAACTACCGGCCACTGAATAGAAAAATTTTGGCAAGGTTGCGGGATAAACCCTTAAAAACCAATCTTTGGCATTCTGGGCACCGATTTCGGTAAACTTGGTTGTGCTAATGGATGAAAACACAGGGTAAACGGCATTTCCTGTTCTTAAATACGCTTCGATAAACCAAGGGCTGGCGACCAACAGTGTTGTTAGCAA
This sequence comes from uncultured Candidatus Saccharibacteria bacterium, assembly GCA_964478135.1. Classification (GTDB taxonomy): domain Bacteria; phylum Patescibacteriota; class UBA1384; order GWA2-35-9; family CAYZGQ01; genus CAYZGQ01. Next base: position 11,262 of record CAYZGQ010000007.1, read on the forward strand.
CAATACTAAGAGTTCTTTTGGCTTTCGTTTTTGGTAAATTAAAAAGCCCAGAACGATTGGCAACAAAATCAAACCCCACAGTTTGGTTGAAAAATATAGTCCCATTAAAACCCCCAACAACCAGATTTTGCTTCTGCTCTCAAATAATGCTCTCAAGAAAACGAGGGCGAAAAAAGCCACCCCTAGGTCTATATAAGCTGTTTGAGATAGCCATCCGAAAATTGGCACGCTTGTGAACAATGTCACGGCGACAACCGCTCCAGGAGGCCGGGCATATTTTCTTGCCCAATCATATAAACCAATCACTACCAGAAAGCCCAGTGTCCAGTGCAGTAACTTGGGCCCAATTTCATATAGAGAAAGCGATAACTGGAGAGTGTAAAGTAGATCAATCAATCTTGGTGTGACGGACGACTGACCAAGCTGGGCTGGCGGCAAAAACGCCCTAATCTGGTGCTCCATCAGATAAACTTTCGCTTCGGTTAAATGGTACCAGAGACTATCAAACTTAACCTCCGGGGCAAGCGCGCCGACCAGTTGCCAGCTTAAAAATAAAGTCACCGGCAAAAACCCCAGACATGCCCAAGAAATCTTTGGGTAACTAAATTGTAAACTCCTAAATTTTTCGATCAGCGGTTGAGCGACGACCGCCAAAACCAATAACAAAAAAGTCCAAATTACTGGTTTGTAAAGCAAATGTAATTGGCCGAGCAAATAAATCGAGTAACCCAAAACCCCGAGGCCGATCGCGAGTTTGACCAAAAAATCCTCTCGTTTGACCAGACGATGCCCTAACCCAAAACCTATTATTCCAATAATTAAGACTGTTCCGATGCCCTCAAGCTGGGGTATCAAATTGGCTAACATTAATCCTCTCCTCTATACTACTTGAAAAACATAATCTGACGATTTGGGTCGGGATAACAAGTCCAGTGGCACGATCACTATTAAATTCTACTAAACCATTTTTGCCCCATCTGTGCCGATTAAGTGACCTTTATCATCTAAAATAAAATCGAACAACCAGTATCCCGTTAAAACACGCTTTGCCCGATGATCAATCTCACTCACCGCGTCGGCATCTTGTCTGGCGGTTGGGCAACCCTATGGATAATTATATCTAGCAGTGTTGACTCTAAGTTTTTCTGCTAGATCAAAAACCGCTTTGACTGTTTCGGACTTGTCAACGAAATTGGGATATGGATTAATACTGACACCCCAATAAAAATTAGAATGAGACACAGTTTTCTCCAGAATCGTCTTGCCCACAAAAAACCACCAAGATGCCAGGACAATTACGAAGCTGGCGAAAAAAGCCCAATGACAATAGTTATTACTCGCATCAATATATCATAGCGGTTTATCAAGTAATACTTCAACTTTTGCCGGCACGATACAAAATCATAACAATAATCAAAATAATACTGCCGGATCGTTTTGATAGTACGGTCTATCAACTAGTTCATAGCCAACAAGGGCTATAAGTGCCGCCTCGGCTGGCAAAAAGGCCGTTCGCCAGAGAGCTGCCGCCAGAACCCAGACGCTAGCAACCAGCATTATCAATCCGCCATTGACCAACCAAGCTAAAAAGAGAGTCTGCAGTCTCAAGGCGCGCGGAGTGATAAACTCCGGGTCATTCACCCTACCATTTGGCAACCTAATAAAGTAATTTTGATAATTGCCCAAACCAACGCTAAAAAAATTTCTCGGGTTTTTTGTGATAATTTCCCCGGTGGTTGTCTTGTCAGATCGCATCGGTAACACTTGGTTACTTCGATTTTATATCGCTAGTCTGGCGACTTCAATCGGTCGACGCGAGCCCAGTAAGCGATGATGGTCAACGGATGTCAGGATATACCGCCCTTCAGGGGCAAAGTAAATAACGATTTTACTTAATATTTTTAATATTTGGTGAGGTTGTGTTTTGAAATACCGCCAGTGTTACATCGGATACCACCCTAAAATGATGATCTATCATTTTAGGGAGAAGTGTTACCGATGTATTTCACCAAAAACGATCGGTTCAGGATCAGTCGTCCTTTGATCCCCAAAAACAACAATCCTCAATCATAAGGTCACATTGAGTACTCTTTAAACTAAGCGAGGTGTTTAGAGTCTCGACTAGGCTCTAAACTTGTTAAACCTAACAAGCTCTAAAACTTGGTCTCGACTGATTGCCTTGAAACCAACAAGAACGCCAGTATAACCGAGTAATGCCAGCGCTAGGGCGGCCAACAGGCCAAACTTGGACAAGCTAAAAACCAATAAACCAGTCATTAGGGCGCTGGCTAAGGCGACCGGCGGGAGTTTTGACCAATTCACCGCCAGGCCAAGTTCTCGACGGATTAACAAGATGTATGTAATCAAAACTGAAAGCTCGGTCAGGCTAGTTATTAGAGTTGAAGCCAAGTAGCTAAATCTTGGAATAAAGATAAAATTCAAACCGATGTTAAGACCAGTGATCACGATAACCGGCCAGACCATCGCGCGGTATCGACCCGAAGCGATTAAAGTGTAGGAAAAAGCGTGGGTTAAAAATATTAGCACCAGTCCAACCGCCAACAGTTCGAGCACGAGCACGGCGGTGACCGGCCAGGCCAAAAAACTGACCGCAGAGGCGTGGAGAAACTGCTCGCCGCCAATCAAACCGATAGCTAAAGGAGACAAAACAAACAATCCAGCGGCCGCCGGCGCGCCCGCCATAAGCAGGACGTCAAACGCCTTTTGAAAAACCCGTGGAGTTCTAACGCTTTGACTAGTAGTTAAACGGGTCAAGGCCGGAAACAGGGCGTTCATAAACAATCCCGGAATAATCGTTGTCACCTCAAAGACTTTATAGGCGCTTGAGTAAATGCCCACGTCAAAGCTCGGGCGAAGAAGGGTTAGAATGAATAGATCAACCCGGAAGTAAACCCAAACGAAAAAAGTTAGCAAGCCCATCGGGAGCGCTTCTTTGATAATCGGGCGCCAGGCCAGCCAGTCAAACGAAAAACTGACCCGAACAAATCGTCTGACGATGAGTCCCGCGGCAACGAGCATGCCAAAATTACCCAACATATAGGCTATGGCAAAAGTATAAAGCCCACCCTCGAGGCGACTGGCCCAAAAGGTAATTAAGAGGGTTATTAGACGAGACACCAAGTCCACCCCACTGGCTAAATCCATTCTCTGTTTGGCTTGAAAAACACCCAAAAAAACACCGTTGACCGAGGCAAAAAACATCATCACCAAACCAAAGATCAAACCGTGTTTAATAGTTTGATCGTAGGGTAGAAAATAGCCAACAATCCAAGCCACCCCGTAGATCAAGAGTGCGGAAACGATCCTTAATCCGAGGCTCGCTTTAACCAGGGCATTTGATTGGCCCGGCCTAGAAGCAATCTGGCGGGCTACCACGGTCAGTATTCCCCAGTCAGCAAAAACCGCGGTCAAACTACCAAAAGCTAAGATGGTTGAAAGTTGGCCAAAACCTTCCACGCCAAGCTTTCTGGTAACGATTCCGATAATCAGAACCGAAAGAGCGACACTAACAATCCGGCCAACTAGTTGGGTTAGTGTGTTGTAGGCAACCGAGCGAGTGAGTGACATCACAGATTATATCTAATAAAACTCAACCGATTCCCCTGACCGATTTAGGCCGATAAAGTGAAAGAGAAAGGTTAAGCGAGGTGATAGTAAAATTTGTGATTTGAACTTATTTTTTAATTTTTGGATTTCTGACCAATTGTTAGTTGTGAAACAGTCAGACCAATCAAAATCCAAAATATGATCGACAGATCGTTCTTAAAGTAGGGTGTGTCAACCAAACCGTGAACCAGTAAGGCTGTCATCGCCCCGGCCAGGGCCGGTTTTAAAGACCGGTTTGAAAATTGAAAATTAAAAATTGAAAACTTAATCACTAAATAGACCAGCCAGACAAATGCCGCCAGTCCCAGTAGACCCAGGTTGAACCAAAGAGCAAGCAGGATGTTGTGCGGGTGGAGCGCCCGCGGGGCGATAAATTCTGGGTAGTTAACCCTATCTTGGGTTAGGTTGGTGAAGTAATTTTGGTAGTTACCCAACCCAATACCAAAGACAAAGTTAGGTCGGCTTTGGCTAATAATTTCAGCTGAAGTTTTCCAAATCTCCCAGCGGATATTGTTGGAGCTAGCCACTCGAGCGCTTTCCGGCGAGGCCGAAAGATCGGGTCGAGCGAGATAGAACGAAAGCGCGATAAGGCTAGCCAGAGACAGCCAAAGCAACTGCTTTAAAGACTGACTTTTCAAGCAAACTATCACTACCACAGCCGAACCAGTGGCTAATCCAATCAAACCGCCGCGAGAACCGGCAAGATAAACCGCGCCTATCATAGCCAGCCAAGCCAACCAATAGACGAGTCTGATCAAGAGCCCGCGCCGGCTCAAACCAAGCCAAAAACTAATTGGCGCGATCGGAGAGAGCAGAAGCGCTAGATAGTTGGGACTGGCGGACAAATCAAAACGAAAAACAGATAAAACTCGGCCATCAGCTGGAGTTAAACCAAATAAATATTCAGCTATACCAACCACAGCTACGATTAAACCACCACCGACCAGCGCGGCCAGCCAAAATCGAGCGACCGAGTGTCGTTTGTTCCAAAATATCAAGCCATCTTTAGTCCGGCCAATGGTTGACCAAACCAGAAATCCAAGAATCATCGGGTCAACGATAAAACCCTTAAACTGCCCTAAAGCCAGCCGCTTGTCCGGACTAACCAAAACGCCCAATCCCCCCGAAATAAGAAATAACAAACTAGCGATCAGGAACTGACCGATCGAGCGGTCGGTCCCCAACTGAAAACTGGCATGTTGCCGATTGAGCCGAAATCGCTCAATCATAAACCAAACCAAGCCAAGCCAAATCCCGATCTCCAGCAGAGTCGTTGGTAGGCCAAAAACCGAAAAACGGACCAGATAGGCCGGTAGAAAAACCAGGACAATTGCGATCAGCCAAATCATTAACCATAGACTAACAAGTTAAGTTAGGAATCGCAATAAAAACTATCGCCGAGCCAAAAAACTAGCCGGTCTGGTTTTGGCCCAGGATCACGTTTTGAGCCGCTGCTAGCAGACCGACCAGAAACCAAACCTGAATGATGGCAAAAGTTGAAAAAAAGTTGTACTGAACCAAGGTGGCGATTAAAGCGCTGGTTAAAGCCGCGATCAGCAGGCGATCGTCGCTCCTGGCCCGAGTATAAACCAGCCAGGAACGATGGAGGAGCAAAACCAACAAACCAATCAGCGAAACCAGACCGATGATGCCGGTTTCCACCAGCGACTCAATGTATTGATTATTGACAATCGGATAACCCCCTCGCTCGTCTGGGGTAAGATCGCGCACCCGCGGGCCGTAATTACCCAAACCAACACCGATAACTTGGCTCGAGCGCCAGAGCTCAAACGCTCGGTCAAACTCAATTAATCGTCCTTCAATAGATTCGCTCTGAAAGACTCGAGCGCTCACGTGCGAAGCCAAGTTTTCCTTAAGCTGTAATGACAGACTCTCGAAGCTGACAGCGGCCAATACAATCAAACTGGCAAGCCCCAAAAACAGGGCCGTGAGCACGCGAGTGGTCAAAAAACGCGCCCCAACCAAGGCGCTAAAGGCCAAGAAACCAACCACCAAACCCAAATAACCGCCACGGGAAAAAGTTAAAACAAAAACTACCAGTAAAATAATCAAAATAACACCCCAGGGGCAATTTTTTTGTTCGCGTCCGGCCAACCATCGGGCGCTCGCCAAGCCAATTGGCAGAAATAAAAAATTAGCAAAATAGAGCGGCTCCTTAGCAAAAGCGTGGATTCTGGGAAAGCCCAAGACCGCTTTGGTGTAGCCCGGGTCAAGACCGGTTAGGCTAAATGACAATCCAGCTAGATCCGCCCCAAGCTGCCAGAGCCCGATCAAACTGGCCAGTATCGCGCCCGAGATCACTCCGGCTGACACGAGCTTGAGTTTAGCCCTAGAGTCAATCAAAACGATTGCCGCCCAGGCCAGGGCCAAAACGAAAGTACTTTGAGCCAGGAAAATAAACGATCTAACTGGTTGTTGACTCGCCCCGATCGACAAGGCTTGACTGGCCAAAACCAAGACCCCAGCCACCGCCAAAGAACTGGGCTTAAGACTTATTTGAGACCTGATCATCTTGATCGATAAAACCGTCAGGGTGATTAAACCGACCAAGTGATTGGTTTTAAAAGTAAAACCGGCTAAATCTAAAGTTGGAATCCGCTCAAAAGTTAATAAAAAACCAACCAATGCCAGACCAAAAACCGGCTGGCGCCAAATTTTAAGCCCAGCCATCAAGCTCAAGCCCAGTCCCAGGGTCAAAACAATCAGATTCATGACTGTTTTAGAATATCAATTATAAAGGGTTCGAGCGAGTCTTGAATGTTCGACTGGGCACTGTAGTGGGCCAAAATCCACTGGCGGGCCTTTTTTGATTGAAGGCGCCGATAACTTTGGTCGGTCAGAAATTTAATAATAGCCTGGGCCAACTCAAGCTCTTGACCGACCTCGATTAAAGCTACCCCTTGGCCTTGAGAGACAAATTCCGGGATCGCCCCGGACCGACTGGCAACCACCGGCACACCGCAAGACATTGCCTGTAAAATTACATTGCCAACCTGTTCAGACCATTTTTGGGTCGTGATAGAAGGAGCGACTACAACTTGAGCCTGTCGATAAATTTCAGGTAGCCTCGAATTTTTGACCGGCCCAAGATACTCAATAAAGGTCTGTCGGGGCAAGGAATAACTTGGATCCTTATGACCGACTAACCGCAGTCTGGCTCGGGGAATCTCTTGAACGACTCGGCCCATCGCCCCTACCAACCAAGGCAGTCCCTTGTCACAAGACAGCTTACCAACGAACAAGACCACCGGTCGGCTCGGTTGACCCTTTTTTGTGGCGTGTTTTGTTTTGGCCGGAGAAAATTCACCAACGTCAACACCCCAATTGCCCCACATAAGATGGTGGAGTTTTGATCGCCTAACACCAGCTCGCTCAAGATTTTCCTTGGCGCCTTGATTGAGGTAAATGACAGCTCGGGCCGAATCGGCCAAAACCCCGACCCACCAATTAATTAGCCTGGCTTGGAATGACGAAAACTTTTTATCAAGAGGAATATTCTCAAGAACCGGAAAAAAATATTTGACCCGGTAGAGTCGACAGTAGAGCCAGATCGCGAGCGAGTTTAGCGTCGCCCGTTTGCCGGCTGAAGGCTCCGGGCTTTGAACCAGATCAGGCCTAAGCGCGCGCAGTTTAAACCAAAGATCAATCGGGCTAGCGTAGCGCTGGTTGGCGACCAAGTTAAAATCTCTTGTAGTCATATCTTGGTAGTTAGCTTGGCGCCACAAGTGAATAATCTCGACTGTTCGAAAAAAAGAAAGCGGCTGATGAAGGTCGCGCCTGATCGAATCAGAGACTATAACCAAGCGTGGTTTTGGTCTCACAACTCCTCCTTGAGAACACGCTGGTACACCAAGGTGGTTTGTTGGGCTGTTTTGAACCAGTTAAATTTCTTGGCCTGAACCAAGCCCTGGGCCGCCAGTTTTTGAGCGAACGAGCTTGAGTCAAGCAGTCGCTCGATCGCCTTAACCCAACCAGGGCCGTCATTGGGATCGAGTAAAATACCAGCCCGACCGACGACCTCTGGGATAGATGAACGATTGGAAGCAATCACTGGCGTGCCGCAAGCCATTGCCTCAAGCGGCGGAAAACCAAAACCCTCGTAGAGCGAGGGGAACGTGAACCCAACCGCTCCAGAATACAGGGCTGGCTTGTCGACCTCTTCAATATAGCCTGTAAACACAACGTGCCTACCCAAACCCAGCCTGGCAACGGTTTTGTAAAGCCCGGTGTAATACCAGCCTTGTTTACCGGTTAAGATCAAGCGGCAGTCAGGATGGCGCCGGACGACTTGGGCAAAAATTCTTATCAGAAAGTCAAGATTTTTACGAGGGTTGAGCGTCCCTAGGTGCAAAAAGTAACGACCGCCTGTTTGATAGCGTTTTTGGACCTTTTTTATGACGCTCGGGCGCTTGATTGGTTTAAAATTGGGCTCGACCCCCTCGTAAATAACAGTTATTTTTTGCTCGGGCAGATTGAGCAGTTTGATTAAATCTCTCTTAGTGTGATTGGAGACCGCGATAATATGGTTAGCCTTGCGATAAGTAAAAGGCATCCAGTGGCCAAAATACTGGCGAGAAAAAAATGGAATGTCCTGTCCATAAACAATCGCTATCAAATCGTGGACCGTCACGACCACTTTGCCCGAATAAAACATAGGGACCGAAAATGCGGGTTGGTGCAAAAGATCAACACAGGCTAAGCGGGCCCTTGCGGGCAAAACTACTTGATCCCACCAAAATCTTTGGGGAGCGCTTAAGTCGCCTTCTCGATCCGGCCTAAATAAATGGTAGTGAAACCGATCGAGCCGATTGAGCTGACTGATAAGGGCTGAAACGTAAAAACCAAAGCCGGTCTTTTGGCCGAGTGTGGTTTGTATGTCAAGCCCGATTGAGAAACTATGGGCCATCACCAAGTGATTAACTTGTCTTCTTGGACGAAACGATCAATCAGGGCTCGCGAGTCCCGTCGCACAAGCAGATTCGAGCCAAGAACACCGGGCTGCTTTTGGATTAAGAGTTTTTTGGATTGGTCGATCGTCTCCGGGACTCTGTAAACTAGCTCGGCGACTTTGCTCCGCCCTGATTCTGTCGAAAACCAGAAGCCGATCGACTGGCGGCCCGACTCTTGCTCAAGCGCCAACTCGTGACTGATGTCTTTACCGTCTAGAGTCAGGCCCTGGACAACCGCTTGTTCTGGAATCAAAACAGTCGTCCAATTTTGATTGGTACCATTGGCAAAAGGGTCATTAGCTCCAGGGTGAGTTCGAATAATTTTCAATCGCCTCTGAAGACCCTCGAGAGTCAGCTCAATCGACTCGTTCACAACCAAACTCGACTTGCCTCCTCCCAAATTAGCGTGCACGATCATCAAAAAATCAGTCACTGTTTGTTTGATCTCACCCGCCCAGTCTTGCTGTAGGGCAACCTTTTGGCGAGCCTGATCATTAAGACTAATCATGATGTGACGAGTCGCCAGCATTTCTTTGGCCAGCTGGTAAAGCTGCCATCTGGGTATTCGGGCAACCCGACCCAAAAAAACTGGCAGAAGATCGCGAATAATTATTTTAGGCTCGTTGACCTCGAGATTAACAGGATCATCAAAATAATCCTCTTGAATCCTTTGGTGCAGAACGCTCAAAAAATTATCTTCCCTTAAAACAAGATTGTGGTTGGGCAGATCAATCGGACCGGTTAGTCCAAGTAATCGGGCTAGGACAGTTGTATCAATGGCGATTATACCATCAACTGTCTGGTTATACTCTTGCTCAAAATACCACTCAACCTGATTAGCCGATTCTGGAAAATCAGCCGGCCAATTGCTCGAGGCCATGGCCATAAAACTGCCTGGCCAAACTTGACCCAACGGCTCTGGTACTGGAATAAAGTTGGTCTTTAAAAATTCGTTATCTTTTTTGTAGATGTTGCTCTCGAAAAAGTAATCTGTGACTCGTCGGCCATCAAAGTTAAGAGTCATGAATGAACCGATAAAGCCGCCCGAGCGGCGCAGTTCAGCGTTATTGAGAAACAAAACCAAGTATCGGCCCGGCAGGGCAATTTTTTTGAGTCCAATAAGATCTGACACGATCGAACCCAAAAACACGATCCCGACTATTAAAAGGCTGATCACAAAAGCAGTGATTGAGATCTTGTTCTGGTGTGAAGAGCTTAATCTCAATGGCTTGAGCGTTGAGACGGGCTTGTCTGACCAGATCCGGCCAAGACTAACTTGCGGCTGACCTGATTTTGAAATGGTGTCAATCTGTTTGGCCATTAATAACAGTCTATCAGCTTCTTTTCATGAAACCAGCCAGCGCTTCTTGCCAACCGGTCATGTCAACGCCCAGTCGGCTAAGTCTCGTGTTGGATAAGGCGCTAAAGGTCGGCCGGGCGGCCGGTCGAGGAAATTGTTCGCTCGTGACCGGTTTAATGACGGTTTTAAGCCCAGCCAGCGAGATCAGCTCTTGGGCCAACTGGTACCACGAAACCGCGCCGGTGTTAACAAGATGATAAACGCCTGGCTTAAGGTCAAGGTTAACCATTGTCAAGACAGCCCGGGCGACATCTCGGCCAAATGTCGGTGAACCAATTTGGTCGTTAACAACTGAAATCGGCTCGAGCGCGAGCGCTTTGGTTAAAATGGCGTTTGGAAAATTACCAAAAAATCCAGCCCGCGGGTTAGGGTTAAGGCCGGATTTTTTGACCGGTCGGCCGCCATAGAGCCAGGCGGTTCGACATATTAGATAATGGCCGCCGACCGCCTGGATCGCCCGCTCGCCAGCCAGCTTACTGGCGCCGTAAACCGTCGCAGGGCGCGGGACATCATTTTCAGTGTAAGGCAACTTTTGGGGACCCTTTCGGTTAGCCGCCCAGCCATCGAACACAAAATCGGTCGAAATCGCCACCAGACGGGCTCGGGAGTGTTTGGCCGCCCGGGCGACGTTGGCACTCCCCTGCTCGTTAATCAAGAAAGATAATGCTGGTTCACTTTCAGCTTTATCAACCGCGGTGTAGGCGGCGGCGTGAATCACCAGATCGGGCTTAACTTGAGCGACAGTTTTAATTATTTTGTCAGATTGGCTGACATCACAGCTCGGCAGATCACAATTGATCAGTCGGTGATTTTTGAAAACTCGCTTGATTTCCCAGCCAAGTTGTCCACTCGAGCCTGTTAAAAAAACTTTCATAACTTTTGGTCAAAACTTGGATCGGTTATCATTGAACATACTGGCTTTTGTAATATTCAAGGTATGCTCCGCTTTTAATTGACTACCACCAATCTTTATTGTTTTGATACCACTTAACCGTTTCAGCCAGCGCCTGATCGAACGAATAAATCGGCTTCCAGCCAAGTCGACCCAGTTTACTCGAATCAAGGGCGTATCTAAAATCATGGCCTGGACGATCTTTGACTAGCTCGATCATTGCCTCACTCTGCCCGGTTAACTTAATGAGCCGGCGCGTCAGCTCGAGATTAGATAACTCATAACCACTTCCGATATTGTAAATCTCTCCCGGGCGGCCGTGAGCCAGAATATGATCAAGAGCGCGGGAGTGATCAGTCACAAACAGCCACTCGCGGACATTCGTCCCTTGACCATAAAGAGGAACTTTCTTACCCTCCAAAAGATTAGTCAGAAAGAGCGGGATCATTTTTTCCGGATACTGGAAAGGTCCAAAGTTGTTGCAAGCTCTCGATACAGTCGCGGCCAAACCATAAGTTTTGTGGTAGGCCCGAACGATCAAATCACCGCCGGCCTTGGGAGCCGAATAGGGTGTGTTGGGCAGGAGCGGACTTGTTTCGGAGAACTTACCTGATCGAATTGAACCGTACACTTCGTCGGTTGAAACCTGGTGGAAACGCTTCAACTTGGCCTGTCTCGCTACCTCAACTAAAACCTGGGTACCCAAAACATTGGTTCTAACTGGAGCCTGGGGATCGATGATCGCCCGATCGTTGTGAGTTTCGGCGGCAAAATTGACAATAACGTCTGGTTTAAAACGTTCGACCACCGGATCGAGCGCGGTTCGGTCAGTAATGTCACCCTTAACGAATGAGTAGCCGGGCTTATCTTTGATCGAGCTTAGGTTGTTGAGGTTGCCGGCATAGGTCAGTTTGTCGAAATTGAGCACTTTGATCTGCGGATAAATCTCAAAAAGATAGCGAATAAAATCGCTGCCCATAAAACCAGCTCCGCCGGTGACCATGATGCGCTTAAATACCATTGTTTCTGGTTAATAGAGTGCCCGTCTCGGCTCGTCCTGCACCGGACACTCCTGCCAGTAGAGGACGGAGTCCATTTGGCAGGAAGAACTGGTGCGGGATAAACCAGCTCCGCCGGTGACCAGTACTCTTTGATAAATCATTATGCTGACTAGTAATTACGCCGGCTCGGGCTCAAATTTTTTGAGTATTGGGGCATATTGGCCGCTCAAAAAACTACCTGTTTTTAGTAATCCAGTCAAAGCCGATCCGGGGATCGTCAAAATCAATTCGGTATTCGTCTTTTGGGTCATAAAGCGCGGATGTGTAATAAACCAGCACAACCGGCTCTGTCCCAAGCACGCGGTAACCATGAACCACCCCTCTGGGAATGGTGATTAACACTCGGTTATCATCTCCGGCAAAAATCAGCTGGGTCTGCCCTTTAGTTGGTGAGTCGGCTCGGCCATCCCACAAAACAACCTGGGCCATACCCGAGACGACCGCCCAGACATCGTCCTGCTTCTTATGATAGTGAAAAGCCTTAATCACTCCTGGATAGGTCATGGTAACAGCCGACTGGGCAAACTTAATCGCGTCCTTATCTTTAAGAGTCAGTGTTTCATAAAGATAGCCCCGATCATCGCAAAAAACCTTCAAGGGTTTTAGTTTGACTCCATCAATCATGGTTTAACTCCTTTCTTGCTCGCCTGGTGAAAGTTTGTTTTAAACAAACTTTCAAATGTGCCGGCGTCACGCTGGAAACCCTAAGCGGTACCCAGCTAAGATCACCTGTGCGATAAGTGATTGTTGACATCGGTGATTTCCAGCCCAGCTTGTTTAGAAGACTTTGTTTGATCAATGTATCCGAAAAATCAATGGTCGTAAATATACAAACCGACCACGAAATAGCTTGACTCGAGGACACAGCGCCTTTCGTTCGATCTGGATAATCCGATCGGGCTGATCAAAAACAAGCCCGCCCAAGTCGGTCAGAGTCGACCACTTCTTCAAAAAACACTCTAGCGCCTAATCGAAACGACTTTATGCTTTGGGCGATATTGGAATCGATCGAGTGGTCACTCAAAATAACTGTGATTGATCTGCCAATCGGCAAAACACTCGGTTAGTTTAAGAGCTGGCACGATCTTTCTCGTCTTCCTGATAAGGGTACTTAAGGTATCTTAATCCAAACCCACCCTATTTTTGAAACCCCTGATCCAATCACCGGAGATGGCCCGGTCGCAACCACTAGAACGCCCTTAAGGCCGGCTCTAACCAAAGTCGAGAGTCGGTAAAAACCATCGGCTGATTATAAATAAGGTAAAAGATGTTTATTGGTCGCGTGGATTAACGGATACCGGCTGACCAAACCGCCTGACATAACAATCCCTTTCATAAGTCCAACTAAACCAAAAACCTGGTTTTGACAGGCTCGACCGTTAAAATCTCTCTGCCAAACTCGATTTTGGCTAATTTTGCGGCTATTTTCGGTCAAAACAAACCGGACAATGCCAAGCCTCCCCGGGCTGCGAAAAGATCGCGCCCAACCGGCCTAAATAAACCAAAAAATGGAATTTTGAAATGAATGTAACACAAGGCCGGCCCTTGTGTTACAATAGATTCCCTGGGAAGGGTGCCGGAGCGGTTTAACGGAACGGCTTGGAAAGCCGTGCTCTCTTTGAGGGCTCGTGGGTTCGAATCCCTCCCCTTCCGCCAATTTACAATTTCAGCGTTTTTGAGGGTTGTTGCCTCGCCCTCGCGGAGTTTATCCCGCACCAAGCTTGATTTGGTGCGGGGCTCGGGCTCGGCTTCGGCAAGGATTTTGAAGGGATTTTTGAAATCCAAAAACAATTTCTGCCCGCTCAAATGGAAGTTCGAACCAATCTTTTTTAGAAAATCCCGACCCTCAAAGGAATATTTTGTCAAAAATAAACATTTTGTAATTTATCTGCTATACTCTAAAAAATAGCATGACCCAAAGATCAGCCACTGGACTTAAGTTTTTGGCCACTGATTTTATACTGCCGCACCAGACTGGCATTCTCGGCCGAGCGACGATTGACTTAATTATTTTAGCCTCGATCGTCTGGTTTGTCTGGTCAGGTCAATACTTGGCCGCCAGCGTTGTTATTTTAGGTTTTTTGATCCTGATTAGGCTTGGCTTTCAGTCCCCCAAAAAAATCGCTCTGACGCTCGACCAGAAAACACTTAAATTGAACGACCAAGCTTACCCCCTAGACGGTTTCCGGTCTTTCGCCACTTACAGATTTAAAAAAAGGAAATTGGGCCAACTCGTGCTCAACTTTCGCCAGTTCGGCCGCTGGCCAATAGTTTTGCACTTTTCCTGTGATTACCTGGACCGAGTCGAGAAATTGCTGGCCAAAAAAATCCCGATCGCTTTTTATTCAGGCCGGGACTGGCTCGAACGTCTGGCCCATATTGTCGGAGTTTAGCTGTTTGTGCTACGTTTGCCAACAGTTCTAAATTATGAAAACAGCATTGGTGGCCGGCGGAGCCGGTTTTATTGGCTCTAACTTGTGTGAGCGCCTTGTTAACGATCACTATCGTGTGATCTGCCTTGATAATTTTTTGACCGGGTCCAGGGAAAATGTGGCTCATTTGTTGTCAAGCAAGCGCTTGGGTTTGGTTGAACGCGATATTAGCCAACCGGGTGATTTTCCTATCGGCCGCTGGCGCTTGGACGTGGTGGTTAACTTGGCATCACCGGCTAGTCCGAAAGACTATCAGCGCTACCCGCTCGAAACCCTCAGGGCCGGGGCGGCCGGAACGGACAACCTGCTCAAACTCGCCCTTGAACACAAGGCTCGTTTTGTTCACGCCTCGACATCGGAAGTCTATGGCGATCCGCAGGAACACCCGCAAAAAGAATCTTATTGGGGCAGAGTCAACTCGTATGGACCGCGCTCGATGTATGACGAAGCTAAGCGTTACTCCGAAGCTCTGGTGCGCTCTTGGCGAATCAAACACAATCTTTCAACCGGCGTTGTCCGGATCTTCAACACCTACGGCCCGCGGATGCAGCCTGATGACGGCCGGGTTGTATCTAACTTTATCGTTCAAGCGCTCAAGGGTAAACCCTTAACCATCTATGGTGACGGCAGTCAGACACGCTCTTTTTGCTATATTGATGACATGGTTGAGGCGATTGCAGCGATGATTGAGCGAAACGCTCAAGGCCCGATCAACTTGGGTAACCCAACCGAGTTAAGTATTAAGGAATTGGCCCGCAAGGTGCTTGAGTTAACCGGCTCGAACTCAAGATTGAATCTTGGGCCGCGGCTCAAGGATGATCCCGGCCGGCGTCGGCCCGACATTTCGAAAGCCAAGCGAGAACTTGGCTGGCGGCCGAGAGTTGAGCTTGAAAAAGGACTGGTCAAGACGATTGAGTATTTTCAGACCAAAATCTAAAAATCACTCTATAAACCTCCCCATATCATTAATACTATGATTAAAAACTTCCGATCATCGGTGTCAGTCCGTCCAGGGTCAATCTTTTTGATTTTTACAGGACTGACCGATTTAAACAAAAACATGGTTAATATTTTGGCTCTATGATCCGATCAAACAACAAAAAATTCAAAATTGTCATCTTCGGGACCAGTTATGTCGGACTGGCGAGCGCCATCGCTTTTGCCCAGCATGGGCATCAAGTGGTGGGGATTGGGCGCGATCGAACCAAAACGCGCCGAATGCAACAGGGCTGGCTGCCAATTCACGAACCTGGACTGCCAAAACTTTTTGCCAAACACCTTAAGTCGGGCCGACTGTCTTTTGATAGCGATGGGGCCGAAGCGATTGGCAGGGCTGACATTATTTTCATCGCCGTGGGCACGCCCGCCGGGCCTGATGGCAAAGTTGATATATCCCAAGTTGAAACGGTCGCCCGGAAAATCGGTCGCGTCCTGTCGGACGCACCCATTCGTTATCGCCTAATTGTTAACAAGAGTACCGTGCCCATTGGAACGGGCGATGTTGTCAGCGCGATCGTCAAAAAATTCTACCCAGGACCCTTTAATCTTGTTTCAAACCCAGAATTTTTAGCCCAGGGTTGCGCGATTGAGACCGCCCTGCATCCTGATCGAACGATCATCGGACTAGCCAAGACCGGCCAAGGTGACAGGACTGTCAGTCAGGCAAAGAAAATCCTTGAGCAACTCTACAATCCCTTTAAGGCGCCAGTTGTCTGGACCGATCTCAAGAGCGCCGAACTGATCAAATACAGCTCAAACGCCTTTTTGCCGATGTCGATATCGTTTATTAACTCGCTGGCCGAGCTGGCCGAGCTAATTGGGGCGGATATCAGCGATGTCACTCGGGGCATGCGGCTTGATAGTCGGATTGGCCCAAAGGCGTTTTTGGAAGCCGGGGTTGGTTTTGGCGGAAGCTGTTTTCCCAAAGACATGGCCGGCCTAATCGCAATCGCCAAGGATTATGGGACCGCCCTGCCATTAGTTGAACAAACGCTTGCGATTAACAAAATTACCCAACAAAGAGTAGTAACCCGACTCAAAAATGCGCTCGGCGGGCTAAAGGGCAAACCAATTGCTTTACTTGGCCTAGCTTTTAAACCTCATACTAACGACGTGCGCTTTGCCCCGTCTCTTGAAATTGCCCAAGGGCTCATTACGGCCGGAGCGAGCGTTCGCGCCTACGATCCGATCGAGCAGGCCCGCCAAGGAGCCAAAGATAGACTGGCTAAGCTTCAAGTTAAAGACTCTATTAAAGAAGCCCTAACAGGCGCCCAAGCGGTTGTTTTGGTGACCGAATGGCCGGAGTTTATTAAGCTTAAACCAAACCAGATCGCTCGATTGATGACCGGCCGGCTGGTATTCGATGGCCGAAATGCATGGAATCCCAAGCAATTCAAAAAAGCTGGCTTACACTATTTAGGAGTCGGGAGAGGTCGGCTATGAACCGATCTCAAGCGGCATAGACTAAAAAGATGGCAGTTGCGATCAATCACTTAAGCCTCAATGCATTAATCAGTAAGGTTAAGCGGGCTGATTAAAAGGATTAACTTAATCACTATTGATTTTTATTGGGCACAAGAATGATAATGAGATAGTCGCGCTCGCCGATTGTACCGCCAGCGCCAGGATTATCTTTAAATAATCCTAAGCTTTGGATAGCTTTGGATCAATCACCGTTTTTAAGCAGTTTCGAGCCCGGGCTTAAGTCGGCCCGGGCGGCAGGACTGGCGGTTAATCAATTATTTTTCAAAAAATGAAGATATTTATTGACTCGGGCGATATAAACGAAATTAAAAAGTACCTCTCTT
>CAYZGQ010000008.1:0-26842 GCA_964478135.1 uncultured Candidatus Saccharibacteria bacterium
TCTGTCCGGGGTTTAGAACCGGGTGGCCATTTTGGGAGGAGTAGCGGTGGGCGTAATCGGCTAAATTAAACTTATAGATATTGTAAAACAAATCCCAAAAATTCCGGTTCCCGTTGTCGCGATGGGGTGTGTAACGGTAAAGGGCCGCTGTCGCTCGGTTGTCAAAACTGACGCAATTAGTGCCGTTCCAATCGTTAAAACAAACACTCTGGCCAACCTGGAAATCAGAAAAGCCCCGATCCTTGGCCCGCTCGTAGTTGTAACGGAGTTGCCAGGCTGCCCATTCAATCTGCTTGGTAAAACCGGCGTACTTAGCATTGCAACTGCCGGAGTCAGGGCAACCATAACCCATTGCCTTACTCAAAGCGTTAGTGTCTTGGCTCGTTTTGGAGATTAAGCTTTGCTCTTTTTGAAGCGTGACCAGAATAACCGCTGGATTGACAGTTCCGGTTGAACTATTAACATCAATTCCGTTAATCGAACCAGAGGCATCACCATAACCGTGGGATGCGTCCCAGATAATACGAGCGGCGCTCCGACCGCCTTCAGAATAATCCTTTAAAAAGCTACCCTGCTGATTAAGAAAATTTTGAATCTGTCCAACCGACATAAAATCAATGCTGATAAAACTGACATCATCGATCAAATTATTCGGATTAAATTCCGCCGCCCAGGCGGTCTGGTTCCAACTTCCGAGACCCAGCCCGGCTAACGTCAGGGCTAAAACCAAACCAAAACAAACGATTCGCCTGAAGCAATTCGCCCATAACCGGTCTTTATTGATCTTGTCTGTGGTCATTCTAGCTAATCTTAGTCTCGGGTCAAAGGGACCTATTGTACTTTCACACTACCACAAATCAAGCCAATGAACTTGTCTGACCTGTTTGGCAGATCCAGCGGTGCTCCTAACCCGCTATCCGACCCAAGTCCTTGGGCTCCGGTTTGATCTTTTTTTGCCAGATTAGTCATCTCATTGACACTCTGTCGCTTCAGTCGATCGGCTTGCCCGATCTGGTAACTCCTTCGCTTGGCTTGAGTTAAGTAAAGATTTTACTGACTCGGCCAACCTTGATTAAGCCTATTTTGCGCACCTGACCAAGGCTTAGTTCGAAAATGGTCATCTGGCTAAAACTGTTCGGAACCCAGAACTTAAATTTGCCCGCTCGATCGCTGGTTGTCCAACCAATCGCTCGGGCGCTCCGGCCTCCGCCAACAGCCAGCAGGATCACGCCCGAGCGACCCGATTCATTTGATCGGCTCAACAGGATACCGGATGTGACTGGCTGGCTCTGAACTCGACCCTGTATAATCCAAGCAACCAAAATGATTAGACCCAAGCTAAGGCTAAACCCGCTTGGAACGACCGAGACGCTGGTCAGCCAGAGCAAACTGGTCAACCCTAGACTGGGCAAAGTCAGCCGAGCCAGGGTCCTAGCACGATCAAGACCAATTTTAAGCCCAGTTAAAGCCCGGGGATTGAATTTTAGTCTGATTACCTGATCCTTGGGCCAGACTCCCCTAAGAGAGAACTGTTGACTCATAAATCGCTCGACTAAAGGTTGATCCACGATCAAGCGCCAGTTGGCCGGACCATTTTTGGGCAAACCCTGAAAGCCAAATCGGCCATCTGGGGCGCTCCGGCTGAAGTGTTTGATCGAAAGTTTGTCTTGGCTGACCAAAGTCAGCCGTGCCCCAGAAACCGGGACCTTGACTGGCCCGATCACCAGAGTACCCCAGCTTAAATCATCTCTCTTGAGCGAGAACGTCTTGAACCGATGGGATAGGAGTGAGCGGTTGACGCTTGGCAGATCGCCCGTTTGGCTAATTTGGGCGGTCAAAGCGACAAGATAGACAGCCAGAGTAACCAAGCTTAATAGGTTGAGCATCTTGGACAGTCTGCTGGCGCCAACCAGACTGGCAACACCAGCCACTCGTTGACTCGACAGGGCTTGGGCGATTAGATCAAGTTGATTGTTTGACTGGCTGTTAGGGCCGGCGACCATCTGACTGGCATTGATGTTGCCGCAGCGATCAACCAGACGAATGCTAAAAAAGGGCGCTTTGCCCTGGGCGACCGGACGGTCGGTTGGTCCAAGTTGTGCTATTAGTTCTCCTTGAAGGTCAGGTTTAAGACTGTTGTAGACTTGAATTTGCGCCAAATCTGGCTCGGCCTGGGCGATCCACCAAACGGCATAACCGTTGGCCGTCTCGATAACTGTCAGACGTTTGACCGGCCCGGGCGCCTTTGAATCAAATAAACAGTTTGACTGGTCAGACTGATCAATCTCTGCCTGGAGGACCGGCAAGGCATATGCCAAGCTCGGCCTGACTAAAGAAACCGCCCCGAAAACCAAAAGACCAAACCCAATCCAAGCGACCTTCATTACTTCCAATCTTATCACAAACTTTTGTCCGCCAGACTGTTTTGGGTCAACTGGGAAAAACCGAGCGAGCCAAAACCGGTCGACCCGGGCTTAACACAACCAAGTAGCGTTCGGCCAACCTAGAGTCTAATGACCAGCCGATCAAGCCCTGGAACGGTTTAGGCTAGTTTTTGAGTCGATCTTGTCGAGTCCAAGGTTTTAGCTCTTTTTAGCCCAGAGCCGGCCGGGCTGGCTTTTGGGCTGGCTCAAACCAGCCGGTCGTGGACCTTGATTAAAACCAGATCGGCGCGGGAACCGATCAACTGGCTTGTAGTTCGGATCAGTTTGCCTAATTGAGAGCGAGACTCGACCGCGCTCGGCGTCAATGCCAACCACTTTAACCTTGACCTCGTCTCCGACTTTCAGCCGAGAGGAAACATCAACAATCCGTTCTGGAGCGACCTCGGAAATATGGACCATGCCATCGCGGTTGGGCAAAAACTTGACGATCGCGCCGATCTCTTTTCCCAGACCGTTTTTGATAATCTCGGTAACCGGGCCGGCGTAGATAGCCCCGATCTCTGGTTCAAGGGTGATGTTTTTGATCGCCTCGATCGCCTTGTCAGCACTTGATTTGTCCGGCGAGGATATATGAATCGTGCCGTCGTCTTCAATATCGATTGAGATCAACTCTTTGCCGCCAGCGTCCTCAATAATCTGGTTGACAATCTTGCCCCGCGGGCCAATCACATCGCCGATCTTGGCGGGATCAACCTTAATGGTGTAGATACGAGGAGCATAGGACGATAATTCGGCCCTGGGCTCGGGTAAAACCTTAGCCATGGCCTGGAGTATCTTGATTCGAGACTTTTTTGCCCGCTCGAGCACCGTCTCAATCATCCCTAGAGTCAAACCTTGAATTTTAGTGTCCATTTGAATAGCCGTGACTCCTTTGACGCTCCCGGCAACCTTAAAATCCATGTCTCCGGCAAAATCCTCGACTCCCTGAATATCGGTCAACAGGACGTAGTCTTGGCCAACACCTTCTTGGGCTGACTCTGTCAAATCTTTATCCCCTCGGCTGATCAAGCCAATCGATATGCCAGCCACCGGGGCGCTAATCGGCACGCCCGCATCCATAAGGGCCAAGGTCGAACCGCAGGTGGCGGCCATCGAGGTCGAGCCGTTGGAGGTTAAGACTTCGGATACGAGTCGAATCGTGTAGGGAAATTTTTCTTTGTCTGGCAGGACAGGCAAGAGCGCCCGCTCGGCCAAAGAACCGTGGCCGATATCCCTGCGGGAAGGTCCACGTATCGGCCGAACCTCGCCCACGCTAAAGGGGGGAAAGTTATAGTGGTGCATGTAGCGCTTGGACCCCTCCTCCTCCATTGTGTCGATCAACTGCTCGTCTCCGGGCGCGCCAAGGGTTGCGATGGTCAGGACCTGGGTATCGCCGCGCTCAAACAAACCTGTCCCGTGAGTTCTGGGGAGTGTTGCGACATTAATCTTAAGTGGTCGGATTTCATCAAGCCCTCGGCCGTCCGGCCGCTTGCCTGAATCGAGAATTTGAGATCGCACCAATTTGTCAACCAGCTGTCCCAGGGCGGTTTTAAGATCTATCTGGGCATAGTTGCCCTCAAAGTTGGCCAAGACTTGAGCCTCAAAAGCCTTGAGTTGGTTTTCTCGCTCGGCCTGTTCAGTTATGGCCAACAGTTCTTCCAGTTTTTTCTGGGCATAGCCAGCCAGCTCGCCTGTAATTGTGGTGTCCTCTTGGACCAGGCTGACAGGATCGGAATTAGCCAGTTTTTGCTGGAGCTCTATCGATGGTTTCACGTGAGTGACGGCTTGTTTGATCGCCTCAAAAACTATCTCTTCAGACGCTTGTTTTGCCGCCGCCTCGAGCATGATTACTTTGTCGCCGGTTGAGGCGACGACAATGTCCAGCTCCGATCGCTCCCGTTGGTCCTCGGTCGGATTGACCACTAGAACACCGTCAACCAAGACGACCCTGCTAGCGGCAACAGGTCCATTAAAAGGAGCGGTCGATGCTATGAGGCTGGCCGAGGCGGCGGTTATTGCCAAGACATCCGGACTGTGTTCGCCGTCATAGGACAAAACAGTAATAACGACGTGTATGTCATGTCGGAAATGTTTGGGAAAGAGCGGTCTTAATGGCCGGTCAATCAGCCGAGCGGACAAGATTGCTCGGTCAGACGGGCGGCCCTCGCGCTTGATAAAGCGACTGCCGGAAATCTTGCCGGCGGCATAGAGACGTTCTTCGTAGTCAACCATAAGGGGCAGGTAGTCGACTCCCTCGCGAGGCTGATCTCCAACGACCGCTGTCGCCAAGATGACCGTATCGCCCCAGCGGGCGGTTACGGCACCAGAAGCCAGACGAGCTAAGGAGCCAGTCTCAAGGGTTATTGGCGTCTGGCCAAAAGGAATTTCCAGCTTTAGATTAGCCATAAAAATCTTTGGTTTTAGAGAACCGGCCTTAGCCGCGCAAACCCAAGACCGCGACTAGTTTCTGATATGTTTCCGGATTACGTTTTTGAAGATAGTTAAGCAAACGCCGCCGCTTGCCCACAATCATAAGCAGACCTCGTTTCGAGTCTTTATCCTGGGAGTGTTTTTTAAGATGTTTGACCAACTCTTCAACTCGGGCCGACAACTGGATAATTTGGACCTCGCTCGAACCGGTATCAGTCTTGTGAACCCGGAATTTTATCATTAGATCAACCGGTTTTAAACTCTTAGGTTTGACAGGCGCTTGGCTGGCGTCGGTTGGTTTAGGTTTGACTGATGTCTGATTGGCCATATTGATAGTTTAACACTCTTACCGTACGATCGGCAAGATTTCATGAATTGTCTAGGACAGTTGTCTTATTTTTTCAATAATTTCTAAGACAGTTTCGTCAAAATCTTCAGATAGAGCGAAGTCGAAGGCGGCCGCGGCGGGATGTCCCCCCCCTCCAAGCTCATTGGCAATTTTGAAGACATCACGGTTTTGATTAACCGAGCGCAGACTGACTCTTATCCGATCGTTCCGTTCGCTAAGCAGGGCGACGAACTCAACCCCATCGGCGATTTTAAAAATCTCGTCGATCGCGCTGGTAAGGGCTTGGGCATCCGCTCCAGTTTCCTGCCAGTCTTGGGCTCGAATAACCGAGTAGGCAAAGTTGGCCTGCTGATCACGTTCGACCCGAGTCAAAACCCGACCCCAGAGTTTGAGTGTTGAGAGTGGTTTCATCTTATAAAGATGGTTGACGATTTCCTGTTGTCTGGCACCAAGGGCGATCAGCTGGGCCGCCTGTGTAAGGGAGCGGGGGGTGGTGTTTATGTTTTGGAAACTGCCGGTGTCATCAATCAAACCAGTTAAAAGAGCGGTTGCTACGTCCTCGTTGACCAGAGTGCCGGTTTTAGCCTGGGCTGATTGGAGTGACTCGATCAGGGGAATAAGCAGTTCGGCGGTTGAGGTGGCGGTTAAATCAACCCAGTTGACCTTGCCAAAACGTTCATTGGAAGGATGATGATCAATATTGATAAGAGGTGTTTCGTAAAAAAGAGTCGCGTTTTGTTCAAAAATAGCACCCAGTCTGTCTGTTGATGGACTGTCGAGTACAATCATTAGGTCAAACTGGTTGGCCCCCCATTCAAACGAGACGTCTTCGGAGGTGAAAGTGCCTGATTTTGGCGTGACCACGATTTTAAGTTTGTCTTGATCCGGGCTGTTTTTGTAGCCAAGTTTTTCAACTTGGGTGGTCGAAGTGTCAAGGGCGATCACAAAATCCTTGTTCCCTTCAAGCTTGGTGGTAACTTGGTCAATACTGGGCAGGAATTGATAGCGGGTTGGGACTTGCCCTGGGCTGACCATGGTAACCTTTTTGTCTAACGACTTGAGGACCAAGCCAAGAGCTAAAATAGATCCAAGACCATCGCCGTCCGGATCTTGATGGGTTATCAGTACGATCGAGTTACTGTTTTTGATTAGTTCGACAGTTTGTTGTTTGGCTGATTGATCCATATTTATCATTCGCTGATAGTATTTAGATTAAGGGCCATAAATGAATTTGGCTCACGGAAACCGGCAAAGGGTCTTCAAGGCTTGCGCCTGGAAGTCAACTGTTTCCAATATTGACTTGGGGGCCAGAGCCAATGAGTGTACGATGGACGAAAATACTTGTCAAGGGTCTGTCTTGTATGCTAGCGTGACTATCACTAACCCTATCACTCTAATTGTTATGCCGCGAACAAAACAGGCTAAAAAATATCTCATCGTTTCTGGTAAACGAGCTATTTTTAATCGAGTTCAAAAGCTAAAACTCAAGTCTGCCCTCAAGTCTGTTTCATCCAAAACAGTCAACAAGGTTGTTGCGCGGCTTGACAAGGCGGTCAAGGCGCGACTTATTCACGCCAATAAAGCCAGTCGGCTCAAGTCGCGCCTGATGAAGCGCTATCAGGTCAGCCAGAAACCGCGGACAGCGCGCGGGACGAGCAAGACCAAGTCAGGAGGAACCGGTGGCAAAACAACCAAATCCACCTGACCAGGCTAAGGAGCTGGCCGATGATGTCGCCCGGCAAATTGGAGCAACCACAACAAGCCGTTGGGCCAAAACAGTCTTTATTCTCGGTAAACCGGTCTTTTATTTAATCG
Source organism: uncultured Candidatus Saccharibacteria bacterium (assembly GCA_964478135.1). GTDB lineage: Bacteria > Patescibacteriota > UBA1384 > GWA2-35-9 > CAYZGQ01 > CAYZGQ01. The sequence continues at coordinate 7,018 of CAYZGQ010000008.1, forward strand.
TAGTGCTTGGCTTGATCCATTTTTTTGTGGCGACTGTTTTCATAGTTGATGGTGTTTCGATGGATCCGACTCTAAAAAACGGCGAGGTTGTGGTTGTTAATAGGCTGGCTTATTTAATCTCACCCCCAGCCCAAGGTGACATTGTTGTCTTGCGCTATCCGGGCGATCCCCAGAAAAGAAAGTTTGTCAAGCGGATTATTGGACGACCGGGCGACATCGTAACCATTGCCAGCGATCGGTTTTTAGTTAACGGCCGGCTCCTGACCGAGGCCTACCTGGACCCGATGGTCGCAACCGAAGTAACCAATCCTAGATTCGCCAATGTCAAGCTCGGCCAACAGGAGTACTACGCCGCTGGAGACAACCGTCCCCTATCCAACGACTCACGATTTTTTGGCCTTGTTCCTGGAGAATTTTTGATCGGCCGGGTTAAATGGATCATTTGGCCGCCCAAGGACTGGCGCTTTGTAGCGCCAACCTTTTATGAGTAATAAGTCAAGACAAGATTGATCAAAATAAGGCCATTTCGCGATTTAATGACCTTTCACGCTCCCTGAATGTGAAAAGTGTGTCTATAGCAACTGATGTTTATTTTAAGGAATACCGGTCGGCTCACTTGAGTCGTGTCTTGATCGTGGGCTTGTCTTCAAATCAGTCAATCCACCACCGGGTCCTTGGCGCTGATCAACTGATCGCTGATCCAGCTAGTCAGCCCGAGCACTCGGCGATCAAACTCTTCCAACGATCGAACTGGCTCGCCTGCGCTAAACCACTCGGGTAGAGTAAAAGGCACTTTGGCAAAACGTCTGGCCCATTGCCTCTCGACACCCAAGGCGATCGCCAGGGGCAAATACTCGACAAAGAGACCCTTAACCGCTTCGAGCCCGCTGGCCGGTTTTAAACTAGCCAGATAGTTCTCAAAAGCCTGCCAGCGGCGCAGACTTTCTTGTCCGTGGCGGGTCTCAATTGGCAGGCCTGGCGCCAGGGCCATTACCACTAGGGCAAGCGCCATGGCAGAGACCCAAAAGAGGAGATAAACTTTAGGTTCCGGGCCAAAAAACAAACCGACTAATAAGCCAAAAAAACCTAGGTAAAACAAAACCAGTCCGCGATTGCGCCATCTCTGGTGGAGTCGGGCCGGGTTTTCAATAAACCAACCGGTCGCCGTCGCCTTTTGGTAGATTTTCAGAAAAACGCCCGCCATTTTTCCTGAAAAAATACGATGGCCGGCCCGAAAAAAAACATCTTGGGCGCTGGCGCCCCAACCAGATTGAACGAAAAGTTTAGCAATCATAAACTGCTCGAAATCATTAAGACCAGTATTTTGGGCCTGCCCTGGATTGGCTAAAATAGCCGGCAAGACCGCCTCGAGTTTGGCCGTCTTGATCAAATTAAACTGGGTTTCGTTTTTGACCAGAATCTCTAAATAGCCCCGCCGGGCCAAATCCATCAAGGTCGCGGTGATGTCACGACTGCCAAGCTTGCCTCGTTTGAGCACCCCAACCAGCGCGGGTGGGCTGTCAAAGGGCGGTGCTGTTTCGAGTAAGTGCGTGGCTGATTTTTTGCGGCTTCGATTTTGTCTAACCAGGATCAAGGTTAAATAGATCAAACCGATCAGCGGGCCGGCCAGCGAGATAACCAGCCAGAAACTTAAGGACTGACTGGTTATGAGATAGCCAACTCGTCGGTAAAGCGGGACAGTAACGGCCTCATTGGGCAGTTCAATTCTTAGACTTAATATCGCTTGAGGGCCCAGTTGACCCGATCTAAGCACGAGCTGTCCTGGCTCAACTTGCCTCAAGACAAGATCGGCGTGGTATGAATGAGTAACATAGGGTGTGGCTTTAATCGACTCGACCGATACACCTTGGGGTAAAATTAGGGTCGCTTGAACCAAGTCGTAATTAACACCAGGCTCATCAAGGATTTTGTACTCGAAAATCAGTCCGTCTTTGGTTGGTCTTAGGCGGGCCGGGACGGCTTGTCCGTCTTGGACAACCCGACCGTTTTTTTTGATCTCAATAACTGTCTGCAAACTAGTCCCCTCAAGGCTGACTGACGGTGTTGATTGATCCCCTATTGCTGAAATGGCTTCCAGAGGATCGCTTGAGGTCACAACACCATAGACCAGCGCTCCAACCAGAACAGGCAGCCAGAACAAAAGCGATTTTGTATAGATCCCAATTGAAACGGGTAGTTTGATAATCCCTCCTTAAACAATCAATCTCTCACAATCTTTCGATCAAGACACAAATGATCTGACGGTTAACTGACTGGATGTTGATTGAAAGTCAGACAGTTAAAATTAGGGATTGGCCTAACCGAGCCTTGCCCGGTCGGCTGTGTTTTCCGCTAGCTCCATGATCAACAACTCCAGCCCTAGCCCTGGCTCCAGCGCCCCGGTTTTGATCTTTAGATCAGTTGAGACAATTTTATCATACCAGAAAGACAGAGTCTTAAATGAAAGGGCTCGAGCTCTAGTCAGTTGTTTTTGGACTAGAAATGGCGCCAGACCGATTTTTGAGGCGATTCCGTAGGGGTTCGACTGACCTGAACTTAGGCAGTCTTTAATCTGAACCAGAACCCGAGTCGCCCAGCCAAGCAGGGCGAGCAGTTTCTGTTCAGGTTCGCCCTGATCGATTAGTCTTCTAAGATGAGCCAAGGCTTTGATTGGCCGACCCAAAACAACCTGATCAATAAACTCAAACACGTTGGCTTGGAGTGTGGTTGAAACCAGTCGCTCAACCTGACTTTGACTGATTGGTCTAAACGGATCACTGGTTAGCTTTTCCAGCTCGTTATTTAGCCGCCATAAATTAGGCCCGACTCGCTGGACCAATTGGTCAACTGCTTTAGGTTCAATCCTGGCACCAAGTTGGCTGACCCTGGTGTTAATCCAGCCGGGCAAACGGCCTAGAGACAAAGGCGGGAATTCTTGACTCAAGGCTTTTTTGACCAACAGCTTAAACAGCGAGGTTCGTTTGTCCGGGTTGGCTGATTCGTAAAAAATAATGACAGTTGATTCAGGAATCTGGGTCAGCGCCCGCTCAATTGCTTGCTGGAGTGTTTTTGAACCTTGGCTTAGCGGGTTGTAAACGATCACCAGCCGCTTAGTCGCGAACAGTGGTTGGGTTAGAGTTTGACGGGCGAACTCGTCAGTGCTCAAGTTTTGAGCCTCGAGCGCCAACAAGCCCTGGCCGCCTTGTTTGGCCAGGTATTTGGCCTTGATTGCCCGAAGTTTTTGTTGAGACCGAAAACTGTCCTGGCCAAAGAAGAATATTGCGTTGCTTGAGTTCGGTCTCGGATTGACTTGATTCAGGCCCACAATAAGACTACAATATATTACTTGCTTGTTCTTTAACAACTTTAAGGAGGAACAACATGACCGGTCTAGAGGTGCGGCAGAGAGTACGCGGTATTCTAACCGCCACAAGAAAGACTAAATTTTCTTATCCAGTCCTTGCGGCGATTGTATTTCAGCAGGCACAAGACACTCTATCTCCTTGTCAAATAAATAGGGTCCAACAGTCCGTATACCAGCTTTTAGGGCAAGGAGATTTAAGCGCGAGTCAAGCAGATCGAGTTATTACTCATAGCCAGTCGCTTGTATATCGATTGAGCCATTTGATTAACTCGACTAAAAGTGACTGGACTGTCCTAGGGTTGGCTAGACGGCTTAAGACCGGAACGGATCAAATTAGGGATCGTCTGTCTTACTTGGCCAAAAACCCTAGATCAGATCGCCCAAGCAGGCAAACGCTTGAGGCGAGAGTGACCGACTGGCCCTGGCGGACAAAACGGCCTATCAAACCGCCGGTCGCTCATAGGCGAACCACTATGGTCTGGCGGCTGAAATTATTGATCAATAAGTTGTATCAAAAAAGCAAGACACGAAACAGATTCAAATTCAAACAAATTACATATCGAGAGCTGGCCGAGCGTCTTGGACACCAGAATGTAGGCTCTGTCGCTGTCTGTGCCAGGAAGATGGTGAAACAAGGCTTGTTGCCACCAGACGCCCTAGAACGAATCATTATTCGCCGGAAGGGCAATCGCCTAGGCAACTATGACCCAGATTCACTGCCCAGCCGGCTGGAACGATTTTTAAAAAGGACCAGACGGGTCTGGACGATCCGAGAGTTATCAGAGCACTTTAATAGATCGTCAGCTGAAATTAATGTGGCGTTTTTCCGTCTGGTAAAGACTGACCGTCTGCCACAAGTGGCAATAGCCCGAGTCAAGAAAAGAAAAAAAATCCCGCGCGAACGCCCGTGATTTTAATTTTCGAACAAATTTGGCTGGCGAGCTCGAGTCGACTCTAGCTCGGTTTGAACCAAAGTCGAGCTTTGGGCCGAACGGGTCTGACCCTCGGCCTCGCTCCGGTCATTAACCCGCTCTGGGCGAGCGCTCGTTGGCAGACGTGGGAGCAGAGATTTGAAACCAAGCTGGTTGAACACTACTCTTACTTGACCTTGGTCAAGTAAGAGTCTGGCCTTTTGAAGCTCAAAAGTGGTCGGCGCGTCTTGGCGCAGGGTTATCAGCATCTTGGAAAATAGGGCTTCTTTTTGGTGTTTTTTAAGGATTTTTCTCGTTCTCTCGGAAATCCTCGAGTCCGCCAGATTGCGATAGAGTTGCTCGATCGTTTGAAACTGCCGGATCAGCTGGCCGGCGCCCTTAGCCCCAATGCCCGGCACTCCGGCAATATTGTCACTAGTGTCACCCATAAGCGCTTTCAAATCCACGATTAAGCCAGGCTCGAAACCGAACTTATCTCTAAAAACTTTGGGTGTGTACTCGAGAGTATCTTTGATTCCCCGGCCGATCATCGCCACGGTTACGTTGTTATTAACCATCTGGAGCGCGTCTTGATCGCCGGTTACGATAATAACCTTAAGATTTGGGTCGACTGACTCTCGCTTGTGGGGCTTGTTTGGCTTGTCTTGAGTTTGATTCAATCTGGCCACGACGCTCGCCAGGACATCATCCGCTTCAAAGCCTTGGGCCTCAAGAATCGGAACCTCCATTGCTCGCAGGACCTGTTTGATGATTGGAATCTGGTCGTAGAGCTGTTGGGGCGGTTTCGGTCTCTTGGCTTTGTACTCTTGGTAGAGCTGATCTCGAAAGGTCGGCCCAGCCAGATCAAAGGCGACCGCCGTGTGGCTGGGTTGAAAGCGCTCGATCATCGCCAGAAACGAAATAAAAAAGCCGTAGACCGCGCCGGTTGGCCGGCCCTGCTTGTCGGTAAATGTTTTAGGCAGGGCGTGAAAGGCCCGGTGGACAAGCGCGTTGCCGTCAAAAAGCAAAAGTTTAATCATAGCCACACGATAACGCTTATTGCCAGTTGGTGCCAACTAATAAGACAGTCCAAGCCTCAAGTCACAAACCCTAACCCCAATTAGACATCAGACTGTTAGTTAGTTAGTTAGTTAACCCAACTCTTGTGAGACAAATCCAAAACCTCTATCCTTAAACTGTGTTAGCGCTTCTGAAAAATCGGACTACAAAGGAGGTAGCGGATGGCGAAAAAAGTAAAGAATCCAAGTAATCCAAGTCTGGTCATTCCAGACAGTTTTCCGGACCGGCCAACAGACGGCTTCGATTCAATCGGCTACTGGTGTAAATTTATCCATCAGATCCCGCAAATTACACCCGACGAAGAAGAGGCCTTGTATAAGCGAGCCTATCAAGATAACGACCCACTGGCTCAAAATGAGTTGGTTATGCGCAACCTGGGCTTGGTCGTGGCGATTGTCCGGAAATTCGTCAATAAGCGGCGGGGCGGACTGTCGTTGTCTGATCTTATCCAGGAAGGCAATATTGGTTTAATCCAAGCGGTCAAAAAGTTTGACTACCGCAAGGGTTACAAATTTTCTACTTACGCCACATACTGGATTCATCAGGCGATCGCTCGGGCGATCACAACCCAAAGCAACATTATCCGATATCCATCGGAGCTGGTCGAGAAGTCTGACAAAGCCTGTGTGCTGTCCAGTAATTTCGAGATCAAACACGGTCGAAAACCAACCCTAGAAGAATTGGCCCAGTTATTGGAAGTTAACCCTAAAACCGCCGCACGCGTTTTAGCCGTGCAAAACCAACCTTTTTCACTCGATACCACGCCGGCTGGTCACGATCCAGATAAGCGCCCATTAATCGAGTCCGTGGCTGATCCGGAGTCGAACACGTCAAAAAACGTACTTTTAAGGTATGAGCTTAAGGCTCTGCTCAATCTGCTTGATGATCGTTCTAAAAAAATTCTGACACTAAGTTTCGGCCTTGACGGCCACGACCGCCACACTCTGGACGAAATTGGTCAACAATTTAATTTGTCGAGAAAGCGAGTCGGACAGATTATTAAGCGAGCACTTACAACACTCAAAAATAACGATCACGCCCAATCGTTATATACCGCCATTACCATCTAACAGCCAAAGGTTGATTCTGGTTCTAAAACAAAAACCCGGCTAAAAGAACCATGTTAGCAAGACCTAATTAGTTAGTCGGCTTGAGAGCTGAAACCTTATTTTTCAAAAGCTCCTCAACCACCTTGCGATCGTTCCAGGGGATCGGCTTGGAACCGCCGAGGCCATCGGACACCATTTGGATTGTCTCGTGACCCTTCCCAGTGATCAAAATCAAGTCCTTGGGTTGAGCCAGCTCAAGGGCTTTTTTAATCGCCTGGCGCCGATCCGGAATTTTCCACCACCAAATCCCCAACCCTCTCGTCTCGCCTGTCTCGCCTGTCCTTGCCCTGCGTCCCCTGACCACACCTCGGGCAATGTCCTCGATAATCTCCTCTGGGTCTTCGGCGTATGGATCGTCGTTAGTTAAAATCAGATAATCGACTTGGGCCGCCGCGAGCGCGCCCATAATCGGTCGCTTGGTTTTGTCCCGGCCGCCGCCGGTCGCCCCAAAAACGTGGATGATCTTAGCCGTAGGGCTGGTTTTGAGCGAGTTGTAAATCTGCTCAAAGGCGGCCGGATGGTGGGCATAGTCAATAATAATCTCAAAGGGTTGATCGGTTTTAACCCGTTCCATCCGACCGCTTATGAGTTCAACCGACTCAAGCCCCTGTTTGATCGTTGGCAAACCAATCCCGTGGCCCAGCCCGACCGAGACAGCGGCCAACATGTTAGAGACGTTAAACCGGCCGGGCAGTTTGGAGCGCACGACCGTCTGGCCCTGGGGAGTGACGACGGTGAACATCGTGCCGGTTGGTTCAAGCAGGAGCTTTCGGCCGACCACCTCAACCTTACGGCTGGCTGGCTGATCGATCCCAAACCAGATCTGCCGTCCTGCTGACACTTTGACAAAATCACTCAAGTTAGGCTCGTCGCTGTTGATCACCGCTAGGGCCGGATTGTTGGCAAACAACTTGAGCTTGGCTTGTTTGTAAGACCTGAATCCGCCGTGGTACTCAATATGTTCAGGGGCGAGGTTGGTGATGACAGTTGTGTGAAATGGAATACCCCAGAGTCGGTGCTGGACGAGCGCGTGCGAGGTCACCTCCAAAACGACGAACCGACAGCCCAGGCGCTTGGCCTTGGCCAAAAACCGCTGGAGGGCAAAGGGCGAGATGGTGGTCATTTTGGTTTCGTTGATTGATTCTTGACCAGCCAGCTTAAAGTTGATCGTGGAGGCCAAGGCAACAGGGTGGCCGGCGGCGGCCAAAATCCGCTCGATCAAATTGGCAGTCGTGGTTTTACCATTGGTCCCGGTCACTCCAATCACGGTCATTGCCCGAGCGGGCAGGCGGTAGTAAAACGCCGCCAAAACCCCGCTCATAAAATGATAGCGGTCAATCAGCCAGTCGGGGCTGAATGGGCGGAGCAGGTTTTTGAGTCGATTAAGCATCTCTCGCTCCAAATGACAAAATTCAAAGTCCAAATCAAGCCCAAAACCATAATCTCAAAATGTTTTGGCTTTTAAGCTTCATTTGACATATCTATTTTAAACTTTGTGATTTAAGCAGTTGGTAGATCGTAAACCAAAAAGGCCTGATTGGCAACAAGATCGCGCTCGGATACTCGACCGACCGCCCGGCTGGATTAAAACCGCGCTTAAAGCGAGTCACTCCAGGGTATCGTAGCTGGTCAATCCCCCAAAAATCGTAGTAGCGAAAACCCTGTTGCTTGGCTTCTTGAATCATACTCCACTGCAGCAGATAGGGCGCCATTAGTTCTTTGCCCTGGCTGGCTGAAGCGCCATGGAGGTAATAGAAAGTATCCTCGTCGGTGATAGAGATCGCGGCCGCCAGAGGCTGACCCTTGCGCTGGGCGATAAAGAGCCGGGCTCCAGAGCACTCAACCATTTTGTGGTAGTACGATCGCGGGTGATAGTTGAATCGGCCGCGCCGAGCGGTTTGGCCGGCCAGGCGCCAGAAAATCTCAACCTCCTCCAGCCGGGTTGATGAACGCACGACAACTCCTTGGCGCTGGCTCAAACGAATGTTGTAGCGTGTTTTGGGTTTCATCTGGGCTAACAGCTGATCGGTCGGGTTGGTCAGATCGAGCACAAGCGTGGCTGGAGGCTGTTTTGAACGAGAGCGCTTAAGTGTTCTGAAGCCGGCCGAATCTTGGCTGATCGGCCCAACTGGATCAATCCAGACAAAGACCGAGTCAATCAGCTCTTGGGCAAGCTTCTCGAGCGAGGGAATAAGGCGCGGTCGCGGGCTGTAATAGTAGTTCAATCCAAAAAGCAAAGGAAGTTTAATAAATAGGGTTGACTCGATCCGAACAGTTGGTCGGCCAAGCGCTTGGGCCAACCGTTCCCAGCGCTCTGATTGCAAAAAACTGCCGTCCATAACCCTAGACTACCCTCATTAACTGAAAAAGGGTAGCCGCGTTAAACGGTACCCTTGTTTTCTCGAATAATAATATTTTTACGTTTCCCGCTCGGGGGCCGACGGTCATAGCTTCCCGAGCCAAAACATATTCGGCAAAGGGTTGCAGGATTTGAGCCTCTGGCCCTTGGGGTGCGGTTGCTAAGAGTTTTTATCTCTCGCCCGCAACGCTGACAACGCGCTTTTTGAGCCATTTTTTTAACCTCCTTGTGTTTATCAAAATTTAACATCACTTATCAGATCCTTAAACCGTTTAATCTCTTCTTCGCTGGGTGAACCAAGCAACTCTAATTCCTGATCTTGGTCGAGACGACCACTTTTGATCAAAGTGTCAAGCGTGATCCAAATCGGCACATCGGGACAGCGCAGAGCGAGCGCCACACCATCACTCGGACGGGCATCAACTTTATACTTTATATTACCTTGCTTTAGATTTAAATAAGCGTGAAATATTCCCGAGTCTCGATCGAGCTGATCAATCACTACACTGGATAGCTCAATCTTAAGTATCTCGAGAATATTTTTGAGCAAGTCGTGGGCGAGCGGTCGAATCGGCTCCTTTCGGTTCAGCCCGTCAGAGATCGAAGTCGCCTCTGGCCATCCAATCCCGATCGGCAAAGTAATGTTGTAATCCTGATTGTGTAAAATCAGGACCGGGTGACTTAAATGGTCTATATATACATTTTTTGGTTTTAGTTGAATGACGTTCATTTTAACCTCCTTTAATTTTTAAGATGCACCTGATTGATAGTCCTATCATATCGCAAATCATTGAGCAAGTGTAAGGGCAAGTGCTAGAGTAGGACGATGAATCGGCCAAGCTATGTTTTGGCAATTGAGACATCGTTTGACGACACGGCCGCGGGACTTATTAAAGACGGCCGGGTCCTGACTAACATCCGAGCCAGTCAGGCCGGCTTTTACCGGCCTACCGGCGGGGTCGTGCCGGAGCTGGCGGCTCGGCGGCAGGCCGAGTTGATTATTCCGATCATTAAGCGCGCCCTGGCTCCGCTTTTGACCGGCCGAGCCAACAATCGGCCGGCCCAAATTCTAAAAAGCAATCGCGTCATGATCGCCGTTACCCAAGGCCCGGGTTTACTTGGATCGCTCATGGTGGGGGTTGAAACAGCCAAGGCGCTGGCCTGTCTGACCGAGTCTGTAATCCTGCCGATCAATCACCTCGAAGGACACCTGATCGCCAGTCTCGCTGGTCCAAGACCTAAATTCCAAATCACAAATTCCAAAATCGAACAGGCAACACCGGCGGTCGGTCTAATTGTTTCCGGCGGCAACACTTTGCTGATTTATGTCAAAAAACTTGGCCGCTATCAAACGCTCGGCCAAACTCGCGACGACGCGGCCGGCGAGGCGTTTGATAAAATTGCTCGACTGCTCGGTTTGGGCTTTCCGGGCGGGCCGGCCATAGCCGCTCTGGCCAGACAAGCCAGGGCAACTCAACCGATTACCCTGCCCCGACCGATGATTGACTCAAACGATTTTGATTTCTCGTTTGCCGGGCTTAAAACAGCTTGTGGCCTGTGGCTCAAAAAGTATCCCCAGACACCAAAACCCGCCCTGGCTTTGGCGCTCGAACAAGCGATTGTTGACGTACTCTTGGCTAAAACTTTTAGGGCGGCTCAAAAGTTCCGGCTCAAAAACGTCTGGCTAACCGGCGGCGTGGCGGCCAACTTGAGGCTCCGGCGCGAGTTTAAGGCAGCCGGCCCAGCCCTGGGCCGGCGGGTTTTTCTAAGCCCGCTTGAACTAACAGGCGACAACGCCGCCATGATCGGCTTGACCGCTTGGCTCAAGGGTGATCGGGCGGCCCAGCCGCTTGAGTCTATTTTAGCCCAACCCGATCTTAGGCTCTCTTGAGTCAAATCGATTCAGCCGGTACAATCGGGGACACATGAGCCAAATCGCCAAAACCTACCAGCCGCAACTCTACGAAGCTAAAATTTACGATCTCTGGCAAAGATCGGGCGCTTTTAACCCCAACAATCAAACAACTGCCGGGATTAAAACATTTTCCATAATTATGCCCCCGCCCAATGCCAACGGCAAGCTCCACATTGGCCATGCGGTGTTTGTTGCGCTCCAAGACTTAATGATTCGTTATCATCGGATGCGCCAACAGCCCACCCTCTGGTTGCCCGGGTTTGACCACGCTGGCTTTGAAACCCAAGTCGTTTTTGACAAGAAACTTGAACAAGAGGGCAAAAATCGGTTGACGATCGAACCGTCTCGGCTTTATGACCAAATTTTAGAGTTTACCCAAATCAACAAAAAAGAAATCGAGAACCAGCTGCGCCGGCTGGGCGCTAGTTGCGACTGGTCGCGCCAGAAGTTCACCCTTGACCCAGATGTTGTCAGTTTTGTTTACCAGACTTTTCAACGCATGTACGAGGCCGGTCTGGCCTATCGGGCGCCCGGTTTAGTTAACTGGTGCGTCAAACATCAGACCGCGCTTTCGGATTTGGAGGTCCGCTATGTCGAGCGAACCGATCCACTCTACTACTTAAAATACGGGCTGTTTACGATCGCGACTACCCGACCGGAAACTAAGTTCGGCGACAAGTACGTTGTTGTTCACCCCAAAGACAGCCGCTATAACAAATACCAAGACGGTCAGGTCTTTGGGCTCGAGTGGATCAACGGTCCGATCAAGGCGACACTTCTCAAAGACGAACTGATTGACATGAAGTTTGGCTCAGGCGCTATGACCATCACCCCGGCCCACGATCGGGCTGACTTTGAGCTAGCTGTGCGACGTGGACTCGAGATTGAACCGGTGATTGACAGCCAGGGCAAACTCGGACCAATCGCCGGAGGGCTAACCGGTACTCGAGCAAGCCAATCCCGGCCAAAAATTATCCAACTGCTCCAAGCCAAAGGTTTAGTTGAGCGAATCGACACAAGTTATCGACACAGCCTAAGCGTGTGCTATAAGTGTCAGCGGCCGATCGAACCCTTGGTGCGCGAGCAGTGGTTTATCAGTATGCACCGGCAAGCCAAAATTAAAATTAAAAACGTGAGTATTAAAAAGGCCCTCCGCCGGTCAGTCTCGCTCCAGCAGCTCGGTTTGGCCGCGCTTGACACTGGTCAGGTGCGCTTCGTGACCAAACGGTTCGAAAAAGTCTACCGACACTGGCTATCCAATCTGCGCGACTGGAACATTAGTCGCCAGATTGTCTGGGGCATCCCAATTCCTGCTTGGTACTGCCAAGACGCTCTGAAGCGTAAATCCCAAAGCTCAAATTCCAGTCTCCAGCCCGGCCGTCCGGCCGGGCAAACCAATCAGAAATGCCGGCCGATCGTCAGTATCGGCCAAGCGCCCAAAAAGTGTCCTGATTGCGGGTCGTCCCGGCTGACCCGAGACCAAGACGTGTTCGACACCTGGTTTTCGTCTGGTCAGTGGCCGTTCGCGGCGCTCCTTGCCTCGGGCGCAAACCCTAAATCCCAAATTAAAAATCCGAAACAAAGTGCTGATTTCGAGCGGTTTTACCCAACCAGTGTTATGGAGACCGGCCATGACATCATCTTTTTCTGGGTCGCCCGAATGATTATGCTCGGTCTGTTCTCAACCGGCGAGGTACCGTTTCGCCAAGTCTACTTGCACGGACTGGTCCGTGACCAAGACCGCCAAAAAATGAGCAAATCCAAAGGCAACGTCATCGACCCGTTGGGCGTGATTGAAGACTTTGGGGCCGACGCCCTGCGCCTGGCGCTCGTGTTTGGCACGGCCGCCGGCAGTGACATTGTAATTTCTGAACAAAAAATCCGGGGCATGCGCAACTTTGCCAACAAGCTCTGGAACGTGGCTCGCTTTATCATGATCAGCCTAAAACAAAGTCAGGCTGATCCTAATAAAATCAAGAACCTTGACTTACAGCGCTCAAATCTGACTAAAGCTGACTTGGCCCTGATCAAGGCTCTTGATCAAACCGTCCGAAAAACTACCCAGCAGATCGAGTCGTTTCGGTTCCATCAAGCCGCCCAGCAGATCTACGATTTTGTCTGGCACGACTTGGCCGATAGCTATATTGAGAGATCAAAAAAACAACTAACCCAGGCGAAACTGACACAACCCACGCAAGCGATACTGTTGCGATCACTCTCAAGCTCGCTGGCGCTCCTTCATCCGTTTATGCCCTTTGTGACAGAAGCGATCTGGCAGGAATTGCGTCAGGCCGGTTGGATTGATAATGATTTACTCATAAGCCATGACTGGCCTCAACCAATCAACTAAATCGTCAAAGTTACTTGTTCTAGCGGCCGGGACGGCTCTTTTTTTGGGCTGGCTGTGGTTTGGACCCAGATTAGCCGCCAAGAATCAGCCAGTCGATTCAGCCAGCCCAAGTCCCAAGAGTCTCCCTGACTACATCGAGGCGGCGAGCGATCCAGCGGCGGCGCTTGAAGGCGGCCGCCAGCTCTATCAAAGAGGTGATATTTTTGCCAGCGAAGCCGCTTTCGCACGGTCGAGTCAGCTCAATCCGCTCTCTAGAGACGCCTGGTACCACCTTGGTTTGGCCAGGGAGAGCCAGGCCAAATATTTCGAAGCCGAGCTAGCCTACCGAAGAGCCAGGGCGATCGACCCGCTCTATCCCTTGGCTCACGCAGGATTGATCCGAGTACTCGAACAACAAAAGGAGACCTATTTGGCCAAACAAGCCCAAGACCGTCTGACTAGTCTAGAACTTTAGTCTTCAAAAACCCCACTGATCAAAGGAGGGGTTTTTGAAGACTAGGGCCAAATTAATCTTAAGCGGTTTTCTTACTGCCTAAGGCCGCCCAAAGGGCCCAAACACCGACAACCAAGTGAATAAGGTTGTCAAGCGGATTGTCCAGCTGAACACTGCCAAGGTTGGGCACATCTTTGCCAGCGACCGCGAAACCAATAACAGCAAAGAGCAGACCGATCAAACCAACCGCGATAGTAACTGGTTTGTGAAACGATTCGCTACCCCAGTAGACCAAACCCAAGGCAACCACGCCCAGGAGAATGTGTGCGATGTTCTCAAGCGGCGTCAGGCTTAAGAAGCTACCAAGTGTTGGGGTAATGTATCCCAAGACGCCAAAAATAAGAAGAATAATACCACCCCACTTCAAAAATTCTTTCGAGTTCACTATCCATCACCTCCTTTCTGATTTATTAGCAATCGACCTAATTTCAGTATAGACAAGTTCGGCCGTTTCAACAAGTAACAAACGATTGACCGGCTGATTACTTTTCACAGATCAAGGTTTATCTATAAATATTTAGATCCAGAAGACTCAATAAGCGGCCCGCGGACTGACCCAAACTGGCGGTCAGTTCAGATTGAACCTCGACAACTATCTTAAGTAGTCGGCCAGTTTGTCGGACTGGTCATGCTTTTTTAACTTCTGCAAAGCCTTGGCCTCGATCTGGCGAATCCGCTCGCGGGTCACCCCAAATTCTTGGCCAACTTCTTCCAGGGTGTATTGTCGGCTGTCGGATTCAAGACCAAAACGCATCCGCAAAATTTTCTGCTCTCTTGGCGAGAGGTAGCCCAAAAATTCACTAACATGACCGCGCAAAAGTTGGTGAATCGCGATTTCTTCGAGTGAAAGCGAGTCTTTGTCTTGAATAAAGTCACCCAGTTTTGAGTCTTCCTCCTCCCCGACCGGCGATTCTAGAGAAACCGTTTCATTGGAAATTTTTAAGATATGTTCGACTTTTTCAAGCGGAATCTGCATCTCTACCGATATCTCTTCGGACGTTGGTTCTCGACCAAGGTCTTGAACCAGCTGGCGCTGAATCCGAGTCATTTTGTTCATAGTCTCGACCATGTGGACCGGAATACGAATCGTCCGGGCTTGATCGGCGATTGCCCGAGTGATCGCCTGACGGATCCACCAAGTGGCATAGGTAGAAAATTTGTAACCCTTGCGGTAGTCAAACTTTTCAACCGCCCGCAAAAGCCCTGTGTTGCCTTCTTGGATTAAGTCCATAAGGGACAACCCTCGGCCGATGTACTTTTTGGCAATCGACACAACCAGCCTCAAATTAGCGTTGGTTAGTTCGTGTTTAGCCACTCGGTCACCCTTTTCGATCCTTTTGGCCAGCCGGACTTCATCTTGAGCCGTTAGAAGGGCGACCCGGCCAATTTCTCTAAGGTACATTCTAACCGAATCGTCGCTTGATTCTGGCTCCGCCAAGCTAGCTTTGATTTTGCTAAACTCGAGAATTTTGCGCGATTGACGCAAGTCAATCCCTTGTTTGAACGCCTGATTAAAAAAAGCGTCTATGTCTTGAATATTTCGCTCGAGCTCGGGTTTGGCCTGGATAATTTCTTGGTAAGTGACAAAACCAATTTGGCGACCTTTTTTAAGGAGCTTATTTAACTCGTCAGAAAGTTCACTGGGCGCTGTTTTTTGCTTCATAGTTGGACTGGCTAATTGGCGGGGAGTTGTTTTTTGAGTTGGTCAAGAAGCGTTTTTAACAGCTTTCGATTGCCGGCCGACTCGGCCGCGGCAATCTTTGAGACCATTTGGGTCTTGACCCGCTCGGCTCGATTGGACTGAAGTTTGGTAATCAACTGATTAACTATTTTTTTAGCTCGCCCGGGTTCTAAATTAGGATACTGTTTTTGAAACCCCAGCTCGAGACGGTCTTTTTGGTCAGTATATCGTTCAACCAGACCGGGCCACAAGTCTTGATGCTGATCCTGAAGCTGATAACGATCAATCATCATAAAGAGGGTCTGGCCGATTGTCAAGGCGCCCTGGGATCGGTCAGTTGAGTCGAACTGGCCCAATGACTGACTATTTTCGGCCAAACCAGACCGCTTTTTTTTGAGCGCTTCCAGAATCGCCGATTCTCTGACCTTAAGCTTAAGAGCGAGTTGGCTAACCCAGTGGCCTGCCTCGACCGGATCGCTAACCAGACCGATCAGAGGGACCGCCAGCTGGCTTACTTTTTTCTTTAACTCGATCGTAGTCGGCCGTGATTGAATTAAGTGATCGATCAGCCAGTCGCCCCAGGCGGGCGCTTGTTTGACCAGACCGCGCCAAGACTGGGGATGTTTGACAGCTAGATCGGCCGCGTCGCCGGTTGTGTCCGACAAGTTGACAATACGGACCGCCAGTTCAGCCGGCAAGGTTTTTTCCAAAACAGAAATAGTTGCCTTGCGTCCGGCTGGGTCGGGATCAAAAGCAATGATCAGATCATCGGCCAAACGTTTTATAATAACTGCCTGTTCACGGGTTAGGGCGGTGCCGGAAGAGGCAATGGTGTTAGACACCCCAGATTGAACAGAGGCTATGACGTCCATTTGACCCTCAACCAGCACAACTTGATTAGAGTTTCTGATTGAACTTTTGGCTTGAGCCAGACCATAGAGCAAGCGGGCCTTGTGAAATATGACTGTATCACGGGTATTAAGATATTTAGGCTCGGTTTTTTGATCGAGCGCGCGGCCGGTGAAACCAGCCACCTTCCCGATCGGGTCAAAAATCGGAAACATCAGCCGATTGTAAAACCGATCGGGTGAACCGGCTTGTTCAAGCTCACCAGCCCTAAAACCCCGACCAAGTAAAAAATTTCTGGCGACCGGCTGGGCCGGGGCGTAGCCGATACGAAATGTTTTAATCGATGGCAGACCAATCCCCCGATCTTTAAGGTAGACGCGGGCCGGATGAGCCAACGGATGATCGGTTAAAACCTTATGAAAAAATAGGCTAGCCAGCTGGTTGAGCTCAAAGAGCCGGGACTTGTCAACTGAAGAGACTGACTCGCCCTTGACTCTCTTGGCCAGACTCAATCCGGCTTTTTGGGCCAGCAGTTCGAGCGCCTCGGGAAAACTCAAGCCGTCCATTTTCATTACAAACTCAATCACATCGCCGCTCATACCACAGCCAAAACATTTAAAGATCTGCTTGTCAGCCGAGACCATAAAAGAGGCCGTTCTTTCTTGGTGAAACGGACACAGCGCCTTATAATTGAGGCCGGCCTTTTTAAGCGTGACGTAGCTTGACACGAGCTCGACAATATCAAGTCGGTTTTTGACTTTTTCGGCATCACTTTCCATCGGTTTTGATAACAAGATAAAATCAGTCCAAATCTTAACACAGATCGATCCAAATCAAAGTGCCGGTGATCTCGATTCTCGATTAAATCACAGATCAAGCCTGATTGGAAAACAAAGACCGGGCATTTGGAGTTTAGGGCTTGGAACCTGTGCTTTGGATTTTAGTCTCTATATATGGCTATAATCGTAAGGATTGCGAGACTTTTTGGAGCCTGCATTAGTCATATTACTAGTCGAGTTTGAAATTTGGATTTGTTTGGAATGATTGGCTGTCTGCGCTCTTGCAGTTATTAGGATATAATTAGACCATCAAAAATAAATGGCTCATATTTTTAGCCGGGCTGGTTTTGCTGACACTCCTAGCAAGCGTGTTTTGGGCCCTGGGTTCCAAGCCCAGCCTAATCCAACAAGGGTCTTCATCCCTAGAGCCAACCGGCTCGAGAACCAATCCAAAAAAGCGTCAACCCGACAGTCAAGTTGGGTTAAACCCCAAAAAAGACGGCCGAAGACTTTCCGGCGGCAAATGTTCCGGGCAGGGGCCGTCTGTTTTAACTCACGCCCCGATGAAACCCGAGGATTTCTCGATCATTGTCCCTTATGGTTTGGTGATCGGCGGCCACGTTACCCCGATTGATCACCAGTATTTCGCCCCCAAAGATCAAAACTCGGCCCGGGACAGCTACGAGGTTTTCGCCATGGCCGAGAGCCGGCTGGTCGAGATTCAGCCCCGAACCAACGAGCGGGGGACCGAGTATCGGCTGGTTTTTTCCGTGAGTTGCACCTTTTTGTATTACTACGATCTTTTGACCTCGCTCGCGCCTGACATTAAAGCGGTTTACGACCAGAACCAAAACGGCCGCCGGGCCGAAGTTGACATCCCGGTCAAAGCCGGCCAGCCGATCGGTCGGATTGGCGGCCAGACTCTTGACTTTGCCGTCTGGGACACACAAAAGCCCTTGAACGGCTTTACTTCGCCCGAGCTCTACCAGGCCGAATTCTGGAAGCTCTACACCGCCGACCCGCTTGACTATTACTCGCCCGAGCTCAAGGAGTTTATCCTGTCTCGCTACGCCCGGGTGGTTGAACCGCTCTCGGGCAAGATTGACTATGATTTGGATGGCCGGCTGATCGGCAACTGGTTTGAGGAGGCGAGCGGCGGCTACGGCGGCCCGGGCGGGGGAGTTGAGGGCTACTGGTCGGGTCATTTTTCGATCGCGCCCGACCTTTACGACCCGTCAAGTTTCATCATCTCGCTGGGCGATTTTGGTGGTCAAGCCAAACAGTTTGCCGCCTTGACCGAAAGTCCCAAACCGGAAGAGGTTTCCAAAGCGAGCGGATTGGTCAAGTATGATCTGGTTGACTGGCAGTATCTCAAGCTCAGCGGTCAATTCTGGGATCGCAAGACTCTTGCCGGCAAGGTCAAACTCTCGCCCGCCCGGCAAGTTAAGGGCTGTCTGATGGTTGAGATGACCGATCAGAGGAAACTTAAACTCGAGGCTCTGGTTGATCAAAAGTGCGATCGCGCGACCGGCTTTTCTGCCCGGGCCAAGATGTACGAGCGATAATCCGTCAATCAATCGGACTCAACAGTCGGGCAAACCGGCTAGTCTCTAGCCGCCAGCGCCGCTCGGACTTGACGGGCGCCCGAGCGCCGCAAGGCCAAGGCGCACGCGCCCAAAGTCGCCCCGGAAGTCATAACGTCATCAACCAAAATGACGGAACAACCTTTAAGACGAGTCCGATAGCTCGAACCAACCCGAAACGCGCCGGCGACATTGTTTAAACGCAAGTCGCCGCTCAAGCCGACTTGAGTTCTAGTTGCCCTGGAACGCTCGAGCAAGTCGGGCACCCAAGTTAGACCAAACGATTGGGCGACCAGCCGGCCGATCAACTCGGCTTGATTAAATCCGCGCCAGCGCAAACGGGCTGGATGTAAGGGGACTGGGGCGACCCAGCTGGTTCGGTCCAGACGGAGTTTGGCCGGACCTTGGATCAAACGCCGAGCCACCAGCGCCCCAAGGGGCAGAGCCAACTCCCGGACTCGATCGTATTTTAGCCGGTTGAGCGCCAACTTAAGAGAGGGCTGGCGGTAGCGGCCAACCCAAATAATTCCCGTGAGTGGCCAATCGGGCCGGTGTTCAAAACAAAAAGAACCCCTTGGGCTAAGCCTCGGACAACTAGGACAAGTTGGAACAGGCGGATCAAAACTAATTTGATCGGAACAGCTAAAGCACCAGTCACTGCCCTCTGAACCGCAGGCTAGGCACTCTCGTGGAATTACCAGATCGGCCAAAAGATTCAAAAGATTCGAGACTAAACCGGCGCCGCTCCTGACTAATCCCAAACCTCTCGAGCGCGATTTTTCCGATTTTTCCCAGGTTACTTTCATTAAACTTTTTCCAGATGCTATGACTTATTTTTAAGTTTTTGTTAAGTTTTTCTTTGGCAGTAAATTCTTATGAAATAAAATAGAATTTATTGTCTTTGTAGCTAAATAAAACACAAACAAAATAAAATTTATTCATTTTGTGATATTGCCCTAAACTATTCGCTCCGCTCAAGCTCCGCCGTGTACTAAATGGTACACGGTATAGAGCATGAACCACTATTCCATTTTGCAAGCTTAAACACAACTGCTTACTTTGGCTTGCCATGTACCCGAGAGAATATAATGAACGAGTGATTCGTGGCTCCGGGGGACGGACTCGAACCGTCAACCTTCTCGTTAACAGCGAGTTGCTCTGCCATTGAGCTACCCCGGACTGTTTCAAAACCTCAAGTTAAATAAAAATTATGTCAGCCCAACCACGCTTACAATATAGCTGATTTATCAATCCGATCAACTAGATTGGGTTTATTAAAATACCGATAGGCTCTCTGGCGGAGGAGGTGGGATTCGAACCCACGACCCCATTGATTCGGGGCACGGTTTAGC